>NZ_JACADR010000144.1 GCF_016106005.1 Roseomonas rosulenta
CGCGGCGCGGCCGGCACGCCGGGGTCAGGCGCCGGGCAGCGCGCCCGGGCGGCCGAACAGGTAGCCCTGGCCGAACGCGACGCCGAGCCCGGCCATCAGCGCGGCCTGCGCCTCGGTCTCGATCCGCTCGGCCACCACCTGGGCGCCGACGGCGCGGGCCAGGTCCACCATGGCGGCGATGAAGCCGCGGTCGCGCTCGCTCTCGACCGCGTTGGTCACATAGACGCCATCGACCTTGACGAAATCCACCCGGAAGGCGCGCAGGTAGCGGAAGGCCGCCGCGCCGGCGCCGAAATCGTCGATGCAGATGGGCAGGCCGAGGGCGCGCAGCGCGTCGACGGTACGCCGCGCCTCCGCCTCGTCCTCGATCTCGGCGGTTTCGGTGATCTCGACCAGCAGGCGCTTCGCGAGATCGGGCGCCGTTTCCAGCAGGGCGCAGAGGCGTTCGCGAAACGGCGCCGATTGCAGCGACAGCCCCGAGAGGTTGCAGGCGATGCGCGCGCCCGCGGCCGCGCGCGCCGCCTCGCAGGCGGTCTCGACCACCGCCCAGTCGAGCGCCTCCGACAGCCCGACCGTCTCGGCGAGGGCGATGAATTCCGACGGCTCGCCATAGGGCGTGCCGGGGGTCGGGATCGGGCGTAGCAGCGCTTCGTAGTGGTGGGCGCGGCGGTCGGCGAGCAGCACGATGGGCTGGAAGGCCAGGCGGAATCGCCGTTCCGAGATGGTCCGGCGCAGCGCCGTCGCGCGCTCCGCGGCACTCGCCACGAAGCCCGACAGGCCGCCCGAGAAGCCCGCCCTCTCCAGCGCCTCGTCCCCGCCGCGGGCGAAGGCCGAGAGCGCGAAGCGCAGCGCCCGCGTGGCCTGCACCGGCGACAGGTCGCCCGAGGCCAGCGAGACGGCGCGCGTGCCGATGCTGCCCGGCAGCCCATGCTGGGCCAGCAGCAGCGCCACCTGCTGCGACAGCGCGCCGAGATCGGGCAGCCCTTCGCCGGGCAACACGCCGAAGCGCCCGGAGCCGAAATCCGCCGCGACCGCCCCCGCCCCGCCCTGGGTCGAGAGCAGCTGCTGGATCCGCGCCGCGAGGTCCGCGCGCGGCGCCAGCGCCCCGCCATCGCCGGTGAGTTCGATCAGGCCGAGGGCCGCGTTCTCCTCCCCGCCGCGCAGCAATTCCTCGGCGGCGCGGGCAAGGCCCGGCCCGCCCGGCAGTGGCCCGCCCGGCAGGTCGTTGGGCAGCGGCGCGAAGGTCAGGCAGAAGGCGCCCGTGCGCCCCGGCACCGCCAGCCCGGCCACGCTGAAGGCCGATCGCGCCCGGTCCGCCAGGCGGATCGCGGTGGGGCGGATGCGCCCCGTGGCGCTCAGCAGCTCGAGCGCGGTGCCCATGCCCGATCGCTGGTCCCGCGCCACCAGGTCCTGCACCGGCCGGCCCAGGAAGCCCGCGCCGGGGCGGCCGAAGCGGGCCGGGAAGGCGCCCTCGGCAAAGGTGATGCGGCCTTCCGCGTCGGTCTCGACCAGCAGTTCCGCGGCGGCGAAGGCGAAGGTCAGGAAGCGGTCGGCGGCGTTGACGGCGCTCGGCCGCACGATGTCCTGCATGGGTCCACCCGGTGGCGAGGGGCGCCATCCTCGCCGCCGGACCTTAAGCGCGGATGAAGCGCGCCCTTCAGCGTGCCTTGATCGGCCGCGTGCCGTGGCTGTCCTGCGGCACGCCGCGGCCGAGCGACATGTGGCTGTGCACGCCGACCCAACGCCCGTCTGGCTGCTTCTGCAGCACGATGGTGGCGCGGCCCGGGCGGTCGAATTCGCTGCCATCGGGGTTCCAGCCGATGCTGGTCCAGGGCGTGACCGCCACCGCCATGCCGCCACCGGGGGAGGCCAGCACCTCGGTATTCGCAAGGTCGAAGCGGAACTCCTTGGTGCGCGGCCACACGTTGGACCATTGCGTGTCGGTCCAGGCCACGCGCGATCGCACCAGCTCCTGGTAGGTGCCGAAGATGACGATGTCGTCGTGCCAGAACGGGTAGGCCGACCGGAAATCGACATCGCGCACGCAGGCGGCGAAGCGGTCGAGCCAGTCGAGGATCTCGGCGCGCAGCGCCGCGTCGGCGACGGGAACGGGAAGGTTGGTCATGCGCGGCGCCCCTGCTGGGCCGCGGCGCGGGCGCGGCGGCCCGCGCCGGGCTGCGTCACTTCACGACCGAGAAGGCGGTCGGCTTCAGCGCCATCACGGTCTGCTGCTTCAGCGCGCCGAGCCCGCCCACCACCTTGCCGAATTCCTGCCACTGCGGGTCGGCCGCCATGGCGGTGCGCCGGCGGTCGCGGTCGCCGAAGCCCTCATACAGCCAGCAGAAGACGACCTGGTTGATCGGGCCGATCTCGGTCACGCCGAACATCAGCAGCTGGCCCAGGATGCGCTTCTGCACCGGCAGGCCCAGCTCCTCGTAGGCCTTCAGCCAGGCCGGCATCTTGCCCGGGTGGAAGTCGTAGGTGCGGTGGTCGACGATCATGCCGGTGCCGCCGATCTCGCGCTTGAAGGCGAAATCCTTGGCCGACTGGATCGGCGAGAAGGCGGTCGGCTTCAGGAACTTCACTTCCTGCGACATGATGCAGCCGGCGGCGAGCTTCTTGAACTCGTTCCACTGCGGGTCGGCCTCGCGCGCCGCCAGGCCTGCGTCGCGCGCGTCGATGTCGTCCCAGCCGCGCATGAAGACGAAGCGGTTGATGGTGCCGACCTCGACCGTGAAGGTGCCCATCGAGGGGGCGCCGAGCGTCCGGACCGAGGACGGGAAGCCGTGGCTGCCGAAGGCGTCGATCCAGGTCGGCTGCTTGCCGGGGTGGAAGGTGTACTGGCGGTGTTCGATGTACATCGCGTTTCCTCAAGGATGGCGGCGGGCGCACCTTCCGCCGGGCGCGGCGGGGTGGCAACCCTCGGCGGAGGCGCGCCGTGCTGCACCGCAACAGATTTGTGGTGGCCGGCGACGCGAAATCTGTTCTAGGTCAAGAAGCCGGGCAGTCCGACGTGGCACCCCTGGCCGCGATAGCCCCAGGAGCCGCGCCATGCCCGCCGAGACCCGCCCGATCGACCCACTTCCCACGGTCTGGGACCCGGACAGCCGTGTGGGCGACATGTTGAAGGGCAAGCGCGGCCTCGTGGTCGGCATCGCGAATGCCGATTCCATCGCGTATGGCTGCGCCGTGAAGCTGCGCGCCTTCGGCGCCGACCTCGCCGTCACATACCTGAACGAGAAGGCCGAGAAATACGTCCGCCCGCTGGCCGAACAGCTGCAGGCGCAGATCATCGCCCCACTCGACGTCCAGCAGCCCGGTGCGCTGGAGACGCTGTTCGAACGCATCGGCCGGGACTGGGGCAGCCTCGACTTCGTCATCCATTCGATCGCCTTCGCCCCGCGCGAGGACCTGCATGGGCGCGTGGTGGATTGCTCGCCCGAAGGCTTCGCCCAGGCCATGCACGTCTCGTGCTGGTCCTTCCTGCGAATGGCGAAGCTGGCCGAACCCCTGATGGACAAGGGCGGCGTGCTGGTCACCATGTCCTACTACGGCGCCGACAAGGTGGTGGGGAACTACAACGTGATGGGGCCGGTGAAGGCGGCGCTGGAGGCGTCCGTGCGTTACGCCGCGGCGGAGCTCGGCGAACGCGGCATCCGCGCCTTCGCCGTCTCCCCCGGCCCGCTCAAGACCCGCGCCGCCTCCGGCATCGCTCAGTTCGACGAGCTGGTGCAGATGGCGCAGGAACGCGCTCCCCAGCACCGCCTGGTCGACATCGCGGAGGTCGGGCGCGTGGTCTCCTTCCTGGTGGGCGGCGCGTCCAGCGGCATGACCGGCGACACGATCTACGTCGATGCCGGCCTGCACAACGTGGCCTGAACGCGATGCGTGAAGCGATCTCCCCCGAGGCGGCGGCCGCGCTGGTGCCCGACGGCGCCACCGTGATGATCGGCGGCTTCCTCGGCGTCGGCTCCCCGCGGCGGGTGATCGACGCGCTGGTGGCGCGCGGCGCGCGCGGCCTGACCGTGATCGGCAACGACACCGGGCGGCCCGACCTCGGTATCGGCCGGCTGGTGGTGGCCGGCTGCGTGGCCCGTGTCATCGTCAGCCACATCGGCACCAACCCGGTGACGCAGCAGAAGATGATGGCCGGCGAGATTGAGGTGGACCTCGTGCCGCAGGGCACGCTGGCCGAGCGCATCCGCGCCGGCGGCGCGGGCCTGGGCGGCGTGCTGACACCCACCGGCGTCGGCACCACGGTCGCCGAGGGCAAGCAGGTGATCACCGTCGATGGCCGCGACTACCTGCTCGAGAAGCCGCTGCGCGCCGATGTCGCCCTGCTGCACTGCTACGAGGCCGACTACTACGCCAACCTGACCTACCGGCTGACCGCGCAGAACTTCAACCCGGTGATGGCGATGGCCGCCGACCTCGTGATCGCCGAGCCGGACGAGGTCGTACCGATCGGCGTCATCCCCCCCGACCATGTCCGCACGCCGGGCATCCTGGTGACCCACCTGGTGGAAAGGCCGCGCTGAGATGGACGCGAAGGAGATCATCGCGCGTCGCGTCGCGCAGGAGCTGCACGACCGCACCCTGGTCAACCTCGGCATCGGGCTGCCCACGCTGGTGGCGCGCTACGTGCCCGAAGGGATGCTGGTGGCGTTCCAGAGCGAGAACGGCATCATCGGCTTCGGCGCCCGCCCGCCCGAGGGCATGGAGGACCCGAACCTCACCGATGCCGGCGGCGGCTTCATCTCCGCCATTCCCGGTGCCTTCGCCTTCGACAGCGCTACATCCTTCGCGCTGATCCGCGGCGGACACCTCGACATGACGGTGCTGGGCGGGCTGCAGGTGGATGCGAGGGGGCGGCTCGCGAACTGGACGGTCCCAGGGCGCATGGTCGCCGGCATGGGCGGCGCGATGGACCTGGTCGCCGGGGCGAAGCGCGTCGTCATCGCCATGCAGCATGCCGCGAAGGGCGAGGCGAAGATCGTCCCGGAACTCACCCTGCCGCCCACCGCCGCGCGCCCCGTATCCCTGGTGGTGACCGACTTCGCGGTGATCGAACCCACACCGGAGGGGCTGGTGCTGCGCGAACGCGCGCCCGGTGTCCCGGTGGAGCAGATCATCGCCGCCACCACCGCGCCCCTGATCCTGCCCGACACAATCCCGGAGATGCGCCTGTGACCCTGACCGCCCCCGCGCTCATCGGACGTGCCTGGGACGAGATCGACGTCGGCGAAAGTGCCAGCATCACGCGCCTGTGCACGCCCAACGACCTGATCGTCTTTGCGCATGCCTCGGGCAACCTCAACCCGGTCAACCTGCCGGGCGAATCCGAGCAGGAGACCGGGCGCACGGCGGTCGCACCGGGCATGTGGTGCGCCTCGCTCTTCTCGGCGGCGCTGGGCAACAAGCTGCCGGGTCCGGGCACGGTGTACCGCTACCAGGACATCCGCTTCCATGCGCGCGTCGAGGCCGGCGACGTCGTGGTCGCGACTGTGACCGTGCGCGAGAAGCTGCCCGGAAACCTGCTGGTCATGGACTGCCGGCTCGAGAAGGAGAACGGCGTCCTGGTCGCCATCGGCACCGCGGAGGTCAGCCCACCGCCGACCCGCCTGATCACCGATGGCGTCGTCATCCCGGCGCTGACGCTGGTACCGCGGGGCAAATTCTCCCGGCTGCTGGAGGCCTGCCGCGGCCTGCCCCCCATGCCGACCGCGGTGGCCGCGCCGACCGACGAGAATTCCCTCGGCGGCGCCTGGGAAGCCACGAAGGAAGGGCTGATCGCCCCCATCCTGGTCGGGCCCGAGGCCGAGATCCGCGCGGCGGCGGCGAAGATCGGCTGGGACCTGAAGGACGCCGTCATCGAGCCCGTCGGCTCCGTCCACGACGCGCCAGCGCGCGCCGTCTGCCTGGTCCATGAGGGCAAGGCCGAGGCGGTGATGAAGGGCAACATCCACTCGGACGAGGTGCTGAAGCACGTCACCAAGAGCGATGGCGGGCTGCGTGCCGGGCGGCGCATCAGCCACGCCTTCGTGCTCGACATCCCGGGCCACCAGGGGCTGATGATCATCTCGGATGCCGCCATCAACATCCTGCCCGACCTGATGACCAAGGCCGACATCGTGCAGAACGCGATCGACCTCGCGCAGGCGATCGGCATCGCCGAACCGCGCGTGGGCATCCTCTCGGCGATCGAGACGATCAACCCCGCCATCCCCTCCACCGTGGACGCCGCGGCGCTGTCCAAGATGGCCGAGCGCGGGCAGATCAAGGGCGGCCTGGTGGACGGGCCGCTCGCCATGGACAATGCCGTGGACCTGGAGGCGGCGCGCACCAAGGGCATCCATTCGAGCGTCGCGGGCCGCGCCGACGTGCTGATCGCGCCGAACCTCGAGGCCGGCAACATGCTGGCCAAGCAGCTCGTCTTCCTCTCGCAGGCCGATACCGGCGGGCTGGTGCTCGGGGCCAAGGTGCCGGTCATGCTGACCAGCCGCGCCGATGACGAGCATGCGCGGCTGATGTCGGCAGCCTTCGCGGTGCTCTATGGCTATTGGCGCCGGACCGGGCAGTCGCGGGTTGCGGAGATGACGACGTGATCGCGGCAGGCGATGTGGTGCTGGTGATCAACGCCGGCTCCTCCTCGATCAAGTTCGAGGTCTTCGAGGTGCCGGCCGCACCGCCGCCCATCCCGCGCTTCGCCGGGCAGCTGGAGGGCATCGGCGCTTCGCCGCGCTTCACCGCGAAGGATGCGGCGGGCACGCGCCTGGCCGAGCGCCACTGGGACGACGGCAACGCGCCGGCCAACCACCGCGCCGGGCTCGGCATCATCATCGACTGGCTGGAGGGCGTGCTGGCCGGGCGGCGCGTGGCGGCCATCGGGCATCGAGTGGTGCATGGCGGGCCGGACATGGCTGCGCCCGTAATGGTGGACGTGGCGGTGATGGAGCGGCTGCGCGAACTGGCGCCGCTCGCCCCTCTGCACCAGCCGCACAACCTCGCGGGCATCGCCGCGGCGGCGGAACGCTTCCCCGGCGTGCCGCAGGTGGCCTGCTTCGACACCGCCTTCCACCGCAGCCATGCCTGGGAGGCCGACACTTTCGCCCTGCCGCCGGAATTCTATGCGCGCGGCATCCGGCGCTACGGCTTCCACGGCCTGTCCTACGAATACGTCGCGCGCAGCCTGGCCGAGAGCGAGCCTGCGCTGGCCGCCGGGCGCGTGGTGGTGGCGCATCTGGGCAATGGCGCCTCGCTCTGCGCCATGCGGGGCGGGCGCAGCGTGGACAGCACCATGGGCTTCACCGCGCTCGACGGGGTGCCGATGGGCACGCGCTGCGGACAGATCGACCCCGGCGTGCTGCTGCACCTGCTGACGACCGAGGGCATGGACGCCGCTGCCGTGCAGAAGCTGCTGTATGGCAATGCCGGGCTGAAGGGCATGTCGGGCATCAGCCAGGATGTGCGTGACCTCGAGGCCAGCGCCGATCCGCGCGCCGCGCAGGCACTGTCGCATTTCTGCTGGCGCGTCCGCCGCGAGGTCGGCGCGCTGGCGGCTGCGCTCGGCGGCATCGACGCGCTGGTCTTCACCGCGGGCATCGGCGAGAACGCCCCGGCCATCCGCGCAGCGGTCTGCGAGGAGCTGGGCTTCCTCGGCATCGCGCTCGATCCGGCGCTGAACGCGGCCAATGCGCCCGAGATCTCCGCGCCCGGCGCGGCTACCCGCGTCCTGGTCCACCCGACCGACGAGGAAGGCATGATCGCCCGCCACGTGCTGGGCCTGCTGCAACGCAGCGAAAACGCTTGAAGCCCTGCCCGCCGCGGCGCAGAAAATCGACCTGACGACGGAGTACCCGACCATGCCCCCGATCCCGAGCCTGCCGACCCGCGAACTGGCGGAGAAGGCCCAGGAAACGACGACCCGCGTGCTCGACCAGATGCGCGCCCTGACCGAGGTGATGGGCCGCCATGCCGGCGCCCTGATGCCCGCGGTGCCGGGCAGCGCCAGCGCGCAGGCGATGAAGGACCTCGCCGCGAGCTTCACCCGCACCCCGGCCGCGCTGGTGCAGGACGCGCAGGCCTACGCGACCGACGCCGCGCAGCGCTGGGTGATGTTCTGGGACGTGATGCGCCAGGCCGGCAACAACTTCGTCGAGCACGAGCGCGCCGGCTGCCCGCCCGTGCTGTTCTTCGAATACGAGACGGTGGTCGATGGCCGCACCCTGCCCCGGCCGGTGAACTACGCGCTGGTGCGCATCACCCCGCCCGAGGGCACCCGCGCCGCCGACCCGAAGCTGCGCCCCTTCGTCATCATAGACCCGCGCGCGGGCCACGGCGCGGGCATCGGCGGCTTCAAGAACGACAGCCAGGTAGGTGTCGCGCTGCGCCGGGGGCATCCGGTGTATTTCGTCATCTTCTACCGCGAGCCGGAGAAGGGGCAGACCATCCTCGATGTGACGGCGGCGGAGGCGACCTTCCTCGGGCGCATCGCCGCCGACCATCCGGCCGCGCCCAAGCCCGTGGTGATCGGCAATTGCCAGGGCGGATGGGCGACCATGATGCTGGGCGCGGCCGCACCCGACGCGGTGGGCGCGCTGGTGCTCAACGGCGCGCCGCTGTCCTATTGGGCCGGCGAGAAAGGGCGCAACCCGATGCGCTACCTGGGCGGGCTCGCGGGCGGCGGCTGGCCGTCCTCGCTGATGGCGGATCTCGGCAACGGCAAGTTCGACGGCGCCGGGCTGGTGGCGAACTTCGAGAGCCTGTCGCCGGGCAACACCTGGTTCCGTAAGTATTTCGACCTCTATGCCAGCGTGGACAGCGAGGCCGACCGCTTCCTCGAATTCGAGCGCTGGTGGGGCGGCTACTTCCTGATGACCACGGACGAGATCCGCTGGATCGTCGACAACCTGTTCATCGGCAACCGCTTCTCCTCCGGCACCATTTCCTCGGGCGGGGGCGAGACCTTCAACATGCGCGAGGTGAAGGCACCGGTCATCGTCTTCGCCTCCTCCGGCGACAACATCACCCCGGTTGGCCAGGCGCTGCGCTGGATCGCCGACGTCTATCGCGACGAGCAGGAGATCAAGTCGCTCGGCCAGACCATCGTCTACCTGCTGCACGACCAGATCGGGCATCTTGGCATCTTCGTCTCCGGCGCGGTGGCGAAGAAGGAGCACAGCGAGATCGCGACCACCCTTGAGATGATCGAGGCGGTGGCGCCGGGCCTGTACGAGATGCGCATCACCGGCCACGGGGGCAGCGGCTCCAACGAGGAATGGCAGGTCGAGCTCGTCGAGCGGAAGATCGCCGACATCCGCACCCTGTCGGGCGAGGCGAGCAACGAGGCCTTCCCCGCCGTCGCCAAGATCTCCGAGATGAACCAGCACCTGTACGACGTGCTGGTCAGCCCCATCGTGCGGCAATTCGCCACCGAGGCGGGCGCGGAGGCCCGCCGCCAGGCGAGCCCCATGCGCACGCGTCGCTACATGCTCTCCGACCTCAATCCCTTCATGATGCCGGTGCGCGCGCTCGCCGGCATGGCGCGCGACCGTCGTGCCCCGGCGGCGCCCGACAACCCCTTCCTGGCGCTGGAGAAGGCCTGGGCGGACAGCGTCGAGCGCAGCATCGACACCTGGCGCGACCTGCGCGACGCGACCATGGAGACCGCCTTCCACGCGATCTATGGCGGCCTCGCGGCTGTGGGCGTGACCGGTGACGACACGGCGGCCGAGGCCGAGGCGGCGCGGCGTTCCGTCTCCATGGAGCCGGCCCAGCATATCGATGCCCGCGCGAAGGTCGCCGAGGGCGGCTATGCCGAGGCGGTGATCCGCATGATGATCCTGCTGGCCGACGCGCGCGGCGGCGTGCGGCGTTCGCGCCTCGCGCGGTCCAACGCGCTGCTCACCACCGAGCCGCCCTTCGTCGGCATGAGCCCGACGGCGCGCCAGGCCATGATCCGCGAGCAGACCGTGATCGTCACCCTGATGCGCGAGGAGGCGCTCGCCACCCTGCCGAAGCTGCTGCCCAGCGCCGCCGAGCGCCGCAAGGCGCTGGCCGCGGTCGAGCACGTGGCCGGGCCGGACGAGGAACTGGGCGACAAGGCGCGCGAGATGCTGGTGGCGATGCGCAGCACCCTCGGTCTCGGCCCCAAGGCGGCAGTCGCCTGATTCCCGCCGCGCCGGCGGAAGCCTTGCCCCTGGCGCGTGGTCTCGCGCTAGGATGGCAGGCCACACCACCGGCGAAGGCCATGGCCGCGACGGCCGCGACGCACAGCACCGTTCTTGACCTCGCGCTGGTGCAGCGCGCGCCGGGTCTCGCGATGAAGGCGGCGGAGCAGGCACTGATCGCGTTGCGCGACCAGCCGCCCGACATGCCGGCGGCGGTGCGCGCCGCGCTCGCCGACGCCGCCGGCACGGTGGATCCATCCGCCCCCGCGCATCGCGCAGCGCTTGCCATCGCGCAGGCCGTGCAGGACCACGGCGCGGGCTTTCCTCCGGGTCGCGAGCCGGCCTACCACGACCGCCTGCACCAGGCGGAGGCGACGCGCGCCATGGGCTGGCTGGCCGGCGCGGCGCGGCACGATGGGCTGCTCTCGCGCGAGGAAGCGGGGCTCGCCGTCGCCGCGATGGCGGCGCACGACCTGCTGCATGACGGCCAGGCGCATGCCGAGCGCGGCCTTCTGGAACGCCGCTCGGCCGAGGCCGCTGCCGCCATCGCCGCCGCACAGGGCCTGCCGCCCGACGAGATCGCGGCGCTCCGCCGCATCGTGCTCGCCACCACCTGGCCCTGGGAGCATGGCGAGGCGACGGACCTGCCCTGCCGGCTGGCGCGCGAGGCCGACCTGTTTGCCAGCAGCCTGCCGAGGCTCGGCCCGCGCCTCGGCCGGCTGCTGGCGCGCGAACAGATCGAG
>NZ_JACADR010000145.1 GCF_016106005.1 Roseomonas rosulenta
GGCTGCTGCGCGGGGAATGGGCGCCGCTGCTGAGCGCGGCCACGGTCTGGGCCTTCTACAACGCGGCCTTCGTGGTGGCGCTGGGCTTTGCGCCGGCCTTCCTGGTGGCGCGCGGCTGGGCGGCGGAGGCGGCGGGTGCCGCCACCTCCCTGGTCGGCTTCGCCATCCTGCCGCTGCTGCCACTAGGCGGGGCGGTGGCGGAAAGGCTGGGCCGGCCGGTGGCGACAGTGGTCGGCTGCATGCTCGGCATGGCGGCCTGCCTGGTGGCGGTTGTGGCGGGGCTCAGCCCCTGGGTGGCGCTCGGCCTGTTCGGCTTGCTGGCGGGACCGCCGGCCAGCCTGGTGATGGCAATGGTGGGGCGCGCCCTGTCCGCGCCGTCCCGCGCCTTCGGCATGGGCGTGCACTACACCATGTTCTATGGCGCGCTGGCGCTGCTGCCGCCGCTGGCGGGCTGGGCGCGCGACGCGAGCGGCGCGCCGGCGGCGCCGCTGGTGGCAGGGGTCGTGTTCCTGCTGGTCGCGCTGGCCGCGCTGGCCGTGTATCTGCGGCTGGAACCCCGGAGCACCGCATGACCGCGCCGCCCGATCCCGACACGCTGCACCCCGTGCCGGGCGACACCGGCACCGTCTTCCTGCGCCCGCTGCTGGCGCTCAGTCCCGACGTCGCGAACGTCGCCGCCGGGGACTACTCCTACTACCACGATCACGAGGACCCGCTGCGCTTCCTGGAACGCTGCGTGCGCTACAATTTCGGCCTCGGGCGGCTGACCATCGGGCGGTATTGCGCCATCGCGCATCGCGCCACCTTCCTGATGCCGGCGGCGAACCACGCCATGGCGGGGCCCTCCACCTATCCCTTCGCGATCATGGGCGGGGCCTTCGCCGATGCGCTGCCGCTCGCCGACTATCCGTGGCGCGGCGGCGGGGACATCGTGGTCGGCAATGATGTCTGGCTCGGCACGGAATGCCTGGTGCTGCCGGGGGTCACCATCGGCGATGGCGCGGTTGTCGGCGCGCGAGCGGTGGTGACGGAGGACGTACCGCCCTATGGCGTGGTGGCCGGCAACCCGGCGCGGCTGGCGCGGCGGCGCTTCGACGAGGCGACGGTGGACCGCCTGCTCGGGATCGCCTGGTGGGACTGGCCGGCCGATCGCGTGGCGCGCGCTATCCCGGCGCTGGTGCGCGGCGACGTGACGGCGCTGGAAGCGGTTCCGCAGCGCGCCGAAGCGCATGATTCGGCAGGCGAATAGACGTGTCATTGCCGGCCGATAGGGCCTAGCGTCCGCCCGCGCGCCGAACGGCGCGCCAAGCAGGGAAGAACGCGCATGGCCATCCAGCCGCACAACGAGAAGGCCGCCAGCACATGGGGTGCAGGCGGAGCGGCCTATGACAGGATCAGCGAGTCGATCGCTGATTCCATCGAGCACATGCTGAACCTGCTCGACATCCAGCCCGGCGAAAGCGTGCTCGACCTCGCCACCGGAACGGGATGGACCGCGCGGCGCCTTGCGCAGAAGGGCGCGAAGGTCACAGGCATCGACATCGGCGAGGGCGTGATCGATGCGGCGCGTCGGCTCGCGACCGCATCCAACCTCGACATCGACTTTGCCGTCGGCGATGCGGAAGGCACCGACCTGCCCGGAGGCGCGTTCGACGTCATCACATCCACCTGCGGCGTGATGTTCGCGAGCCGGCCGGATGCCGTGGCGCGCGAACTGGCGCGGCTGACGAAGGCCGGCGGGCGGATCGGCCTCACCACCTGGCCGCCGACCAGCACCCTCGCCGGCATGTTCCAGATGATGAAGCCCTACATGCCGCCGCCGCCCAGCCCGGCACCTCCCTCGCCCTTCGAATGGGGGCGACAGGATCGTGTGCGCGAGTTGCTCGGCGCCGATTTCGACCTGTCCTTCGAGACCGGCACGACGGTCCTGCGCATGCCCTCGGGCGAGCGTGTCTGGAACGTGTTCAGCGAGGGCTACGGCCCGACCAAGATGCTGCACCGTGCGACCGACCGGAAGGACGACCTGCGCCGCGACTTCGTGGCGTTCCACGACACGCATCGCACGCCGCTCGGCGTCGCGATGCCGCGCGACTACCTGGTGGTCATCGGCAGGCGCCGCTGAGCCCGCGCTGCGGCGTCACTCGCGCCGCAGCACGCCATCCACCAGCCGGTCGGCCCAGGGGGTGCTTCGGAAGGACGCCCGGAGGGCGTCTTCCGAATAATCCTCCCGCACCCAATCCAGGAACGGCTTAGCGCCGTGAGTCTTCACGAAGGCGGCGTAGGACCGGAAGAAGGCGTCGAGGATGCCGGTGCGCGCCGCCGCCACATGCCCGAAACGCAGCGAGAGTTGGTCGAGCGCCTGCTCCACCGTGCCGCCGCGCGCCAGCAGCCAGATCCCGGCCGCGAGCCCGGTGCGGTCCGCACCCGACTTGCAGTGGATCAGCCCGGGCTCGGTCATGCGCGCGAAGATGCCCGCCAGGCGCAGCACGCGATCCTTGTGCGGCGCGCCGCGCGATTCCAGCGGCGCGTCGATGTGCTCGAGCCCTAGCGCCGCCGCCGCCTGACGGCCCAGCGCATCCGACCCGCAGGCCTCGCGGTGCCCGCGCAGGTTGATCACGGTGCGGATGCCATGCCGCCGCACCGCCTGGTCGAGCTGCCAGGGCGTGGGGTGGTTCGACCTATACAGCCGGCCGCTCTCAACCACGCCCCAGTTGCGCCAGCCCAGGCGCAGCAGCGCATGGTCGACGAACAGGGAATTCAGCCAGGCCGAGCGGCGGGCGCCGGGAAGGGTAAGGTCGCGGGCAGGCATCGCCGCGCCTTATGGCGGGTTTGGCGAGAAATGTTGAGGGCGGCGGTGGCGCGGCGTCAGCCCCAGTCGATCGGCGGGTCGTAGCGCACGCCGGTCAGGGTCAGGCCCTCCGGCGGCGCGGTCTGCCCCGCGCGGGCGCGGTCGCGGCCATCCAGCACGGCGCGCGGCCAGGAGGCCGGGCGGCGGCCCATGCCGACCTCGACCAGCGTGCCGACCAGGTTGCGCACCTGGTGGTGCAGGAAGGAGCGTGCCTCGGCGACGATCACCACCTCGTCGGCCAGTCGCGTCACATCGAGGCGATCCAGCGTGCGCAGCGGCGACTTCGCCTGGCAGGAGGCCGCACGGAAGGCGGAGAAATCATGCCGCCCGAGCAGCGCCTGCGCCGCTTCGTGCATCGCCGTCGCATCGAGCCGCCGCTGCACGTGCCAGACGCGCCCGACGTCGAGCGCCGGGCGCGCGCGCCGGTTCAGGATGCGATAGCGATAGGCCCGCCCGGTCGCGTCGAAGCGCGGCGACCAGCCGGGCGCTGCCGCGACGGCCGCCAGCACCGTGACCGAGTGCGGCCGGGTGTGGAAGTTCAGCGCATCGCGCACGCGCTCGGGCGGCAGGTCGGCGGCGATCTCGACCAGCACCACCTGGGCCTCCGCATGCACGCCGGCATCGGTGCGCCCGGCGGCTGTGGCGAGGGGCGGCTCGCCGCCGTTCAGGTGGGCGGCGGCCTCCTCGATCACCTGCTGGATGGACAGGCCGCTCGTCTGCCGCTGCCAGCCGATGAAGGGCGCGCCGTCGTATTCCACCAGCAGCGCGAAGGCGGGCATCAGCCGAGGACCGTCCCGCGGGGCAGCGCGAAGCCACGCAGGAAGGCGTCCGCGTCCTGCGCGGCGCGGCCGGGGCGTTGCAGGCGCAGCAGGCGCAGCGCCGCGGTGCCGGTCGCGACCAGGCCGGCATCATCCAGCAGCATGCCGGGGACGCCGGCGCCGGGCTCGACGCGCGCGGCCAGCACGCGCACCTGCTCGCCGCCATGGTCGAAGAAGGTGCCGGGCCAGGGGTTCAGCGCGCGCACGCGGCGTTCCAGCGCGGCGGCCTCGGCCGCCCAGTCGAGACGTCCATCCGCCTTGGTCAGTTTCGGCGCGTAGGTCACGCCGGCCTCGGGCTGCGGAATCGCCGCCGGGTCCTCGGCCAGGGCGCGCAGCACCAGGCGCGCGCCCATCGCCGCCAGCGCATCATGCAGCGCGCCCGCCGTGGCGTCGGGCGCGATGGGCATCGCCTCGGCCAGCAGCATTGGGCCGGTGTCGAGGCCTTCCTCCATGCGCATGATGGTGATGCCGGTCTCGCGGTCCCCGGCCAGGATGGCGGCATGGATCGGCGCCGCCCCGCGCCAGCGCGGCAGCAGCGAGGCATGGATGTTGATGCACCCGCGCCTCGGCGCATCCAGCATCGCGCGCGGCAGGATCAGCCCATAGGCGGCGACCACCGCGGCATCGAGGTCGAGCGCGGCGAAGGCGTCATGCTCGGCGGCATCGCGCCTGAGCCGCGCGGGCGTGCGGACCGGCAGGCCGAGATCGAGCGCCGCGCGATGCACCGGGCAGGGCGTTTCCTTCTGCCCCCGCCCGGCCGGGCGGGGCGGCTGGCAATAGACGGCGGCGATCTCGTGCCCCGCCGCATGCAGCGCGCGCAGCGCCGGCACGGCGAAGTCGGGGCTGCCCATGAAGGCGAGGCGCATCGGCTCAGTCCCGCTGCTTCGCCTTGAGGTCCTTGGCGAGCCGGCGCAGCAGCATATTGCGCTTTAGCGCGCTCAGGTAGTCCACGAACAGCACCCCATCCAGGTGGTCGATCTCGTGCTGCAGGCAGGCGGAGAGCAGGCCCTCGCCCGCGATCTCGTGCCGCGCGCCGGACAGGTCGTGGTAGCGCACGCGCACCTGCGCGGGGCGCGTCACGTCGGCGTACTGGCCGGGCAGGGACAGGCAGCCTTCCTCGCGCGTCGCGACCTCCTTGCTGGCGGCGACGATCTCGGGGTTCACCAGCACGATCGGGTCCGGCTGCTCGTTCTTCTGCAGGTCGATCACCACCAGGCGCAGCAGCTCGCCCACCTGCGGCGCGGCCAGGCCGATGCCCGGCGCGGCGTACATCGAAGCCAGCATCTGCGGCGCCAGGGCGCGCACCCGGTCGGCATCCGCCGGGCCGACGGGCTTCGCCTTGGCGCGCAGTCGCGGGTCGGGAACGAACAAGATCGGCAGCGTCGGGGTATCGGTCATGGCGGGGCGCCGGGTGCTTAGCCCCCGCCGGGCCGCTTGGGGAGCCCCCTTCGACCGGGCATCGCGCGCCACCCCTTGCAACGCGGGCACCGCCCGCCAAGATCGTGGCATGGCGGGGTGCTTCGGGTCCCGCCACCGCTTCGCTCTCGCATGAGGAGGCCCGCTTCGGTGTCACGCCAGTCGCTCTTCGGCTCGCCCCTGTTCCTCGGCTTCGACCACCTCGAGCAGATGCTCGACCGGGTCGGCAAGAATGCCGATGGCTACCCCCCCTACAACATCGAACAGACCGGCGATAACCGCCTGCGCATCACCCTAGCCGTGGCCGGCTTCGCCATGGACGACCTGCAGATCACGCAGGAAGACAACCAGTTGGTGATCCGCGGCCGCCAGAAGGACGATGCCGAGGGGCGCGTCTTCCTCCATCGCGGCATCGCCGCGCGGCAGTTCCAGCGCGCCTTCGTGCTCGCGGAAGGCATGGAGGTGGAAGGTGCGTGGCTCGACAACGGGCTGCTGCACCTCGACCTGAAGCGCCCGCAGCCCGAGGCGCGGGTCAGGACCATCCGCATCGGCGCACGCACGAACGGGCCGACCACGATCATGGAGGGGCGCCCCGACCGGGGCTGATCCCCCCTCCTTCCCCAGCCGGGCCCATCCGGGCCGGTCAACGCCGCACGGGCCCCGCGGGGACGGCGCGGCAGGAGAACCTCAGATGACCGAGTATGACGATATCGACGAGCCGCAAGACCAGGCCCTGTCGGCGGCCGACCTCAAGCGGCTCTCGCCGCTCGACTGGGCGCGCTATGGCGCGCAGCGCATCGCCTATGTCCGCCCGGTGGTGGTGAACGGCCAGGCGGCCATCGCCATCCATGCCGCCGACGGCACGCCGATCGGCGCCGCGCCGAGCATCGCCCTCGCGACCGCGGCCATCGTTCAGCACGGGATGGGGCCGGCGCTGGTGCACTGACCGGCGCGGTCAGGCCGCCGGGTAGCCCAGCCGTTCCGCGAGGTCGCCGAATGTCTTGCGGAACTTGGCGTGCAGGGCGGGGGTGAACTGCTCCCGCCACTACTCCGGACGGCCGGAGCGCATATGCGTCGTGTTCAGCCGGCCCGAGAACAGGCTGTTTGCCTCGGCGATGCGCAGCGCCGCGGCCATGTCCTGCCGGCGCAGCCCGAGCCAGAGGAACATGCGCCGGAACGTGAGCAGTTCGGTGTCGGTGGCCAGGTCCTCGAAGTGGATGGTCCTGAACATCGGCGAAGGCTTGGCGAACTCCGCCATCCGTTTCAGCGTGCCCGCGGCCATGTGGTCCATCTCGAAGGAGATCCGCGCCTCGTCATCCGGGAGCGAGGTGGTCTTCTGCGCATAGGTCAAACCGCCGAATCCGGGGCGGGGCACATGCGCCCAGGCCTCGGGCGGGCCAGGCGCCAGGCGCGCGTGGTAGTGCGCGCCGCTGATGACGGCATCGCGCGGGTCGCGGATCACCACGATGCCCCGCGCCGTGGGCAGCAGGGGCCCGGTCTCGAAGCGCGAAGGCGCGTCGAAGAAGATGTCCCATTCGTCGAGCGGCATGCGACTGCGCCGCTCCGAGAGCCGGTAGCCCCGACGCACCGCGATCTGCGTGAAGACCTTGAACATCAGCATGGTGCCGGTCTTGTGGAAGGTGCCCACCAGCATCTTCCGCAGCGGCTCCTCGGCAAGCACGGAGGCGCCCGGCGCGTCTTCCTCGCCGATGGTCTCCGACATGCGCCGCGTCTCCCTGCGTCCGGCCGGCCGGCATTCCGGCCCGGGCCTCGGCGCTGCTCTCGCGCGGGGCCGCGACGCCCGACAAGGCGCGCGCAGGCTGCCCCGCCCGGCCTCGGTCCGGCGCCGCTGCGCGCCTCGGGAACGAACGGGCCACATGCGCCTGCCGCGTCGGACGTCGCTCAGGAGAAGACGGATCGCCCGAGCCACTCACGCCCCGTCGTGCGGAACCCTGCGGCGGTTCCACGCGACCGGACGCTGCCCTAGCATTGCGCCGCCGCCGCATCGTTGCCCGCGATGCGCGATGTGGCAGGGGGAACAGCCGCGACCATGGACAAGGAGGCGCGCCCGCCGCGACCCGCGCCTGCCACGGTGCGCGACGCGGCCCGACGCGGGGATTGGGCCGAGGCCCTGCGCCTTGCAGCGCTGCTGGACCCAAGGCGGGTCGGCCCGGGCATCGTCTCGGCGGTGGTGAACGCGGCGCTGGTCGAAGGCCGCGCCGAGGACGTCGCCGCCGCCGCGGCCTTCGCCATCGCCGCGCGCATCCAGCCCTCGCTGCGGGTCGTCCTTGCCTGGCAGATGGCGCAGGCGGGCCAGCTGCCCGAAGGACTGTCGCTGCTGCTGGCCGACCCCGCAACCTACATCGGGGGTCCGGGCCACGATCCGCAGCAGATGCCGGTGGTGCTGCGGTTGCTCCAGCGTGCCGCCCAGGCGCCTACCGTGGCGCCGGCGATGCGCGCCACGGCGGCGGCCCTGGCCGAGCGGCTGCTCGGCGCCTCCGACCGCAAGCCCGAACCGGCCGGCATCCCCTTCGGCCCGGAAGGCGCACGCAGCGACCTGGCATCGCCACCCACCGTGATCCTGGCCGCGCCGGGGGTGCCGGAGGCCATCGCGCAGGAGGCCGGGCGGGCCATGGCGACCTTCGAGACAATAGCCGCGCGCCTGCCGCCGCCGGAGGTCTCGGTGCTGCGCGACGTTTTCGTCGATCGCGGCGGCCTTGTCTGGGACCGCGATGGGCGCCCGGTGCTCACCTACCAGCGGCCGGTGCCGACGGAGGGGATCGCCGCCATGGCGTCGGCGCCGACGATTCCGGCCGCCGTGATGGCGGTCGAGCCGCACGGCAATCTCTACCACTGGTTCGCCGAATGGCTGCCGAGCCTGGCCTGGCGACTGAACGATGCCGCCGGCACGCTGCCCCTGCTGCTGTCCGACCGCGCGCCGGCCTTCGTTGGCGAAAGCCTGGACCTTGCGGATGCCGGCGCGGCGCCGCGCATCGCGGTGGGCGATGCGCTGTTCGTCGAACGCCTGTTCATCGCACAGCGCAACCTGGCCCTGATGGCGCATCGCGCGGCCTATGGCGGCCTGCTGGAGCGCATCGCCGCACGCGCCGACGCCATGGCCGGGCCGGCCATGGGCAGCGGGCCGCTCTATATCTCGCGGCGCGACACACCAAAGCGGCCGCTGGGCAACGAGGCGGCGCTGGAGGCCGCGCTGGCGGAGCGTGGCTTCGAGGCCGCGCTGTTCAGCCGCACGACGCTCGGCCACAACATCGCCCGGCTGCGCCGCGCGCCCTGCGTCGTCGCGCCGCATGGCGCCGGCCTGGCGCTGCTGCTGGCAGCCCGCCGGGGCACCGCGGTGGTCGAGCTGATTCCCGCCACCCGGGCGTCGCTCACGCTGCGGACGTGCTTCGCCAAGGTCTCCCGCGTGGCCGGGCTACGCCACCACCTCTGGCTGGAACGCCCGGACCTGGTGACCGCGGCGTGGGCGGCAGACCTGCCGGGGGTTCTTGCGGCGGTGGAGGCGGCGGGCGGCTGAGGCCCAGCCCGCCGCGCCCCAGCGTCACGCGCCGCCTGGGTCGATCCAGCCGACATTCCCGTCGGCGCGCCGATAGACCACGTTCAGCGCGCGCGTCGCCTTGTTGCGGAACATCAGCACCGGCACATGCGCGAGGTCCATGCGCATCACCGCCTCCCCCACCGTCAGCAGGTCGATCGCGGCTGGGTGCTCGGCGATGATGGCGCCGTGGTCGGCGCCGTTGGCGGCGGCGGGGGCTTCCTCCTCGTCCTCGATCGCCTGCAGCACGCGTTCGCGCCCAGCGGGCGGTTCGGCCGCAACCTCGCGCTCGGGCGCGGCCGAGCGCGCGTGCTCGTTCATCCGGCGGCGATAGCGGCGCAGGCGCTTGGCCAGGTGCTCGGCGGCCTCGTCGAAGGCGCGGTGCGCGTCGGGGCCTTCGCCTTCCCCGCGCAGCGCGAGGCCGCGCCCGGCCTTGAGGTTGATGTCACAGGCGAACAGCGCGCGGTTCTTATGGAAGGTGACGTTGGCTTCCAGCGCGTGGTCGAAATACTTGCGCGTGATGGCATCGAGGCCATCGCGCACATGGACCTTCAGCGCCTCGCCGGTTTCCACCTGTTTGCCTGCGACCGTGACATGCATGGGGCTGTGCCCTCCTTCTTCAGTGAAGGGGAGGGGCCGCCCCGTGGCGACCGTATCGCCGGGTCCGCATCCTCCGCGCGGGCCCGCACAGGCTGGGTCGGATCAGGCCGGGACGGCCTTCTCCCTTTTGCGCTGCACCGATGACGGTATCCGCAGCGCATCGCGGTATTTGGCCACGGTCCGGCGGGCAATGTCCACGCCTTCCGCGCGAAGTCGCTCCACGATCGCATCGTCGGAGAGGATATCCTCCGCGGTCTCAGCCTCGACCATCGACTTGATGCGGTGGCGCACCGCCTCGGCGCTGACGGAATCGCCCCCGGCCGTGCCGGCGATGGCGGTGGTGAAGAAATACTTGAGCTCGAAGGTGCCGCGCGGTGTCGCGATCGCCTTGTTCGAGGTGACGCGGGAGACGGTGCTCTCGTGCATGCCAACCTCCTCCGCCACGTTGCGCAGGATGAGGGGGCGCAGATGCGCGACCCCGTGGCGGAAGAAGCCGTCCTGCCGGCGCACGATCTCGGCCGAGACCTTCAGGATGGTGTTGGCGCGCTGCTCGAGCGACTTCACCAGCCATGAGGCCGTCTGGAAGCGTTCGGCCACCCAGGCCTTCTCGTCGCGCGACTTCGCCCCCACCACCGCGCGGGCGTGGAAGCCGCGGTTGATCAGCACGCGGGGCAGGGTCTCGGGGTTCAGCTCCACGATCCAGTCATCGGCCGGGCCGCGGCGCATCAGCACGTCAGGCACGAGGGTGGCGGCGGGTGGGGCGTCGAAGCTCGCGCCAGGCTTGGGGTCAAGCCGCCGGAGCTCGGCCACCATCTCGGCCATGTCCTCGGCATCGACGCCACAGACGCGCTGCAATCCGCGCAGGTCGCGCCGGGCGAGCATCTCGAGGTTGTCGAGCAGCGCGGCCATCGCCGGGTCGTAGCGGTTGCGGTCCTGCAGCTGGACCATCAGGCATTCGCGCAGGTCGGCGCAGAACATGCCCACCGGGTCGAAGCGCTGCATGCGCCGGCGCACGGCGGTGACGACGGCTTCCGCACAGCCCAGCGCGGCGGCGATGGCGGCATCCGCCACGGCAAGACGCCCGGCGGGATCCACCAGCGCGAGCAGGTTCGCCGCGATCATGCGGTCCTGCGCCGTGTGGAACGTCAGGCGCACCTGCTCGCCGATGTGCTCGCGCAGGTTCTTCTCGGGCGCCGCCATGCCGTCGATGCCCGAAAGCTCGTCGTCGAAATCGGCGCGTCCGCCGCTTCCCATGTGGGGCGTGCCGGCGTCGTAGACATTGTCCCATTCGGCATCGAGCGGGGCGGCGGCCTCGCTCGGCAACACGTCCGAGGCGGCGGCGGCGGCGGCGTCGGGGGCTTCAGGTGGAGCGGGCAGCGGGTCGGTGGTGCGGCCGGCATCCGGGCCGGGGTCGGTGCGTTCGTCGCGCTCCAATAGCGGGTTGCGCTCGAGCTCCTCCTCGACGAAGGCGGTGACCTCGATGTTGGAGGATTGCAGCAGCTTGATCGCCTGGCGCAGCTGCGGCGTCATCACCAGCTGCTGCGACTGGCGCAGGTCGAGGCGCGGGCCGAGCGCCACTACCCGGCGCTCCGCGCCCGCGCAGTTGCCTCGCGCCGTGGATCGAGGGCCGGCGCGGCCGCCGGCGGCGCGCACCGCGA
>NZ_JACADR010000146.1 GCF_016106005.1 Roseomonas rosulenta
CCGCGCTCGCGGCGCTCGGCGTCCTGGCGGCGCCGTCGCTGGCGCAGGCCGGCGATGGCTGGCGCGGCCATCCTGGCCGTGGCTGGGGCCCGCCGCCGCGCGCCTACTACGCGCCGCCGCCGCCGCCCGTTTACTACTATGCCCCGCCGCCGCGCGTGTACTACGCGCCGCCGCCGCGCGTGTATTACGCGCCGCCGCCGCCGGTCTATTACGCGCCGCCGCCCGTCTATTACGGCCCGCCCGGCGTTTCCTTGAACTTCCGCTTCTGACCGCGGCGCGGCTTGCCGGCTCGCGCCGGCTGGCCGAGCCTGCGCGGCGATGTGCACCGTCATTCTCCTGAGGCGGCCGGGCGATGCCTGGCCGTTGATCATCGCCGCCAACCGCGACGAACGACTCGATCGCGCCTGGGACCCGCCGCGCGCCTGGTGGCCCGACCGCCCCGGGATCGTCGGCGGGCGGGACCGCAGCGCCGGCGGGACATGGATGGCGCTGGGCACCGGCGGCGTGGTGGCCGCGGTGCTAAACCGGCCAGGCAGCCTCGGACCCGCTCCGGGCAAGCGATCCCGTGGGGAATTGCCGCTGCTCGCGGCGTCCGAGGCCGATGCCGCGGCCGCCATGCGGCGCCTGCGCGCGCTGCCGGGCGCGGAATGGCGGCCATTCAACATGGTCGTCGCCGATTCGCGGCAGGCCTTCTTCCTGCGGGGCCTCGGCGCCGGCCCTCTCGAGGTCATGGACCTTGCCGAGGGCATCGCCATGGTCACCGCGCACGATCCCAACGATCCCGACAGCCCGCGCATCCGCCGTCACCTCCCGCGCTTCCGCGCCGCCACGCCGCCCGACCCTGCGGCAGAGAACTGGCGTGACTGGGAAGCGCTGCTCGCCGACGAGACGCCCGACGCGGTGGACGGCGCAGCCGCCATGCTGAATATCGCGCCCGTGGCGGGCTTCGGCACGGTCTGCAGCAGCCTCCTGGCGCTGGGTGCCGCTGGCGAGGCCACCTGGCGATTCTGCCCCGGCCGCCCCGCCTCTGGCCGCTTCGTGCCGCTGAAGCTTCCCGCCTCGGTGGCCTGACCCCGGCGCAGCCCAGCCATCGCCCGGTCCGTCATGGTCACCCGGGAAGGTGCTTGCTATATGCCCCACGGAGTCCGCCCGGCCCCCCGGCCGCGCGGCGACAAGGAATTTCTTCGCCATGGCGCGTCGCCGACAACTTTATGAGGGCAAGGCCAAGATCCTGTTCGAGGGGCCTGAACCTGGCACCCTGGTCCAGTACTTCAAGGACGACGCCACCGCCGGCAACGGCGCCAAGAAGGGCACCATCACCGGCAAGGGCGTGCTCAACAACCGCATCAGCGAATACCTGATGACGCGGCTGCACGAGATCGGCATCCCGACCCACTTCATCCGCCGCCTGAACATGCGCGAGCAGCTGATCCGCGAGGTCGAGATCATCCCGCTCGAGGTCGTGGTGCGCAACGTGGCCGCCGGCTCGCTCGCCACGCGCCTCGGCATCACCGAGGGCCAGCGCCTGCCGCGTTCGATCATCGAGTACTACTACAAGAACGACCAGCTGAACGACCCGATGGTGGCCGAGGAGCACATCACCTGCTTCGGCTGGGCCAGCACGCAGGACCTCGACGACATCGTCGCACTCACGCTGCGGGTGAACGACTTCCTGACCGGCCTGTTCCTCGGCGTCGGCATCACGCTGGTCGACTTCAAGCTGGAGTTCGGTCGCCTGTGGGAGAACGAGGAGATGCGCATCGTCCTCGCCGACGAGATCAGCCCCGACAATTGCCGCCTGTGGGATGCCAAGACCGGCGAGAAGATGGACAAGGACCGCTTCCGCCGCGACCTCGGCAAGGTGGAGGAAGGCTACCAGGAAGTCGCCCGCCGCCTCGGCATCCTGCCGGAGGCCGGGCCGCGCGACATGACCGGCCCCGAGGTGATGCAGTGACCAGCACGGAGTCCACGCCATGAAGGCCCGCGTCTACGTCATGCCCAAGGCCGGCGTGCTCGACCCCCAGGGCAAGGCCATTTCTCACGCTCTCGATGGGCTGGGCTTCGCCGGCGTGCAGGATGTGCGCGCGGGCAAGGTGATCGAGCTCGACCTGGCCGAAACCGACCCGGCGCGCGCGAAGGCCGCCGCCGAGGACATGGCCCGCAAGCTGCTCGCCAACACCGTCATAGAATCCTTCCGGGTCGAGCTCGCCTGACATGACCAAGGCCAGCCTCCTCGCGATGCTGGTGCTGACGGTGCTGTTCGCCATGGCGCTGCGCTGGCGGGAGAACCGCATGGCGACGCTGCCGCGGCTCAACGTGATCGCGCGCGGCAAGCGCAGCCTGAACCGCTGGGTGACGGCGGCGGCGCTGGCCGCGGCATCGACCATGCTGCTGATGGGCGGGCTGCACTGGCTGCGCGTCTCGATCGGCTGACAGGACACGACGATGAAGGCCGCCATCATCACCTTTCCCGGCACCAACCGCGAACGCGACATACGCGTGGCGCTGAAGCGCGTGACGGGGCGCGACCCGGTGATGCTGTTCCACCGCGATGCGCTGCCGGCAGGGCTCGACCTGGTGGTACTGCCGGGCGGGTTTTCCTATGGCGACTACCTGCGCTGCGGGGCGATGGCCGCGCAGTCGCCCATCATGCGCGACGTGCGGGACTTCGCCGCGCGCGGCGGCCATGTGCTGGGCGTGTGCAACGGTTTCCAGATCCTGATCGAGGCGGGGCTGCTGCCCGGCGGGCTGCTGCGCAACGCGACGCTGCGCTTCCTGTCGATGGATTGCCGCATGCGGGTGGAACGCGCCGGCACCGCCTTCACGTCGCGCTGGCAGAAGGGGGCCACCTTCCGCGCGCCGATGGCGCATGGTGATGGCAACTACTTCGCCGACGACGCGACCCTGGACCGGCTGGAGGGCGAAGGGCTGGTGGCCTTCCGCTACGTGGACGATCGCGGCGAGGCGACGGCGGCCGCGAACCGCAATGGGTCGGTGCGCAACATCGCGGGGATTCTCTCGCCGAACCTGCGGGTCTGTGGGCTGATGCCGCATCCGGAGGATCTGGTGGACGACCTCATGGGCGGGACGGACGGGCTGCCGATGTTCGAGAGCCTGGCCGAGGCCTTCGCCACGGCCTGACTCCGTGACGCACCCCCTGGACAGGCGGCCCCGCCCTGCCGACAAGGCGGGCATGACCGCGCCCACGCCGCTCGACCCCGCCCGCGCCGCCCAGCTCGCCGCCGAATTCGGCCTGAAGCCCGAGGAATACGACCGCGTACTCGCCATCCTCGGCCGCACGCCCTCGCTGACCGAGCTCGGCGTCTTCTCGGTGATGTGGAGCGAGCACTGCTCCTACAAATCCTCCCGCGTCTGGCTGCGGGAACTCCCCACCAAGGCCCCCTGGGTCATCCAGGGCCCCGGGGAGAATGCCGGCGTCATCGCCATCGGCGATGGCCTCGCCGCCGTCTTCAAGATGGAATCCCACAACCACCCGAGCTGGATCGAGCCCTACAACGGCGCGGCCACCGGTGTGGGCGGCATCCTGCGCGATGTCTTCACCATGGGTGCGCGGCCCATCGCCAACCTCAACGCCCTGCGCTTCGGCAGCCCCGACGCGCCGCGGATGAAGCAGATCATCGACGGCGTGGTGCGCGGCATCGGCGGCTACGGCAATTGCGTGGGCGTGCCGACGGTGGGCGGCGAGGTCAACTTCCACCCCGCCTACAACGGCAACCCGCTGGTCAACGCCATGACGGTCGGCATCGCGAAGGCCGACCGCATCTTCACCGCCGCCGCCACGGGGGTCGGCAACCCGGTGGTCTATGTGGGCTCCAAGACCGGCCGCGACGGCATCCATGGCGCCACCATGTCCAGCGCGGAATTCTCCGCCGACTCGGAGGAGAAGCGCCCCACCGTCCAGATCGGCGACCCCTTCGCCGAGAAGCTGCTGATCGAGGCCTGCCTCGAATTGATGGCCACCGACGCCATCGTCGCCATCCAGGACATGGGTGCGGCGGGCCTCACCAGCTCGGGCGTCGAGATGGCCGGCAAGGGCGGGATGGGTGTCGAGCTCGTCCTCGACAACGTCCCTCAGCGCGAAGAAGGCATGACCGCCTACGAGATGATGCTGAGCGAGAGCCAGGAGCGCATGCTCATGGTCCTCAAGCCCGGCCGCGAGGCGCAGGCGGAGGCCATCTTCACCAAGTGGGAGCTGGACTTCGCGGTGATCGGCCACCTCACCGACACCGGCCGTATCGTGATCCGCCACAAGGGCCAGATCGAGGCCGACATCCCCCTGGCCCCGCTGGAATCGGAAGCCCCCCTCTACCGCCGCCCGACCGAGGACACCCCGCCCCAGCCCGAGCTGGACGCTGGCTCCATCCCCGACCCGATCGGGATCGAGGCCGCGCTGATGCGCCTCGTTTCCTGCCCGGACCTCTGTTCCCGCCGCTGGATCTGGGACCAGTACGACGGCCTGGTGAACGGCCAGACGGTGAAGCGCCCGGGTGCCGCCGACGCCGCCATCGTGCGAATCGAGGACCACGACCGCGCGCTCGCCATGACCACCGACTGCACGCCGCGCTACGTGGTGGCCGACCCGGTGGCGGGTGGGGCGCAGGCGGTGGCCGAGGCCTGGCGCAACATCACCGCTACGGGGGCGCTGCCGCTCGCCATCACCGACAACATGAACTTCGGCAACCCCGAGAAGCCGCGGATCATGGGGCAGTTCGCCGGCGCGGTGCGCGGCATGGCGGCGGCCTGCACAGCGCTCGACTTCCCCGTCATCAGCGGCAATGTCTCCCTCTACAACGAGACCGAGGGCCGCCCCATCCTGCCCACCCCCGCGATCGGCGGCGTGGGCGTGCTGGAGGATGCACGCCAGGCCATCGGCCTGGGCATGCCTGCGGGTGCCGACCTTGTGCTGGTCGGCACGACCGCCGGCTGGCTCGGCCAGTCGCTCTGGCTGCGCGAGGTCGGCGGGCGCGAGGAAGGTGCGCCCCCGCCCGTGGACCTCGCGGCCGAACGCCGCAACGGGGATTTCGTCCGCGCGCAGATCCTCGCCGGCACCGTGCGCGCCTGCCACGACTGCGCCGATGGCGGCCTGCTCGTGACCATCGCCGAGATGGCGATGGAGACCGGCATCGGTGCCACCCTGTCCCCGACGCCGGACGCGGTGCCCCCCCACGCCTTCTGGTTCGGGGAGGACCAGGGCCGCTACGTCGTCGCAGTGGCCGACGCCGCGGCCTTCATCGCGACCGCAACAGCGGCAGGCGTGCCCGCCACCCGGCTCGGCCACAGCGGTGGCGGGGACTTGGTTCTCGCCCCCGGCCGGTCCATATCGGTGGCTGCGCTCAGGGCTGCGAACGAAGCCACCCTGCCCGCGCTGATGGAAGGGAGGTCCGCCTGATGGCGATGCAACCGGCAGAGATCGAGGCGCTGATCAAGGCGGCGCTTCCGGACGCCGAGGTCACCATCGAGGACCTGGCCGGTGATGGCGACCACTACGCCGCCAAGGTCGTCTCCTCTGCCTTCCGCGGCATTCCCCGCGTCAAGCAGCACCAGATCGTCTACGCCGCGCTGCAGGGCCGCATGGGCGGCGTGCTGCATGCGCTCGCACTTCAGACCTCCGCCCCGGAACAGGACACCGCGCGATGAGCAACCCGACCTTCGACCGCATCCAGGCCGACATCACCGAGAACCCCGTGGTGCTCTTCATGAAGGGCACGCCGGTCTTCCCGCAGTGCGGCTTCAGCGCGCGCGTCGTGCAGATCCTCAGCCACATGGGCGTGCCCTTCAAGGGCGTGAACGTGCTCGAGGACATGGAGATCCGCGAGGGGATCAAGGCCTTCAGCAACTGGCCGACCATCCCGCAGCTTTATGTGAAGGGCGAGTTCGTCGGCGGCTGCGACATCGTCACCGAGATGTTCCAGGCCGGTGAACTCGGCAACCTGCTCGCCGAGAAGGGCGTGCCCCACAAGGCCGAGGCCTGATGCGCCACCCGGGGCTGCGCCACATGGCGCGGCCCCGCGGACCCGGGCGGGGCCGGTCCGAAGCCCCGATCAGCGCCCTGCCAGGCGCGCCAAATTGATCGCCCGCGCGTAGGCCAGCTTTGCCTCGGCCGGCGCATCCCCCTGCACCTGCACCAGGATACGGTTGTCCACCAGCATCTGAACATTGCCGTCATTGCCCTGGATGGCGCGCTGCTCGCCGATCCGCACCAGCCGCCCCATCGCCCCGGCGAGCATGGGGTTCGCCAGGATCGGGCCGAGCTGGGCGATCATGGGATTGTCGCTCATCACCTGGATCTCGACCGTCTGCCCCTGCGCGTTGCGATAGCTGCGCGACGCGGTGGACCCGCCTAGCAGGCCCGCGACGCCGGCGGCGTTCGAAGTCGCCTCCTCCGCCGTCCAGCCGGGCAGCGCATCGGGCAGCGCGGCGGCGAGCCCGGCGGCGGCGCGCTGGGAGAGCAGTTGCAGCGCTTCCTGCAATGCGGTCTGAGCCGCCTGGAACTGCCCGCCCTGGTAGGCGCGCTGCGCCTCCGTGATGGCATTCAAGACGTCATCCGCCCGCGCCGGGGCGGCGGCGAGCAGCGCGGCGATGGCGGTGGAAAAAAGGATCGAACGGCGCATGGCTGCGTTCCCTGATTTTGAACGGGAGGGTACCGCCGGCGAAGCAGCAAGGCCATGCACCCCGACGCGCCGCGCTGTGACGCAGGTCGCTCAGCTCTCCGCCACGATGCGCAGGATCTCCGCGCCGTAGCGCTCAACGCGCGAGCGCCCCATGCCCGGCACCTCGAGCAGATCGTCCGGCGTGCCCGGCCGCCGCGCCGCGATGCCCGCCAGCGTGCGGTCATCCGCGACAACATAGGCCGGCACGCCCTGCCCCTGCGCGGCGCCGCGGCGCCAGGCGCGCAACGCCTCGAACAGCGGATCGCCGGAGCCGGCCTGCGGCGCTTCCTCGCGCAGCGCACGGCGCGAGGCGGGCTGCGCCGCATCCTCGCGCAGCATCACCGCCTCCTGCCCGCGCAGCACGGCGCGCGCCGCCTCCGTCGCGACCAGCTCGCCGTGATTCTCCACCGCCACGTCCAGCACGCCGCGCGCGACGAGCTGCCGCGCGATGCCCCGCCAGGCGCTGTCCGACACATCCTTGCCGACGCCATAGGTCGGCAGCTTGTCGTGTGCGAACTGCGCGACCTTGTCGGTCAACCGCCCGCGGAGCACGTCGACCACATGCCCCACGCCGAAGCGCTGCCCCGTGCGAACCACGGCTGACAGCAGCTTCTGCGCCGACACCGTGCCATCCACCAGGCGCGGCGGCATGCGGCAGACGTCGCAGGCCCCGCATTCGGGCACCAAGGGCTCCTCGCCGAAGCAGCGCAGCAGCAGGGCACGCCGACAGGTGGCCGCCTCGGCGATCGCGATCATGGCGTCGAGGCGCGATCGCTCGACGCGCTTCTGTTCCTCGCTCGCGGGGCTTTCGGCGATGCGGTGGCGGGCCAGGGCCATGTCGCCGGCGCCATACATCAGCAGCGCCATGGCGGGCAGGCCGTCGCGCCCGGCGCGGCCGATCTCCTGGTACCAGCTCTCGGGGCTGCGCGGCAGATCGAGGTGCGCGACCCAGCGCACATCGGGCCGGTCGATGCCCATGCCGAAGGCGATTGTCGCCGCCATGATCACGTTGTCGCCGCGCGCGAAGCGGCGATGCGCGTCGCGCTTCGCGCTCGCGTCCATGCCGGCATGGAAGGCGAGCGCGTCGTGGCCGTCGCCGCGCAACCATTCGGCCGTGCTTTCGGTGCGCGCGCGGCTGCCGCAATAGACGATGCCGCAGCCGCCCGCCCCGGCGATCAGGGCACGCAGCTGGCCGCGTTCGCTCTCGCGCGGTGCGGCGGAGATGAAGATGTTCGGCCGATCGAAGGAGGCCCGGAAGACCGGCGCATCCGCCAGGTCGAGCTGCAGGCGGATGTCCTCGACCGTGCGCGGGTCGGCGGTCGCGGTCAGCGCCAGGCGCGGCACGCCCGGGAAGCGCTGACCGAGCACACCAAGGCCGCGATACTCCGGACGGAAGTGATGGCCCCACTGGCTGACGCAATGCGCCTCGTCCACGGCGAACAGGGCGATGGGCAGTTCGTCGAGCCGCTGCAGCGTGCCGTCCAGCGTGAGCCGCTCGGGCGAGACATACAGCAGCTTGAGCCGCCCGCCATGCAGGTCGCGCAGCACGGCGCGCGCCTCGTCGGGCGGCAGGTCGGAATGCAGCGCGGCCGCCGCGACACCCTGCTGGCGTAGGGCAGCGACCTGGTCCTCCATCAGCGCGATCAGCGGGGAGACCACGATGCCCACGCCCGCGCGGCACAGCGCGGGCACCTGGAAGCACAGGCTCTTGCCGCCGCCGGTCGGCATGAGAACAAGGCCCGATCCGCCCTCCGCGGCATGGCGGATGATCTCCTCCTGCCGGCCGCGGAAGCCCTCATGGCCGAAGACCCGGCGGAGGACCTCCGACGGATCCTCCAGCGCGCGCATCAGCTGCCGGGGCGGATCTCGACGCGACGGGATTCCGTGGCGACGGATTCGAAGGGCACCGGGCCACGCGCCACGATGCGCACGCGGTCGCGCGCCACGCCGTTGCTGATAAGCAGGTCGGCCACGTGCTGCGCCCGCGCCTCGGACAAGGCGCGATTGTAGGCGGCGCCGCCGGCGGGGCCGGCGTAGCCGATCACCACGATCGGGCCGGTGGTGCCGCGCGCCTGCATGGCGACAGTGCGCAACAGGGTCTGCGCCTCGGAGTCCAGGGTCGAGCTGTCCTCGGTGAAGAAGACGGACACCGTCGGCATGACGGGCTCGGTCGCGCAGGCCGCGGCCAGCGCGGCGGGGGCGGCGGCGAGGAAACGGCGGCGGCGCATCGGGACGACTCCGGGGTTCGCGATGGCCCTTGGTCGCGCGAAGGACCCGGTCGCGTCAACCGCGGCGTTAGCGCGAGCAGGCCGCCCCGCCCAGCACGCAGAACTTCGCGCAGTGGGGGTGGTTCAGCGCCACCGGGCGGGATGCCTCGACCAGGGTGGCGCCCAGCTCGAAGGCCGGATCGTAGGGCAGCAGCGTGCAGGCTACGACGGCCGGGCGGTCCGCGCCGCGCCGCTTCACCACCATCCGGGCCGAGGCGCACATCAGGCTGTCGGGCGATTTGCGCAGGATGCCCCAGCAGGCCTCGGTGATCTCGGGGACATCCACTTCGGCGTCCATCTCGGGGAACAGCATCAGCGCGACGGGATCTCCGGCGTCGATCATGATGCCGTGTGCGGCGAAGAGCGCGGCATAGCCGGCGCGCATCGCCGCCTCGTCGCCATCGAAGCCAGCGCGGCCCGCGACATGGACGCGGAAGCCGTTGCGCGCCAGCCAGACCAGGCCCTCGATGGTGCGCGCGAAGGTACCCTCCCCGCGCTCGAGGTCGTGCAGCGTCGCATCATGATGGTCGACCGACACGCGCAGCGTCAGCGCATCGCCGAACTCCTCGCGCAGCGCCAGCAGCGCGGTCGCTTGGTTCATCATCGGCTTCATGGCGTTGGTCAGCACCAGCGCCGACAGGCCGCGGCCGAGCACATCGCGCAGCATCGCCGGCAGGTCGCGGTTGAGGAAGGGCTCGCCGCCGGTGAAGCCGACCTCCTCGAGCGGCGCGCCGATCGCCACCGCCTCGTCGAGATAGGCACGCACCTCCTCGGCGGTGATGTAGGACAGCGCGTCGTTCTTCGGGCTGCTTTCGATGTAGCAGTTCGAGCAGGCGATGTTGCACAGCGTGCCGGTGTTGATCCACAGCGTGCTGAGCGCCGCGAGGCCCACAACAGCGCGGCGTTCGCCCTTCGCCGTCACCGCCGGGTCACGGAACTTCGCGGGGTCCAGGCGCTTCGCCGCAATGGCCAGCGTGCCGGTCACGGCCCCGCCTCGGTCACCAGTCTCATGGTCGTGTCTCGCCCTTGGGTCCTGCCATACCAGATGCGTTCGCCGGAGACTGCGGCAAGGTTACGCCGCGTCAGCCCGCCGCCGGGATGGCGCGTCCGGCGGCAATGCGCAGGATGCGCGTGGGGTGCTCGACCCCGAGCAGGTGATGCTGGATCAGGATGACGCTGCGCCCGCCCATGGCCTCGTCGAGCGTCTGGAGGAAGGCGCGCTCGGTATCGGCGTCGAGCCCCGCCGCGGGCTCGTCCAGGATCACCACCGAGGCCGGGGAGAGCAGCGTGCGCGCCAGCACCAGCCGCCGCGCCTGCCCGCCGGAGAAGCGCAGCCCGCCCTCCCCGCACAGGGTCTCGAGCCGGTCGGGCAGGGCTCGCACCACGTCGCCCACCTGCGCCCGGTCCAGCGCCGCCCAGAGCGCGGCCTCGTCGGCATCCGGCGCGGCGAGGCGGAGATTGGCGGCGATCGTGTCATCGAACAGACGCGCATCCTGCGTGAGCCAGGTGACGCGCCGGCGCAGCTCGGCCGCCGGAAGGGTCGCGATGTCCACGCCCCCCAGCGTGATGCGCCCGGCCTCGGGTGCCGCGAACTTCAGCAGCAGCGCCGCCAGCGTGGACTTGCCCGCGCCGGAGGGACCGAGCAGCGCGATCCGCGCGCCCTCCGGCAGGTCGAGGTCGAGCCCGTCGAAGACCAGCGGCCGGTCCGCCGCCCAGCGGAAGCGCAGCCCGGTCACGCGCAGCGCGTGGCCGGCCGGGGGCGCCGCGGGGTCCATCGGATCCGGTACGGGCTCGGGCGTGTCGGCTGCCTCGAACAGGCGGCGCGCCCCAGCCCCCGCCGCCGCCAGC
>NZ_JACADR010000147.1 GCF_016106005.1 Roseomonas rosulenta
GCGATGCGCGCGCCGGCGCTGGCCGCGCGGCTTGCGGGCGTGGAGGCCGCGGCGGTGACGGACCGTGCCGCGCTGGCGCGGCTGCCCGTGCTGCGCAAGGCAGACCTGCCCGCGGCGCAGAAGGCGGCACCGCCCTTCGGCGGCTTGGTGGCCGATGCGCCGGGGTCCTTCGCGCGCCTCTTCACCTCGCCCGGGCCGATCTTCGAGGGCGAGCGCCCCGGCGCCGACCCGTGGCACATGGCGCGCGCCTTCTTCGCCGCGGGCTTCCGGCCGGGCGACGTGGCGCTGAACACGTTTTCCTACCACCTGACGCCGGGCGGCTGGATCATGGATGGCGGGCTGCGCGCGCTGGGCTGCGCGGTGATTCCATCGGGGCCAGGGAACACCGAGGCACAGCTCGACCTGATCGCCGCCTTTCGGCCGGTGGGCTATGCTGGCACGCCGGATTTCCTGAAGATCCTGCTCGATGCCGCGGGTGGACGGGCCGTGGCGTGCATCAGGCGCGCGCTGGTCTCCGGCGCGGCGTTTCCGCGCTCCCTGCAGGCCGAGATCGCCGCGCGCGGCATCGACGCCTTCCAGATGTATGGCACGGCGGATCTCGGCTGCGTCGCCTACGAGACGCCGGCGCGCGAGGGCCTGGTGGTCGCGGAGGAGGTGCTGGTCGAGATCGTGCGCCCAGGCACCGGCGACCCGGTGCCGGATGGCGAGATCGGCGAGGTCGTCGTCACCGTGCTCGACCCCGCGCATCCGGTGCTGCGGCTTGCGCTGGGCGATCTGTCCGCCGTGCTGCCCGGCGCCTCGCCCTGCGGGCGGACCAACACGCGCATCATCGGCTGGCGCGGGCGCGCCGACCAGACGGCGAAAGTCAAGGGCATGTTCGTGCGTCCCGAGCAGGTGGCGGAGATCGCGGCGCGGCACCCGGGTGTGGGCCGGCTGCGGCTGGTGATCACGCGCGTGGGTGAGCAGGACGCGATGACACTGCGCGCCGAAGCGCCCCCAGCCATGGCCGAGGCGCTCGCCGTGTCGCTGCAAGCGGTCACGCGCCTGCGCGGCGCGGTGGAGATCGTTCCGCCCGGCAGCCTGCCGAACGACGGCAAGGTCATCGCCGACGAGCGCCCGGTGGACTGATTTGACCCGTCTGGCCCGGCCTTCTAGCGTCGAGCCGCTGCTGTTACTCGGGGAGGAGCACGCACGATGACCGTGCATTTCTGTGTCCACGACGAGGGCGATTCCGCCGGTGTCGTGGTGGTTGAGGGTGTGAAGGCCGGGCAGGTTCTGAACGGCTGGATCATGGACCAGGACCGGATGATCGAGTTCCCGGCGAAGTCCGATATCCCGATCGGCCACAAGGTGGCGATCAAGGCGATCGCCAAGGGCGACACGATCATCAAGTACGGCGTGGATATCGGGAAGGCCGTCGCCGACATCGGCGCGGGCGAGCACCTGCACGTGCACAACGTCAAGACGAAGCGGTGGTGATCTCATGGCCCTGAACCTCAAGGACGCCACCTTCGAAGGCTGGCGTCGCGACAATGGCCGCATGGGCGTGCGCAACCACGTGCTCATCCTGCCGGTGGACGACATCTCCAACGCCGCGGCCGAGGGTGTGGCGCGCAACATCCAGGGCACGCTCGCGATCCCGCATGCCTATGGGCGGCTGCAGTTCGGCGCCGACCTCGACCTGCATTTCCGCACCATCATCGGCACCGGCTGCAACCCGAATGTCGCCGCCGTGGTGGTGATCGGCATCGAGCTCGGCTGGGCCGGCAAGGTGGCCGAGGGCATCGCCAAGACCGGCAAGCCGGTGGAATTCTTCGCCATCGAGCAGAACGGCGACATCAACACCATCGCCGCCGCCTCGCGCGCCGCCTATCGCATGGTGAAGTACGCGACCGCGCTCAAGAAGACGCGTGCGCCGCTGGTCGATCTGTGGGTGTCCACCAAGTGCGGTGAATCCGACACGACCTCGGGCCTGGCGTCCTGCCCCACCGTCGGCAACTCCTTCGACAAGCTCTGGGAGAACGGCAACACGCTGGTCTTCGGCGAGACCTCCGAGATCACCGGCGGCGAGCACCTGGTGGCGGCGCGCTGCCGCACGCCCGAGATCCGCGCCGAGTTCATGCGGATGTTCGACCGCTACCAGGCGGTGATCGAGGCGAACAAGACATCGGACCTGTCCGAGAGCCAGCCGACCAAGGGCAACATCGAGGGCGGACTGACCACCATCGAGGAAAAGGCGCTCGGCAACATCCAGAAGATCGGACGCAAGTGCACGGTCGATGGCGTGCTCGACAAGGCGGAGGAGCCGACGCATCCGGGGCTGTGGTTCATGGATTCGTCGTCCGCCGCTGCGGAGATGGTGACGCTGTGCGCGGCCTCCGGCTTCGCGGTGCACACCTTCCCGACCGGGCAGGGCAACGTGATCGGCAACCCGATCGTGCCGGTGATCAAGCTGACGGCGAACCCGCGCACGATGCGCACCATGTCCGAGCATGTGGACGTGGATGTGACGGGGCTGCTGCAGAAGCGGATGAACATGGACGAGGCGGGCGAGGCGCTGCTCGACTGCATCATCCGCACCGCGGACGGTCAGCACACCGCGGCCGAGATCCTGGGGCACCGGGAATTCAGCCTGACCAGGCTGTACGAAAGCGCCTGACAGGGGCGCGCGGGGCGCTGTGTTGCGCCCCGCGCGATCCGCGCTAGCCTTCCTGCAAACACCGCCACGGGAGGCCATGTCCATGCTGCAGCGTCGTCACATCCTCGCCACGCCCGCCCTTCTGCTGCCCGCCACCGCGCGCGCCCAGGCGCCCTTTCCCGACCGCAACGTGCGCTACATCGTGCCCTTTCCGCCGGGTGGGCTCACCGACATCATGGCGCGCCTGGTCGGGCAGAAGCTCGCCGAGATCTGGTCGCGCCCCGTGGTCATCGAGAACCGTGCGGGCGGCAATGCGCTGATCGGCGCCGATGCGGTGGCGAAGGCGGCGCCGGACGGCCTCACGCTGCTCGCCATCACCATGACGCATGCGGTGAACGCCACGCTGTTCCCGAATGCGCCCTTCGATTTCCGCCGCGACCTGACCACCATCAGCGTGCTCGGCTCGCTGCCGCTGGTCGTGGTGGTGAATGCCGAGCGCAACCCCGCGCGCACGCTGGCCGACCTCGTGCAGCAGGCGAAGACGCGGCGGCTCAATGGCGGGTCCTCGGGCAACGGCTCCCCGCCGCATCTGGGGCTCGAACTGCTGCGCCGCGCCGCAGATGCCGGCGACAACATCACCCATGTGCCCTATCGCGGCGGCGCGCCATCCGTCACCGACCTCGCCGCCGGCAATCTCGACGTGATGGTCTCGAACCTGCCGGAATGCATCGCGCAGATCCAGGGCGGGCGGCTGCGGCCGCTGGCGGTCACCTCGGCCGAGCGCCACCCGCTGATCCCGGACGTGCCAACGGTGAAGGAGGCCGGCCAGCCGAGCCTCGAGATGACGAACTGGACCGCCATGATGGTCCCCGCCGCGGTGCCCGCGCCGATCATCGCGCGGATCGAGGCCGATACGCTGGCCGCAATCCGCGACGCCGATGTATCGCGCCGCGCGCGCGACGGCGGCTTCACGGTCGAGGCCTGGGACCGCGCCAGGTCGCTGGCCTTCGTCACGGAGGAAACCGCGCGCTGGGCGCGGCTGATCCAGGAAGCGGGGCTGCGCGCAGACTGATGCGACTCTCATTGACCGAGGCCGAGACGCTGGCGCGCACCGCGCTGGCGATCGCCGGCGCCAATCCGGAGATGGCAGCCACGACCGCGCGCGCCCTCGCCGCCGCCGAGGCCGCCGGCCAGGCGGGCCACGGCCTGTCGCGCGTGCCGCAATACGCCGCCTTCCTGCGCAACGGCCGCGCCGACGGAACCGCCGTGCCGCGCATCGTCAACGAGCGGGGCGGCGCGGTCCTGGTCGATGCGCGCCACGGCCTCGCCTATCCCGCGCTGGCGCTGGCGGAATCGGAAGCGGCCTGGCGGGCGCGCGCGCACGGCATCGCCATCGCGGGTGTCACCAACTCCCATCATTCGGGCGCGATGGGCCTGCCGGTGGCGCGGTTGGCGCAGCAGGGCCTGGTCGCGCTCGCCTTCACCAATTCGCCCGCCGCCATGCCGGTGCCCGGCGGCCGCCGCCCGCTGATGGGCACCAACCCCATCGCCGCCGCCTTCCCCCGCCGAGGCGCCGCGCCGCTGGTCATCGACATGGCGCTGTCGGAAGTCGCACGCGGCAAGATCATGGTGGCAGCGAAGGAGGGTCGCCCCATCCCCGAGGGCTGGGCGCTGGATGCCGAAGGCCGCCCGACCACCGATCCGCAGGCCGCGCTGTCGGGCGCCATGCTGGCGATGGGCGGTGCCAAGGGCGCGCTGCTGGCGATGGTGGTGGAACTGCTCTGCTGCGCCCTGACCGGTGCGGCCTTCGGCTTCGAGGCCGACAGCTTCTTCACCGACGAAGGCAACCGCCCGCGCCTCGGCCAGGCGCTGCTGGCGGTGGACCCCGGGGCGCTGGCCGGCGCCGACGCCTTCGCCGGCCGCATCGAGGCCTTCGTCGGCGCCATGGCCGCGGAGGAAGGCGTGCGCCTGCCCGGCAGCCGGCGCGATGCGCTCGCCGCGCGCGCCGCGCAGGATGGCGTCGACATCCCCGAGGCGCTGCACCGCCGCCTGCTCGACCTCGCCGCCGCGTGACGCGCGCCGCCGACCTCGACCGGCATTGCGGCCCGGCCGCGGTCGCCGCGGTCTTCGCGCATCGCCCGCAGGACGTGATGCGCCTCTTCCACACCGCCGAGCGGCGGCGCGAGGCGGGGCCGCATTGCGCCGCCCTCGCGCGGCTGCGCCGCCCCTATCGCGAGGTGGTGGCGGCCGATCTCGCGCGCATCGCCGGCACGCAGCACCATGGCGGGATCGTCGCGCTGGCGCTGCCGCGCGCGGTACCGGCGATCGACACGCGCGACCTGCCCGAGGCGGTGCGCAGCGCGCGCGTGACGCCGGTGCTGGACGGCATCGGCAATCCGCATAACCTCGGCGCCATCGCCCGCTCGGCCGCCTTCTTCGGCTGCCGCGCGATGGTGCTCTCTGGCGATCCGCGCCAGGCCGGGCTGTCGGACGCCGCCTTCCGCACCGCCGAAGGGGGGCTCGAGGCGCTGGAACTCTATCGTGCCGCCGACCTGCCGCTGCTGTTGCGCGCCCTGCCTGCCGGAATCGTGAGCGTGGCCGCGGTGGCGCGCGGCGGCGCACCACCCGCCGCCGTGCCGCGCGGCGCGCCGGTGCTGCTGGTGCTGGGCAACGAGGAATCGGGCCTGGCCGCACCGACCATCGCGGCCTGCGCATTGCGCGTGACGCTGCCGCCAACCGGCCCGGTCGAGAGCCTGAATGTCTCGGTCGCCGCCGCGGTGCTGATCCACGCCCTGTCCACCTGAGCACGAAACGCTTGCCCTGGCCGCCCGGACGGGTGCAATGCGCCCGATGGATGGAACCCTGCCCGGCGCAACGGAAGCGCGGCTCGACGTGGTGGAGGAACCCGGTGGGCGCGTGCTGCGCCTGGCCGGGCGGCTAGACGCAGCGTCCGCGGCGCGGCTGTGGCCTGCGGCGATGGCGGCCAGCGCCCGCGGGCCGGTGACGGCGATCGACCTCACCGCCGTCGAGGCGCTCGATTCCGCCGGCGCGGTGCTGTTGCTGCAAGCCGCGCCGGAGGCCGAGGCACGCGGCGCCGCCAGCGAGGTCTCGGCCGTCCTGGACCGCACGCGCGCCGCACTGGCCGCCGCGCCGCCGCCGCCGATCCCGCCACGCTGGCGCCCCATCACCGCCATCGGCCACGCCACCGTCGATCGCGGCCGCGATGCGCTGAAGGGCATCGCCTTCCTGGGCGAGGCCGTGGTCACCACCGGCCGCGTGCTGGCGCGCCCGCGCCTGCTGCGCTGGCCGGACCTGCTGCGCCACCTGGACGAGGTCGGCACCCGCGCCTTTCCGCTGACGCTCCTGCTGGGCTTCCTGATCGGCGTGATCCTCGCCTACCAGTCCTCGATCCCGCTGCGCCGCTTCGGCGCCGAGGTCTTCGTGCCGAACCTGGTCGGCATTTCACTTCTGCGCGAGTTGGGGCCGCTGCTGGCCGGCGTGGTGCTGGCCGGGCGCACCGGATCGGCCTTCGCCGCGGAACTGGGCACCATGACGGTGAACGAGGAAGTGGACGCGCTGAAGATCATGGGTATCGACCCGACCGCGATGCTGGTGCTGCCGCGCCTCGTCGCCGCCACGCTGGTGATGCCGGTGCTCGCCTTGCTGATGTCGCTCGCGGGGCTTGCCGGCATGACGCTGATCATGAGCACGCTCGGCTACCCCTGGGCGGCGGTGCAGGGGCAGCTGCAGCAATGGCTCTCGCTCGGCGACCTGGCCGGCGGGCTGTTCAAGGCGGCCTGCTTCGGGCTGGTCATCGCGGGAATCGGCTGCCGCGCCGGACTTTCCGCGGGCCGCGGGCCGCGCGCGGTGGGCGATGCGGCGACGTCGGCGGTGGTCGGCGGCATCGTCGCCATCGTGGCGATGGACGGCGTGTTTGCCGTGCTGTTCTTCCGGCTGGGGATCTGATGCCGGCGCCCGCCGAACCTGTCATCCGCGCCGAGGCGCTTGCCGTCGCCTTCGGCGGGCGCACCATCTTCAAGGATGTGTCCTTCGAGGTGCAGCGCGGCGAGATCTTCGTCATCCTGGGCGGGTCGGGCTGCGGCAAGTCCACGCTGCTGAAGGCGCTGATCGGCCTGGTGCCGCTCGCGGCCGGGCATGCCTGGCTGCTGGGCGAGGAACTCGCCACCGCCAACGATGAGGCGCGCCGCGCGTTGTTGCAGCGCATCGGCGTCATGTGGCAGTCGGGTGCGCTGTTCGGGAGCATGACCCTGGCCGAGAACGTCGAATTGCCGATCGAGGAGCACACCCGCCTGCCGCGCCCGGCGCGCGAGGCGCTGGCGCGCGCGAAGCTCGGCCTGGTGGGCCTGGGCGATGCCGCCGCGCGCCTGCCGGCGGAGATCTCGGGCGGCATGGCCAAGCGCGCGGGCATCGCGCGCGCCATGGCGCTCGACCCGCCGCTGCTGTTCCTCGATGAGCCCGGGGCAGGGCTCGATCCCATCACCTCGGCCGGGCTCGACAAGCTGATCAAGGACATCGCGCGCGACACCGGCACCACCTTCGTGGTGGTGACGCACGAACTGCAATCCATCCTGGCGATCGGGGACCGCTGCATCATGCTCGACAAGCAGGCGCAGGGGATCATCGCCGAGGGCGATCCCAGGCGCCTGCGCGACGAGAGCGAACACCCCACCGTGCGCGCCTTCTTCCGGCGCGAGGCCGCCTGAGATGCCGCAGGCGGGCCGTTCCCTCTATTTCCGCGTCGGTGCCCTGGTGGTGGTCGGCGCAGCGGTCGCTGTCGGGTTCATCCTGTTCCTGACCTCAGGCTCGCTGCGCGGCGAGCAGACCATCTTCGAGACCTATGTGCGCGAATCGATCGCCGGGCTGGACGTGGGCGCCGCGGTGCGTTTCCGTGGCGTGCCGGTCGGGCGGGTGACCGAACTGGGCCTGGTCTCGGTGGTCTATGGCGCGACGGCACGCGATCCGGAGGACACCACCGCACGCCTCGTGCTGGTCCGCTTCGCGGTGGAACCCGACCGCTACGGGCGCACCAACGTGACGCAGGCCGTGCGCGCGGGGCTGCGGGTGCGCGTCGCTTCCTCCGGCGTTACGGGACTTGCGTATCTCGAGGTGGACTTCGTCTCCGATCCGGCGCGCTTCCCACCCATCGAGGTGCCCTGGACGCCGCGCTACCCGGTGATCCCGTCGGTGCCGTCGACCATCACGCAGGTGACCAGCGCGGCGGAGCGCGTGATGACGCAGCTTGCCGACCTCGATCTGCGGAGCCTGGTCGGCGCCGCGACGGAGCTGGTCGAAGGGCTGCGCGACCAGGTCGGCGGGCAGGGGGACCTCGCGACGACGCTGCGCGAGGCCGCCGCCACCATGGTCTCGCTGCGCAGTGCGATCGAGGGCGCGGACCTCGCCGCCACCGTGCGCGAGCTGCGCGAGGCGGCGGCGCGCGTCGGCGCCGCAGGGCAATCCGCCGAGGCGCTGCTCGCCAGCCCCGAGATCACCGGCGCGGCGGCCAGCATCGGCCAGGCGGCGAACGACCTGCGCGCCGCGGTCGCGCGGCTGCCGGCGGTGATCGCCTCGCTGGAGCTGGCACTGCGGACCGTCCGCGGCACGACGGGCGATGCGCAGGCCGACCTGGGTCCGCTGCTGCGCGACCTGCGCGCGACGGCGGCCAGCCTGCGCGACACGGCGGAAGCGCTGCGCCGCAGCCCGTCGCAGTCCCTGTTCGGCGCGCCACCGCCGCCACCGCCACGGGATCGCCGCTGACATGATGAATCGTCGCCTGCTGCTGATCGCGCCGCTGCTCGGCGGATGTTCCGTCCTGCCGGACCGTCCCTATGTCGAGACGCGGCGCTTCACGCTCGATCCGCGCCGGCCACCCGGGGCGGAAGGCCGCGCGCGGCGCACGCTGCTGGTGCGCACCATCCGCGCCGGGGCGGGGATGGACACGCGCAACCTGCGCACCATCCGCCCCGACGGCACCGAGAGCCTGGACTTCTACGCCGAATGGGCGGCACCGCCGGCCGATGCGGCGGAACAGGCGCTGCGCCGCTGGCTGATCGACGCACGGCTCTTCGCCGCCATCCTGGCGCCGGGGTCGCGGGTGACGCCCGACTACGTGCTCGAGGGCGAGATCACGCAGCTCGCCGCCGTACAGGGCGAGGGTCGCGCGCGCGCCGAACTCACGCTGCTGCTGGTGGATGAGCGTAACGGCAGCCGGCTGGTCGGCCAGATGGTGAGCAGCGGCACGGCGCCGCTCGCCTCGGGCACGGCCGCACCCACGCCGGATCAGGCGGCGGAGGCGATGAGCGCGGCGCTGGGCAACGCGCTGTCCTCCCTGGAACAGGCGCTGCAGCGCTTCACCTGATGCCGGCGGCCCGTTGCGGTCGCCGGTTTGCGCGCGGCGCTGGTGCGGCGGCCACGCACGGGGCAAGGGCGTGCGGCTATTCCGCCGCCTTCGCGGGTGCCGGGCCGGCCTTCCAGGAATAGGCGTAGTCGCCCCATTCGACGGCGGAGGCAGCCTCGCCGATCTCGAGCGCATCGCGCGTGTCGAGCATCACCGCGTACTCGTCGGTGGCGGGCTTCTTCGGCGTGAAGGCATTGCCCAGCGCCTTGGGGTGCGGGCCATGGGTGAAGCCGCAGGGGTGCAGCGTCATCATCCCGGCATGGATGTTGTCGCGCGAGAAGAAGTCCCCCGCGTGGTAGAAGAGCACCTCGTCGTAGTCGTCGTTGTTGTGGAAGAAGGGCACCTTCAGCGCGCCGGGATCCGTCTCGAAGGGGCGCGGGCAGAAGGTGCAGATGACGAAGCGGTTCGCCACGAAGGTTGTGTGCGCGCTCGGCGGCAGGTGGTAGCGGTGGGACATCAGCGGGCGGATGTCCTCGATGTTGAGCCGGACCGGTGAGAGGTCCCCGTGCCAGCCCACCGCATCCAGCGGATTGAACGGATAGGTCACGGTCGAGATCGCGTTGCGCCGCTTGATGCGCACCGCCCATTCGCCCTGCGCCTGGTCGCGGAAGGCCTCGTCCAGCTTCGGCGTCTCCAGGATCGCGGGGTCGAAGACCGCGTGCTTGCCGACCATGCCGCGGTCGGGCAGCTGGAAGGTCGACCCCGTCGCCTCGATCAGCAGCGCCACGGTTGGTGCGCTGCATTCGATGCGCCACATGGTCGATCGCGGCAGCACCACATAGTCCCCGGCGCGGAAGGCCAGGCGGCCGTAGTCGCAGAAGATGTCGCCGGCGCCCTGGTGGATGAACAGCAGCTCGTCGCCGTCGCCGTTGCGCGCCAGGTGGTCCATACGCGCCGGCGCGCGCCACAGGCGCAGGCGGACCGAGGCGTTGAACAGGATCTCGGCGGCGTCCCAGGGGCTGGCGTGCTCCGCGTTGATCTTCGCCAGGTCGAAGGCGCGTGGGCGCAGCGGACCCTCCCACGCCGTCCAGCCGGTGGGCGGGTGGCGGTGGTACATGTGCGTGGCGGGGCCGAAGAAGCCTTCCTTGCCCAGTTCGCGTTCGAAGGTGCCCTGGGGCAGGTCGGCATGCGCCTGGCGCGAGGTCAGCCCCTCGCTGCGGGGGAAGGGGATGTATTGCCGCGTCATGGCGTTTCCTCCGACGCTGGACTTCGCGCGCAAAATGGTTTCAGATGAAACCAATGTCAAGCTTCGACCTCTACGCCTTCCTGCCCTATCGCCTCTCCGTCGCCTCGAACCTCGTCTCGCGGCTCTTTGCGCGGCGCTATGCCGAGGAATTCGGCCTGACCATCGCCGAGTGGCGCGTGATGGCAGTGGTGGGCGCGGACGGCACCGCCAGCGCGGCGGCGGTGCGCGCACGCACGGGCATGGACAAGGCCAAGGTGAGCCGCGCCGTGGCGGGGTTGCTGGAACGGCGGCTGGTCAAGCGCATCGCGCATCCCGGAGACCGACGGCTCGAGCCGCTGGCACTCACATCCGCCGGGCGCGCCACCTTCGAGGCGATCGTGCCGCGCGCCCGCGCCCTGGAAGCGGAGCTCGCCGACGGCCTGTCGGCCGGCGAGCGCGCCGCGCTCGAGGCCGCGCTGCGCCATATCGCCGCGCGCGCCGAGGCCCTGGGCGCAGCGTCCGGGGGCGGACCGGACTGAAGCCCTTCGCAGCGCGCCG
>NZ_JACADR010000148.1 GCF_016106005.1 Roseomonas rosulenta
CCGTCGGCGATCAGCGCGACGCCGGCGCGCGGGGCCTCGCCGCCCGGCAGCGCCCCTGTCGCGGCGGACATTGCAGGCCCCGTCAGGCTGCCGCGGCGAGCACCGCGGTCCCGGCCGCGGAGAGGTCGAGCCGTGCGGTCAGCGGCAGATGGTCGGAGGCCATGCGCGCGAGCGGCGACTGATGCGCCGCGAGGCCGCTGACCAGGCCGCGCGGCTGGCATAGGATCCGGTCCAGCCCCAGCATCGGCAAGCCGCTCGGGAAGGTGGCCGGGCCGAAATCGATGCGGTCGAAATCCCGCTCCAGCGCCCGCAGCCCGGAGCGCGCGCCGGTCCGCCACTCATTCAGGTCGCCGAGCAGCAGGGTCGGCATGTCCTCCGCGCTCGCGATGTGCTCGAGCAGCGCGGCGACCTGCTGCGTGCGGTGTCGCCGCAGCAGGCCGAGATGCGCGGCGACGACGCGCAGCCGACCGGCGGGCAGTTCCAGTTCGGCCGCCACGGCGCCGCGCGGCTCGCCGCCGGGCAGGCGGAGCCGGTGGACGGCCATCACCTCGGCGTTGCGCACCAGCAGCGCATTGCCGTGCCAACCATGGCTGTGCGCCGTGACGGCCACCGGGACCAAGCGCAGCCCCGTGTCGCGTTCCAGCGCCGCCAGGTCGAGCAGCCCGTCGCGGCGCCCGAATCGGCGGTCGGCCTCCTGCAGGGCCAGGATGTCGGCGTCGAGCTCGCGGATCACGGCGGCAATCCGCTCCGGATCGAAGCGGTTATCCGTGCCGACGCATTTGTGGACGTTGTAGGAGGCGACGCGCAGCGCGCCCGGTCCCGCATCCTGCATGGGGGGGGCGGCCTGCGGGAGCCGTAGCAGGCGCTCCGCCAGGTAGGCCGAGAAGGCCCTCACACGATCTGAACGCTGCTGCCGGCGGGACATGCCAATCTTTCGCGCCTGGTGCCGGCCAACTGCCGGCAAGGTTCCGGTGACATTGGGTCGCGCCTCGCGCGATCCACGCCCAGTCTAGCGTGGACAATCGCGAAGCGTCAGTGAACTTGACGGCCCTGGTCGCGCCCGCCGCGCCGCGCCAGACTGGCGGCCCCCGGGAGGAAACATGGCAACGCGCATCCTTTGCACCCATACCGGCAGCCTGCCGCGCCCGCCCGCGCTCACGCGCCTGCATGCGCGCCGCGCCAGGGGCGAGGCGATCCCCGCCGGGGAGGTTGCCGCCGCGGCGCGTGCCGCGGTGGCCGAGATCGTGCCGCGCCAGGTCGCCGCCGGGCTCGACATCGTCAACAACGGCGAGCAGGGGCGCGAATCCTTCGTGCTCTACCTGCGCGACCGCCTGACCGGCCTCGGCGGGGAGAGCCATCGCCCCGGCTGGGCGGACATCGACGCCTATCCCGAGTTCAAGGCCGAGGTCGCCGCCGCCGCCGCGGGCCGGGAGACGGCGAGCATGACGGCCAACCTGCCTGCTGCCATCGGCGATGTCGCCTATGTCGGTGCCGCCGCCATGGACGCCGAATGCGCCGAGTTCCGCGCCGCGCTGGATGCCGCGCGCCCTGCGCCGCTCGGCGCCTTCCTCGCTGCGCCCTCGCCGGGCATCGTCGCCTCGGTGGTGCAGAACCGGCACTACGACAGCGAGGAAGCCTACCTCGCCGCGCTGGCCGATGCGCTGGCGCACGAGTACCGCGCGATCCTCGATGCCGGGTTCACGCTGCAACTGGATTGCCCGGACTTGGCGCTGGAGCGCCACGCTTCCTACCGGGATCGCCCGCTGTCGGACTTCATCGCCTTCTGCGAACGCGTGGTCACTGCCATCAACCGCGCCATCGAAGGCCTGCCGCGCGATCGCATCCGCCTGCATGTCTGCTGGGGCAACTACGAGGGCCCGCACGACGCCGACGTGCCGCTCGCCGAGATCCTGCCCGTGGTGCTCCAGGCGCAGGTCGGCGCCTTCGTCCTGCCCTTCGCCAACCCCCGCCATGCGCATGAGCACCGCTGCTTCCTGCGCACGCCGCTGGCCGACGACCAGGTGCTGGTGGCCGGGGTGATCGACACGCTAACCAATTTCGTCGAGCACCCGGAGGTGGTGGCCGAGCGGCTCGAGCGCATCGCGCAGAGCATCGGCGACCCGTCGCGCCTCATGGCCGGGACGGATTGCGGCTTCGACACCGCCGCCGGGCGCGGGCGCGTCGCGCGCGACGTGGTCTGGGCAAAGCTGCGCGCCATGTCCGAGGGGGCACGCATCGCCTCCGGCCGCCTGTTCGCCGGGCGCTGAGCGATGTGCTGGCTCTGCACGCTGCGCCGCCCGCCGCCGCCGACACCCAAGCCACAAGAAACGACCGGGAGAAGGCCGATGTTCCGACGCACCCTTGCCGCCCTCGCGGCCCTGGCCGGCTTCGCCGCGCTGCCGGCGGAGGCCCAGGCGCCGGCCTGGCCGCGCGGCCAGGTGCGCATCCTGGTGACCTATCCGCCCGGCGGCACCAGTGACTTCGTCGCGCGCTTCCTCGCGCAGCACCTGCAGCAGCAGACCGGCCAGCCCTTCGTCGTGGAGAACCGCTCGGGCGGCGGCGGCGTGGTGGGGTGGACGGCGGCGGTGCGCGCGCTGGCCGATGGCGCCACCTTCCTGCTGACCGACAATTCGCTGGCGACGGCGCCGCCGCTCTATCCGACGCTGGGCTTCGACATCCTGGCCGACTTCACGCCGGTCTCGCTGCTGGTGGACTACCCGACCGTCTTCGTGGTGCCGGGCGATTCCCCCGCGCGCTCGCTACGCGACTTCGTGGAGGCGGCGCGCGCGCGTGGGCCGGAGGCGGGGTTCTACGGCTCGATGGGCGCGGGGTCCTCGCCGCATCTCTACATGGAATACCTGCAGGACATTGCGAACATGCGGCTAACCCATGTGCCCTATCGCGGCATGGGCCCGGCCTTCGCGGACCTGCTGGCCGGGCGCGTCGGCCTGCTGATCGCGGCCCCGCCTACGGTGCTGGGCGCGGTGCGCGAGGGGCGCGCGCGGGCGATCGCCATCGGCACCACCGGCGGGCGCATCCCCGCGCTGCCCGACGTGCCGACGGCGCGCGAGCAGGGCTTCGATTTCGCCTATTCCTTCTGGTACGGCGTGCTCGCGCCGCGCGGCCTCGATCCCGCCATGGTGGGGCGCATGCAGCAGGAGATCGCGCGCTTCCTCGCCAATCCGGAGGTGCAGGAGCGCTTCCGCCAGCAGGGCGCGACCCCCATCGGCGGCGACGGCCCTGCGCTGCGTGCCGTGATGGAGGGCGAACTCGCGCGCTGGACCGAGGTGGTCCGCGTGAAGGGCATCACGCTGCAGAACTGAGCGCGGCCTCCGTCACCTCCTCCGCCACCAGCCCGGCGTAGCCCGGCGCGTGGGTGATGGCGCCGGCGGTGAGCATCGCGGTCTGCAGGCGTTCCAGCGCCGCCGGCGGGAAGCGCGGATTGGTGGTCCAGACGCCGAGGGCACGGTAGCGCTCGATCGCGCGCGTCGCGGCGGCGCGGTCGAGCGACTCGAAGTAGGGCGCGATGGTGTCGAGGATCTCCTCGGCCGGTGCGCCGGCGAACCAGGTGAGCGTCGTGGCGAGGCCGCGCACCATCGCCTCGCAGGCGGCGCGCTTGGCGTCGATCACCTCCCGCCGGCCGTAGAAGGCGGTGTAGGAGGTCGGGCCGCGGCTCGCCTGCGCATACCAGACATGGCCGGTGCCGGCGATCTCCATCGCGCTCACCAGGGGTTCGAAGAGCTGCGCGACATCGAGCGTACCGGCGGCGACCGCCGCCGCGTTTTCCGCCATGCTCCGGTCGGTCACGCGCGCGACGCGGTCGGGGTCGAGGCCGGCGCGGCGGATGTCGTCCTGGAGCGTCCACCAGGGCGTTGGCACCTCGCTGACGCTGCCGAGCGTCAGCGTCGCGAGGTCGGTCAGCCGGAAATCGGGCCTCGGCGTCCGGCCCACCAGCACGAAGGGGTCGCCCATCACCACTGCGCCGAAGAGTCGCAGCGGGCAGGCATGGTCGCGGTCATGCCCGAGCAGCAGGCGCATCGGCCCGCCCCAGGCGAGGTCGGCGCGACCCTCGAGCACCGCATCCGTCTGCAGCGAAGGGCCGGGGCTGTCGATGAAGCGCACGGCGACACCCTCGGCCTCGTACGCGCGGCGGGCCATGGCGGCGTAGAAGGGCGCGTAGAACAGGCCGCGGAAGGGTTCCTGCAGGCGGATCTGGTGCATCGTCGCTCCGGGGCTGGTCACCCGGGCAGGGTGGCGTAACCTGGGCTGGCCGCCAACTGCCTGGGAGTCCCTGATGCTGGATCGACGCGCCTTCCTCGCTGCCCCGCTCGCTGCCCTCGCCACGCCCGCCATCGCGCAGGATCGCTATCCGAACCGGCCGATCCGCCTCGTGATCCCGGTCGGCGTCGGCGGCGTCACGGACATCGTCGGGCGCATCATGGCCGAGGCGCTGAGCCCGATCCTGGGCCAGCCCGTGGTGCCGGAGAACGTGGTCGGCGCCGGCAGTGCGATCGGCGCGGCGGCCTTCCAGCGCCTGCCGGCCGACGGCTACGCGATCCTGATCGCCACCATCAACCATGCGCTGATGCGCGCGATGAATCCGGATTTCCAGCACGACCCGGTGGCGGATTTCCGGCCCGTCGCGCTGGTGTCGCGCCAGCCCTTCCTGCTTGCCGTGAATCCGTCCGTGCCCGCGCGTGACATGCCCGAGCTCATGGCCTGGCTGCGCGCGCAGGGCGATGCGGTGAACTTCGGGTCGACCAATCCCGGTGCCGCGAACCACCTGGCGGGCGAATTGCTGAAGCAGGTGGCGGGGGTGAACTACACCATCGTGCCCTACCGCACGGCGGCGCTGGCGGTGCAGGACCTGGTGGCGGGGCGGGTGCAGCTCACCATCGACAGCCCGTCCATGCTCGCACCGCTGATGCAGGCGGGGCAGGTGCGCGGCCTCGCGGTCTCCTCGCGCGAGACCTCGCCGCTGCTGCCGGGCGTGCCGAGCATGTCGCAGGCGGTGCCGGGCTACGACCTCAGCGTGTGGCAGATGCTGATGGTGCGGCCGGGCACGCCGGCGCCGGTGGTCGCCACGCTGGAGGCCGCGGCGGCGCGCGCGCTGGCCGACCCGGCGGTGCAGGAACGCCTGCGGCGCGCGGGCGTGGACACTTGGTCAGATACCTCGGCGGCTGCGGCGCAGGCGCTGCTGCGCGCCGAGGTGGAACGCTGGGCGCCGGTCGGCGCACGCATCCGCACGGGGGGCTGAGCCATGGCCTATGAAGGCATCCGTGCGCATCGCCCGCTGATCATGGGCCGCCGCGGCGCGGTCGCGACCAACCATCCGGTGGCGACGCAGGCGGGGCTCGATGTGCTGCGCGCCGGCGGGTCGGCGGCGGATGCGGCGGTGGCGATCTCGCTGACCCTCGGCGTGGTCGAGCCGCACATGTCCGGCCTCGGCGGCGATGGCTTCTATCATCACTGGTCGGCGAAGACGGGGCGTGCCGAGACCTTCGCCGGCACCGGCCAGGCGCCGGCGGCCGCGACGGTGGCGCGCTACCGCGCGGAGGGCGGCGTGCCCAACCGCGGCCCGCTGTCGATCCAGACGCCGGGCAAGGTCGCGGGCCTCGCGGCGCTGCATGCGGCGCATGGCGCCAGGACCTGGGGCGCGCTGTTCGGCGCGGCGGTGGAGGCGGCGCGCGAGGGCTTCGCCGCCACCCACGCGCTGCGCCACTTCATCGGCGAGAACGGGAAGATCATCGAGGCGGATGCCACCAGCCGCGCGATCTGGCTGCCGGGCGGCGCGGTGCCGGCGGTGGGCAGCATCATCGCGCAGCCGGCGCTGGCGGCGACGTTGCAGCGGCTGGCGGCGGCCGGCCCCGCGGCGTTCTTCACCGGTGACGTCGCGCAGGCGCTGTCGGCGGATCTCGCGGATGTGGGCGCCCTGCCGGATGGCGGCGACCTCGCCGCCGTCGCGCCGCTGCTGGCCCCGCCGATCGGTATCGCCTGGCGCGGCTTCGAGGTGCGGCAGACACCGGCCCCCTCGATGGGCTTCGCGCTGCTGCAGATGCTGCGCATCGTCGAGTCGCAGGATCTGGCGGGGCTCGGCTGGGGCAGCGCGGCGCTGCTGCACCTGATGATCGAGGCGAAGAAGCGCGCCTTCCTCGACCGCGAGGCCGAGGCGGGGCGCGAGGCACCGGACTTCGCCGCGCTGCTGTCCGATGCGCGGCGCGACTCGCATGTCGCGGCGATCGGCGACCGCGCCGCGCACCTGCCCGTGCGCGCGATGGCGGAGGCCGACACCACCTATTTCTGCGTGGTAGATGCCGAGGGCAATGCCGTCTCCGCCATCCAATCGATCAACGGCGCCTTCGGCTCGGGCGTGACGGGCCCGCGCACCGGCATCCTGCTCAACAACCGCATGTCCTACTGGCACCTGGAGGACGGGCACGCCAACCAGCTCGCCCCCGGGCGGCGCGTGCGCCACACCATGAACGCGCCGATGGTGATGAAGGACGGCAGGCCCTGGATGGTCTTCGGCACGCCGGGCGCGGACAACCAGGTGCAGGTGAACTTCCAGGTGCTGCTCTCCTGCGCGGTGTTCGGCTTCGACCCGCAGCAGGCGCTGGAGGCGCCGCGCTGGACGTCGTCGCAGCCGGGGCAGGAAAGCAACTACCCGCATGGCGGCGAGGATGTCGTGACCATCGAGCGCGGCTTCGGCGAGGCCGCCATCGCGGGCCTGCGCGAGCGCGGCCACCAGGTGAAGGTGGTGGGCGACCTGGAAGGCGCGTGCAGCGTCGAGGCGATCCGCGTGCTGGAGAACGGCGTGCGCATGGCGGCCTCCGATCCGCGGCGCGATGGCTGGGCGGCGGCCTGGTGATGCGGGCCTTGCGGCAGCGCAGCAACGGCGACTAGGCTCGTCGCGGGATGCTTCGCTTCTTTCTCCGCCGCTTCGCGGTCGCGGTGCTCGTCGCGCTGACGGTGCTGACGCTCGCCTTCCTGCTGACGCGCATGTCGGGCGACCTCGCCATCTCCATCGCCGGGCCGAACGCGACGGCCGAGGATGTCGCGACCATCCGCCGTGTCTATGGCCTCGATCGGCCGGTCTGGGTGCAGTATCTCGACTGGCTGGGCCGCGCCCTGCAGGGCGATTTCGGCGAGAGCTACTTCTTCCGCGACCGCGTGGCGAACCTGATCGCGGTGCGCATGCCGGTGACGCTCACGCTCGGGCTGGTGGGGCTGGCGATCGCGCTGGTGGTCTCGCTGCCGCTCGGCATCCTGGCCGCGGTGCGCGAAGGCTCCTGGCTCGACCGCGGCGTCGGGCTGGTGGCGATCATCGGCCAGGCCATGCCCTCCTTCTGGCTCGGCCTGGTGCTGATGATCGTCTTCGGGCTGCAGCTGGGCTGGCTGCCGATCTCGGGCGTGGAGACCTGGGACGGCTACATCCTGCCCGGCGTGGTGCTGGCCTTCTCGGCCATTCCCTCGCTCACGCGGCTGACGCGGTCCGGCATGATCGAGGCGCTGTCGTCGGACTATATCCGCACCGCGCGCGCCAAGGGGCTTTCGCGGCTGTCCATCCTGGTCAAGCACGGCTTCCGCAACGCGGCGATCCCGGTGGTGTCGATCGCCGCGGTGCAGCTGGGCTTCATGCTGGGCGGGTCGATCGTGATCGAGACGGTCTTCGCGCTGCACGGCGTGGGCTACCTGGCGTGGGAGAGCATCAGCAAGAACGACTTCCCCGTGGTGCAGGCGGTGGTGCTGGTGCTGGCGCTGATCTACATCGCGCTGACCCTGCTGGCGGACCTGCTGAACGCCGTGCTCGACCCGCGGCTGCGCACGTCATGAGCGGCGCGGCCATGCCCATGTCGCGCGGCGGGCGGCTGTTGCGCAACCCGGGCTTCGTGGTGGGGGCCGCGATCGTCGGCTTCGCCGCCATCATCGCGATCCTCGCGCCCTGGATCGTGCCCTACGATCCCTTCGCGATCGACCTGAACCGGCGCCTGGTGCCACCCTCCTTCATGGAGGGGGGCGTTCCGCAGAACTTCCTCGGCACCGACCAGCTGGGGCGGGACTACCTGTCGCGGCTGATCTACGGCGCGCGGATCTCGATGGTGATCGGCGTGCTGACCGTGATCACCTCGGGCCTGATCGGCATCACGCTCGGCGTGCTGGGCGGCTTCTATGGCGGGCGGGTCGACGATTTCGTGGTGTTCTGCATCACCACACGGCTGTCGATCCCGGCGGTTCTGGTGGCGCTGGCGGTCGCCGCGCTGCGCGGGTCGTCCTTCATGCTGGTGGTGCTGGTGCTCGGACTGCTGCTGTGGGACCGCTTCGCGGTGGTCGCACGCTCCACCACCATGCAGATCCGCAACCTCGACTACGTCGCGGCCGCCTGGTGCGCGGGCGTGTCGCGCTGGTGGGTGCTGACGCGGGAAGTCCTGCCCAACATCGCCACGCACCTCGCTGTCGTCGCGACGCTCGAGATGGCTCTGGCGATCCTGCTGGAGGCCGCGCTGTCCTTCCTCGGCCTGGGTGTGCCGCCGCCGCTGCCCTCCTGGGGGCTGATGATCAGCGAGGCCAAGGAATACATGTTCTTCCAGTCCTGGGTCATCATCATCCCCGGTGCCGCGCTGTTCGTCCTGGTGCTGGGCGTGAACCTGCTGGGCGACGCGCTGCGCGACATGATGGGCACGGACCTGTCGCGATGAGCGCGCTGCTGGAGATCGAGGGCCTGCGCGTCACCATCGGCAGCACGGCGGCGGTGCGCGGCGCATCGCTGGTGGTGAACAAGGGCGAGACGCATTGCCTGGTCGGCGAAAGCGGCTGCGGCAAGTCGATCACCGCCTTGTCCGTCATGGGCCTGCTGCCGCGCGGATCGCGGCGCGAGACCACCGCGCTGCGCTTCGCCGGCCAGGAGATCGGCCGCTTCAACGAGACCGAGATGTCCCGCCTGCGCGGCGACCGCATGGCGATGATTTTCCAGGAGCCCATGACCAGCCTGAACCCCGCCTATACGGTGGGGTCGCAGATGACCGAGGTGCTGCGCCGGCACCGCGGTGCGACGCGCGCCCAGGCCGTGGACCGGGCGGCGGAGCTGCTGGCGCGCGTGGGCATCACCGCGCCGGGGCTGCGGCTCGGGCAGTTCCCGCACCAGCTCTCGGGCGGGCTGCGCCAGCGCGTGATGATCGCCATGGCGCTGATGTGCGACCCGGAACTGCTGATCGCGGACGAACCCACCACGGCGCTGGACGTGACCGTGCAGGCGCAGATCCTGCGGCTGCTGGCCACGCTGCAGAAGGACCTCGGCCTCGGAATCCTGCTGATCACGCATGACCTCGGCATCGTCGCGCGCGTCGCGGACCGCGTGTCGGTCATGTATGCCGGCGAGGTGGTCGAGAGCGCGCCGACCGCCGCGCTCTTCGCCGCACCCGAGCACCCGTACACGCGCGGCCTGCTCACCTGCGTGCCCGTGCCGGGCAAGGTGAGGCGCGACGAACCGCTGGGCAGCATCCCGGGCGTGGTGCCGCGCATCCAGCCGGGCTTCACCGGCTGCGGCTTCCGCGACCGCTGCGCGCAGGCGACACCCGCCTGTGCCGGCGCCATTCCGCACCAGCAGGCGGGCGCGGACCACGAGACCCTCTGCGTGCTCGCCCCAGGCTGGAAAGCCGCGGCATGACGCCGGCGATCGAGGTGCGCGGCCTGCGGCGCGAGTTCCGCGTGCGCCAGGGCCTGTTCGCCCCGCCGAAGCGCGTTGTGGCGGTGGACGACGTGTCCTTCGCCGTGCCGGCGGGCAGCGTGCTCGGCGTGGTGGGCGAGAGCGGCTGCGGCAAGTCCACGCTCGCACGCCTGATCCTCGGCCTGCTGGAACCGACCGCGGGCGAGGTTGCGGTGGATGGGCAGCGGCTGTCGGCGATGGACCGGCGCGCGCGTGCGCGGCTGATCCAGCCGGTGTTCCAGGACCCCTTCGCCTCGCTCAACCCGAAGCGGCGCGTGCGCGACATCGTGGCCATGCCGCTGATCGCGCAGGGCGACATCTCCGGCGCGGAGATCACCCGCCGGGTGGCGGAGGCGCTGGAGCGCGTCGGGCTGTCGGTGGACCAGGGCACGCGCTACCCGGCGCAGCTCTCGGGTGGGCAGCGGCAGCGTGTCGCGATCGCGCGCGCGCTGGTGCTGCGCCCGCGCATCGTGGTGTGCGACGAACCGACCAGCGCGCTCGATGTCAGCGTGCAGGCGCAGATCCTGAACCTGCTGGCGGAGCTGCGGCGCGACCTCGGCCTCACCTACCTGTTCATCAGCCACAACCTGGCGGTGGTGGAGCACATCGCCTCCGAAGTGGCGGTGATGTACCTGGGGCGTATCGTGGAGCGCGCGGAGAGCGAGACGCTGTTCGCCGCGCCGCGGCACCCCTATACGCGCGCGCTGCTCGCCTCGGTGCTCACGCCGGAACCCGGGCTCGGCGTTCCGGATGTGGGGCTGGGCGACATCATGCCCGACCCGGCGAACATCCCGCCGGGTTGCCGCTTCCATCCGCGCTGCCCGGTGGCGATTGCCAGGTGCTCCACCGAAGCGCCGAGGCCCGCGACCGACGCCGCGGGCCTCGTGGAGTGCCATCTCGCATGACAGGGGCGGCCCGCGGCGTCAGTCGCGGGCCAGGATCGCATGGCGCGACCGCGCCCAGGCC
>NZ_JACADR010000149.1 GCF_016106005.1 Roseomonas rosulenta
GGGCACGGCTGGTGCTGGTGGCGCGGGATGCGGCGCGGCTCGGCGCGCTCGCCGCGGAACTGCCGGGCAGCCAGGCGGTGCCGGCGGACGTGACCGACTTCGCGGCGCTGCGCGCGGCCGTGGCGGCAGCGGGGCCGTCGGTCGCGGGGCTCGCCTATTGCGTGGGATCGATTGCGCTGAAGCCGCTCAAGCGCACGACCGAGGCGGACTTCATCGACGCCTTCCGGTTGAATGCGCTAGGTGCAGCCTTCGCGGTGCAGGCGGCGCAGGAAGCGCTGGCCGCCGCGCGCGGGTCCGTCGTGCTGTTTTCGACCATTGCCGCGCGGGCCGGTTTCCCGAACCATGCTGCCATTGCGGCCGCCAAGGGGGCGGTCGAGGGGCTCGCGGTCGCGTTGGCGGCGGAACTGGCGCCGGTGCGCGTGAACTGCATCGCCCCGTCGCTGACCCGCAGCGCCATGGCGGCGCCCTTGATCGGGAATGTGCAGATGGCCGAGGCGATCGCGAAGCAGCACCCCATCCCGCGCCTGGGCGAGGGCGAGGATGCCGCGGCGCTGGCCGATTTCCTGCTGTCGGACGCCGCCGGCTGGATCACCGGCCAGGTGATGGCGGTGGATGGCGGGCGCTCCACCGTCAGGACCCGCGGCTGATGTACCGCCGCGGCGCCCTGCTGCTGCCCGCCGCGCTGGCGCTGCCGGCCGCGGCGGCCGAGGGCGACTACGCCTTCCGCGTGAAGCGCCGTGGCGACGTGGTGGGCACGCATGTGGTGCAGTTCGCCCAGCGCGGGTCGGAGCGCGTCGCGACATCGGACCTGGTGATCACGCCGCGTGTCATGGGCATCGTCGTGTACCGCTACGAGCACCGCTACGAGGAAGTGACGCTGGGCGAGCGCTTCCGCCGCGTGACGTCGCGGCTCAACCGCAACGGCCGCATCGTCGAGGTGCGCGGCGAGGCGCGCGGCAATGCGGTGCTGCTGGACGGCACCGAGGGCCCGCAGCGCCTGCCGGCCGACGCCGCGCCGCTATCCTGGTGGGTGATGCCGCGGATGACCGGGCGCTTGCCGCTGTTCGGCACCACCACGGGCCGCGCGCTGGCGCTGACCTGGCAGTCGCGCCGGCTGCCCGGCGGCGGCTTCGAATACGCCTGCGCAGGTGACGTGACCGCGACCGTCACCTTCACCGCCGCCGGTCGCTGGGCGGGCTTCACCGCGCGCGGCGAGGACGGCACCGACATTGCTTACGAAGCGGCATGATCGCCAGCATGAGCGTCGGCACCTTGCGGGTGGTGCTGGGCGACCAGTGCTCGTGCGGGCTCTCGGCGCTGGAGGGCCTCGATCCCGCGACCGACACGGTGCTGATGATGGAGGTGCAGACCGAGTGCACCTATGTCCCGCATCATCCGCAGAAGATCGTCCTTGTGCTCTCGGCCATGCGCCACTTCGCGCGTGCGCTGGCAGCGCGCGGCGTGCGCGTGGACTACGTTCGGCTGGACGATCCGGCGAACACGCACAGCTTCGCGGGAGAGGTCGCGCGCGCCGTCCTGCGCCACCGCCCCGTGCGCATCGTCGCCACGCATCCGGGCGAATGGCGCGTGCTGGCCAACATGCAAGGCTGGGAGGGCGCCGCCGGCGTGCCGGTCGAAATCCGCGAGGATGACCGCTTCCTGTGCTCTCTTGCGCGCTTCCGCGCCTGGGCGGACGGTCGCAAGCAGTACCGCATGGAGTTCTTCTATCGCGAGATGCGGCGCGAGACCGGCCTGCTGATGGAAGGCGACGAGCCCGCCGGCGGTCAGTGGAACTTCGACGCGGAGAACCGATCCGCCCTGCCGAAAGGCCTGGTGCCGCCGCCGCCACGCCGTTTCGCCCCCGATGCCATCACGCGCGAGGTGATGGCACTGGTCGCAACCCGTTTCGGCGCGCATTTCGGCGATGTGGAGGGCTTCGCCTGGCCGGTCACCGCCAAGGACGCGAGCGCGGCGTTGGAAGCCTTCATCGCTGACCGCCTGGGGCAGTTCGGCGACTACCAGGATGCGATGGCGGCGGGCCAGCCGACCATGTTCCACGCGCTGGTCTCGACCAGCCTCAACATCGGTCTGCTCGACCCGATGGAGGCCTGTCGCGCCGCCGAACGCGCCTGGCAGCAGGGGCGCGCGCCGCTCAACGCCGTCGAGGGATTCATCCGCCAGATCCTCGGCTGGCGCGAATATGTGCGCGGCATCTACTGGCACCTGATGCCCGGCTATGCCGAAGGCAATGCGCTCGAGGCGCACCGCCCGCTGCCGGGCTTCTACTGGGGCGCGCCGACCACCATGCGCTGCATCCAGCAGGCGGTGGCGCAGACGCGCGACCTTGCCTACGCACATCACATCCAGCGGCTGATGGTCACCGGCAACTTCGCGCTGCTCGCAGGTCTCGACCCGGTCGAGGTGAATGCCTGGTACCTCGCCGTCTATGCCGATGCCTTCGACTGGGTCGAACTGCCCAACACGCATGGCATGGCGATCCATGCCGATGGCGGGGTGATGGCGTCGAAGCCCTATGCGGCCTCGGGGGCATACATCAACCGCATGTCGGACTATTGCGGCGGCTGCGCGCATGACGTGAAGCAGTCGACGGGGCCGCGCGCCTGCCCGTTCAACTACCTCTACTGGGACTTCATGGCCCGGCACGCCGACCGCTTCGCGAAGAACCCGCGCATGGCGATGCCGCTGCGGACGCTGGCCAAGATGGATCCGAAGAAGGTGGCCGCGCTGCGGGCCGAGGCGGCGCGCTTCCTGGCGGCGCTCGACGGCTGAAGCTGCGCGTTCCATCCTTCGGCGCGCAGTCGCAGGAGGATGCCATGGCCGCCGAAACCGAAATCGAGTGGATGAAGCTCACCTTCGCCGAGCTCAACGCGCGGGCGGCGGCGGATGCTCTGGTCATTGTCCCGGTCGCCTCGCTGGAACAGCACGGGCCGCACCTGGCCACCGGCGTCGACATCGTCTGCGCCACCGGTGTCGCGCACCGCGTCGCGCACCGCATGATGGCGGAGGGGCGCCCGGTGGTGGTCACCCCCTGCGTCTGGACGGGCCTCGCCGAGCATCACGTCCCCTTTGGCGGCACCGTTACGCTGGACTTCGAGGCGTTTTCCGCCGTGCTGCGCGGCGTGGTGCGTTCTGCCGTGCGGGCCGGCTTCAAGCGGGTGATGCTGCTCAACGGCCATGGCGGCAATGCCGAGGCTGTCGCGGTGGTCGGCGGCGAATGCCAGGCCGAGTTCGGCATCGCTGTCGCCGCCGGCACCTACTGGCACCTGGCTGGGGACGCCTTCGCGCCGATCCTGGAACGGCAATCCACCGTGCTGCACGCCTGCGAGGCCGAGACCTCCATGATGATGGCGCTGATGCCCGAGGCCCTGCGCGCCGACCGCCTGGCGGATGCGCACGGCCCGCATTCCACCCGCCCGGAGGGACAGCCCGCCGCCATGATCCGCCGGCGATCCTTCAAGGAGATCACGCCCTCGGGCGTGGTCGGCGACGCGCGCGCAGCGAGCGCGGCGAAGGGCGAGGCACTGCTCGCCGCCGCCTCCGAGCGCATCGCCGAGGAGCTGGCGAACACGAGGCTCTGGGGGTAGCGCGCCTTTCGGGGAACGATACCGTCCGACCGGAATCGCGGCGCAGGGGCGCCCGGTCAGCGCCGCCCGTTGCGCCGCTGCTCCGGGTGCAGCGTCTTGCCCAGGATATGCGTGCTGGCGCCGATCACATGCGCCGTTGATCCCACGATCAGCGGGTCGGGTTCGTGCACCACGCTCTCGTCCTTGCCCTCATAGGGCAGGTTGAACAGGAAGTGGCGCATCGCCTCGATCCGCGCGCGGCGCTTGTCGTCGGACTTCACGATGGTCCAGGGTGCGTCGGCGGTGTCGGTGTAGAAGAACATCGCCTCCTTCGCCTCCGTGTAGTCGTCCCACTTGTCGAGGGAGGCCTTGTCGATCGGCGAGAGCTTCCACTGCTTCAGCGGGTCGCTTTCGCGGGCGGCGAAGCGGCGGTGCTGTTCCTCGCGCGTGACGCTGAACCAGTACTTGAACAGGCGCAGCCCGGAGCGCACCAGCATGCGCTCGAGTTCCGGCGCCTGGCGCATGAACTCCAGGTAGTCGGCGGCGGTGCAGAAGCCCATCACGCGCTCCACGCCGGCGCGGTTGTACCAGGACCGGTCGAAGAAGACGATCTCGCCGCCGCTCGGCAGGTGGCGGACGTAGCGCTGGAAATACCATTGTGACCGTTCCTGGTCGGTCGGCTTCTCGAGCGCGACGATGCGCGCGCCGCGCGGATTCAGGTGCTCCATGAAGCGCTTGATGGTGCCGCCCTTGCCGGCGGCGTCACGGCCCTCGAACAGGACCGTGACGCCCTCGTTGTCGGCCTTGATCCAGCTCTGCGCCTTCAGCAGCTCGACCTGCAGGGGCAGGATCCGCGCGACGTAGTCCTTCTCGGTCAGGCGGGTCGCATAGGGGTAGGCGCCGGTCTCGAAGGCGCGGCGCACCGCCTCGGGGTCGCGCGAGGGGCGATGCGCGCGGCGCTGCGGCGCACCAAGCGCGGCAGCGGCTTCCGTGATGGAACGCGCACCCTCAACGACGTCGTCTGGCGCCTTGTCCTGGTCCATGAGTCCTCCCCGCGCAACGCCCCGGTCGGGCTGCCGTCATCAATCCGTCATCGACGCGGCGTGTCCTTGCGCTGGCTCAACATCGGGCCGGTCGAAGGGCAGATCCTGCCAGGCGAGCGCACCGCCCTTGCCGGCGCCGGTGTCGAGGAACACCGCGCGGCCGCCCCGCGCATTCGCCATGGTCACCGGCCGGCCATCGCGCGAACGGTTGTCGTGCCCCACCATCGCCGTCAGCCCGGCCGGGATGCGGTCCACCCATCCGATCAGGCGGATCGGGAAGCCATCCGGTCCCTGGCGGCCGGTCACCTGGCCGAAGATCGCGCGCCCCACCAGGCCCTCGGCGCGCTGCGCGCCGGCGTCGGGGGGCGGCGCCTGATGCAGCATGGCGTCGTGGAAGGCGGCATGGACGAACAGCCAGGGTCCGATGCGCAGCCAGGCCGGCGCGCGGCCGATCTCGGCGATGGCCCGTGCGGCGAGGGCAGCGCCATCCGGCGCGGCGGCGATCTGTTCCAGCGTGCGGCCGAGCCCCGCCTTCTCGATGCGCACCGCATCCCCCAGCAGCGCGCGCCGCAGCTTGTGGTCGTGGTTGCCCAGCAGGAACAGCCCGCGCCCCGTATCGATCAGCGCGAAGGCGGCGCGCAGTGCGCCCGGGTTGTCTGGGCCATGGTCGGTCAGGTCGCCGAGCTGCACCACAAACAGCCGCGCGGCTTCCGCGCCGGCGATCGCCGCCGCGAAGCCGCGGGCATCGCCATGGACGTCGCCCACCACGCGCAGGCCGCGGAAGCCCGCGGCGCGCAGGGCATCGAGCCCCGGGCTCACGCCGCCGCGTCGCCCTTGATGGCGGCGAAGGCGGCGAGCGCTCGGGCGCGGCCGGCAGCGAGGTCGATCACCGGTGCGGGATACTGCCGCCCCAGGGTGATGCCCGCGCCGCGTAGCACGATCTCGGGCGCCTCGTGCGGGCGATGGATCCAGCGGTCGGGAAGCGCCGCCAGCTCCGGGCACCACCGCCGGACGTAGAGGCCCGCGGGGTCGAATTTCTCCCCCTGCAGCACCGGGTTGAAGATGCGGAAATACGGTGCCGCATCCGCCCCGCAGCCGGCCACCCATTGCCAGGAGGCGGCATTGGCTGCGAGGTCGGCATCGACCAACGTGTCCCAGAACCACGCCTCGCCCGCCTGCCAGGGTTGCAGCAGGTGCTTCACCAGGAAGGAGGCGGTGATCATGCGCACGCGGTTGTGCATCCAACCGGTCTGCCAGAGCTGACGCATGCCGGCATCGACGATCGGGTAGCCGGTGCGCCCGCGCTGCCAGGCGCGCAGCAGGGTCGCGTCCGACTGCCAGGGGAAGGCGGCGAAGTCGGCGCGCAGGGGGGCCTCGGGCATTTCGGGCCGATGCCAGAGCAGGTGGTGGGAGAATTCCCGCCAGAGCAATTCCTTGAGGAAGGTCTCGAGCCCCTTGCCGCTGCGCGCCTTCGCCGCGTGCCAGACCGAGCGTGGCGAGATCTCACCCAGGTGCAGGTGCGGCGACAGGCCCGAGGTGCCCCAGGCCGCGCCGGGATCGTTGCGGCGGTCGCCATACCCGGCCAGGCCATGTTCCAGGAAGGCCGCAAGCCGCGCCGCCGCGCCGGCTTCGCCCGGCTGCCACTGGTCGCGGAACCCCGCCGCCCAGTCGGGCACTGGCGGCTTCGGCAGCAGGTCCAGCGCATCGAGAGCAAGGCCCTCGGCTGCCGCCGCCGACACCAGCAGGTCGGGGGCGGGCAGCGGCGGCGCCAGCCCTTCCAGCAGCGCGAAGACGTTGCGCGAGAACGGCGTGTAGACGCCATAGGGCGTGCCGGCCCCCGTGCGGACCTGGTGCGGTTCGTGCAGCAGCGCGGTGCGGTGCAGCACCAGCCGCGCGCCGGCGGCCTCCAGCGCGCCATGGGTCTCGGCATCGCAGCGCCGCCCGGTCGGTTCGGTGCGCCGCCCGGCATGGACCTCGCTGGCGCCGATCCGCGCGGCAAGGTCGGGGACCAGGCGCCTTGGGTCGCCGCGAAGCAGCAGCAGGGGCGCGCCGCGATCCGCGAGGTCCCGCCCCAGCGCCGCCAGGCTGTGGTGCAGCCACCAGCGCGCCGCCCCGCCCGGCGCCCAGGGGCCGTCTTCGAGAATGTAGACAGGCAATACGGGCCGGCCCGCCACGGCGGCGAGGGCAGGGTGGTCGGCCAGGCGGAGGTCCTGGCGGAACCAGAGGATCGCGGGATCGGGCATGCGCCGAATGTAGGGCGGGGGGCGCCGGCGTCACGGGGATTGCAGCATTCAAACATGCAGATCCACTAATGAATAGCGGCACTGGTCGGGCTGGAGCGCTGGCGCCCCTGGCGCAGCGAGACCGGCGCGACGGCCGAAGGCCTGCTGGATCCGCTGCCCTGCGCCGCGCCTGCGCCTGCGCTGCCGGCGGAGTAAGCGCCCGCCCGCTGGCCCCTCGCAGCTGCGCCGGCGGGGCGTCCCGCCTCCCGCTGCCATGGTGGGCGGTCCGGGTTCTGCCGCCTCCTGGTGCGTGCGGCGCCGGTCCGCCATGCTGCGCTCTGACTGCTTTGGGGGGTAAACGACAATGCGCCGACTCATCGCCTGCCTGGCCATGCTGGCCGCCGCCGTTTCGGCGCAGGCGCAGCCAGCCTATCCGGACCGGCCGGTCCGCATGGTCATCCCCTTCGCCCCGGGCGGTGCGGCGGACGTGGTCGGGCGCATCGTCGCCCAGGGCATGGGCGAGGATCTCGGCCAGACCGTGGTGGTCGAGAACCGCGGCGGCAGCGGCGGCATCATCGGCTCGCAGGCCGCGCTGCAGGCCCCGGCGGACGGCTACACCATCGTGCTGCACACGCTCTCCTCCGGCGTGATGAATGCGGGCCTCTACGCCAACATGCCCTTCGACCTTCGGCGCGCCTTCGCCCCAGTGGGGCTGGTCGGGACGGTGCCCAACATCATCGTGGTCAACCCGCGTGTGCGGGCACAGACGCTTCAGGAACTCGTCGCGCTGGTGCGCGCCAATCCGGGGCGCATCACCTATGCCAGTTCGGGGCCCGGCACGATCGTTCATCTCTCGGGCCAGATGCTCGCGAACATGATCGGCGCCGAGATGGTCCATGTGCCCTATCGCGGCTCCGGTCCTGCGCTGGCCGACCTGATGGCCGGGACGGTGGATGTGATGGTGGACACCCTGCCGCCCTACGTCGCGCTTGTGCGCGAAGGGCGCGTGCGGGCGCTGGCGATGGCCACGCGCAGCCGCAGCGCCGCGCTGCCCGACGTGCCGACCGCGGAGGAGGCCGGCCTGCCCGGCTACGAGACCTACAATTGGCACGCCGTGTTCGTTGCCGCCGGCACGCCCGCGCCGATCGTCGCACGGCTCGAGCGCGCGCTGCGCAACGCCGTCGCCGCGCCGGCCACCCGCGCGCGCCTGGTCGAGCTCGGCGTCGAGCCGATCGGCGCGGGCGCGGCGGAGCTCGAGCGCTTCTGGGACGAACAGTTCCGTATCTGGATCCCGGTCATCCGCGCCTCGGGCGCCACGGCGAACTGAACGGAGGCGAGGGGCACGACGCCCCGGCCAGCCCGGCCATCGCTGCCTCATTCGCCGCAACGCGCGCCGTCATGCAGCAAGGTGCCTCTCCCGCGGGGTTTGGCACCGCGCTCCGCCTCGCCACACGGCCAGCCGCCGCTGCGACGCGCCTCCTCCCCCTGCTGAACGCCTGCGGCGTCAGCCGGCGCGATCTCCCTCCAGGGCGCGGCGCAGCGCGCCCATCAGCGCGTTGCGCGCGGCGTCATCGGGCGCCCGTTCGATCGCATCCTCGATCGCGAGCAGAAGCGCGGCGCGCGCATTGTGCCAGTCGGGCCTCCCGGCCGCCGCCGGGTCCGGCCGCCGGTGCGCCGCCTCGCGCGCGACCGGCGCGCCGGATGCGGCGAGCAGGAATGCGTCGTCCAGCGCGGGCAGGATCACCTGGCCGGGACGAGCCATGCCGCCGGCCATCAGGCGCCCGGACAGCGCCTCCATCGCCGGGGGTTCCCCATGCACCAGGAACACGCCCCCGCCGACCGGCCCGCGCGCCTTCAACCAGGCCGCGAGTTCCGGCGCGTCGGCATGGCCGGAATAGTCGCGGATCTCCCGTACGGTGGCGGCGACGCGGATCGTCTCGCCCTGGATGCGCACCTCCCTGCGCCCGTCCTGCAGCAGGCGGCCGAGCGTTCCTTCCGCCTGGTAGCCGGTCAGCAGCACCGTCGCCTCGGGCGACCAGAGCCAGCGCTTGAGATGGTGCCGGATGCGCCCGGCATCGCACATGCCGGACCCCGCAATAACGATGTGGAAGCCCTCCATCTCGGCGATGTGGCGCGACTGCTCGCCGCTCTCGGTGAAATGCAGCAGCGGCGAGCGCAGCGCGCGCTTCACCGACCGGCCGTTCTCGAGTTCGGCCGCGTGTTCGAGGAACACCTCGGTCGCGCGGATCGCGAGCGGGCTGTCCACGAAGATCGGCGCCTGCGGGATGCGCCCGGCCTGCATCAGCGTGACCAGGTCCCAGCAGATCTCCTGCGTGCGCTCCACCGCGAAAGCAGGGATCAGCAGCACGCCAGCGGGGTGCACCGCGTCCTGCACCAGCCCGGCGAGGCGCTCGCGGCGCTCCTCGTGGTCGACGCAGGGCTTGTCCTCGTCGCCATAGGTCGATTCCAGGAAGACATGGTGCAGCGCCTCGGGTCCTTCGGGATCGCGGTGGAAGGCCGTGCAGTCGGGCCCGAGGTCGCCCGAGACCAGCACGCGGACCGGCGCCTCATCCGCCTCCGTGATCTCGAGCTCGACCGAAGCCGAGCCCAGCATGTGGCCGGCATTCCACCAGCGTGCCCGCACCCCCGGCAGGGGCTCGACCCAGCGATCCATCGCCACGGTGCGGAAGGCGCGCAACGCCGCCACCGCGTCGTTCGCCGTGTAGATCGGCTCGACCTCGCCGCGCCCGCGCCGGCGGTTGCGGCGGTTGAGCATCTCGACCTCCATCTCCTGCACATGCCCGCTGTCGGGCAGCATGATGGCGCAGAGATCCACCGTCGGGCCGGTGGCGTGGATCGACCCGCGGAAGCCTTCCTTCACCAGGCGCGGCAGCAGGCCGGAATGGTCGATATGCGCATGGGTCAGCAGGACCGCACCGATGTCGCCCGGGCGATAGGGGAAGGGCTCCCAGTTCAGCGCCTTCAGCGACTTCGGCCCCTGGAACATGCCGCAATCGACCAGGAACCTCGCGCGCGAGGTCTCGAACAGCAGCGACAGGCCGGTGACGGTGCGGGCCGCGCCGCAGGCGCGGACGGAGACGGGCATGGCCGCTACTCCGCCGTCACGCCGCCATCGACCGGCAACGCTATGCCGGTGATGCCGGCCGCCGCGGCCGAGAGCAGGAACACGACCGGCCCGGCGATGTCGTCGGGTTCCATGATCCGTCCGAGCGGGATGCGCGCGCGCGTGGCTGCGACGAAGTCTGGATCCGCCATGAGGTCGGCGGCCAAGGGCGTGTTCACCAGGCCTGGGCAGACCGCGTTCACGCGGATTCCGTGCTGGCCGAGTTCCAGCGCCATCGCGCGCGTCAGCCCCATCACGGCGTGCTTCGACGCGGCATAGATGCTGCGGTTGCGCGCGCCCACCAGCCCGGCGACCGAGGCGATGTTCACGATCGCCCCCCCGCGCCCGGCCGCGACCATGCCCCGCGCGACCGCCTGCGCCACGAGCGCCGCACCCTTCACGTTCAGCGCCAGGATGCGGTCGATCTCGGCCTCGCTCGCGTCGAGGAAGGGCTCGCGCGTGACGCTCCCGGCATTGTTCACCAGGCCATCGAGCGGCCCCGCCGCGGCGATGGCGGCCGGGATCGCCGCCGCGTCGCCCGCGTCGAAGGGCAGCACCACGGCATGCCCGCCGGCGGCCGCGATCTCGCCGGCCACGGCGTCGAGACCGGGCCGGCCGCGCGCCGAAAGCACCACCTCGGCGCCTGCCGCCGCC
>NZ_JACADR010000015.1 GCF_016106005.1 Roseomonas rosulenta
TCGCACCCGCCTGGTGCTCCTTCAGCACCCCGATGATCTGCTCCTGCGTGAACCTCGATCGCTTCATCATCCGTCTCCCTTCGACGGACTCTAGCTCAGGGCGGGGGCATCCAAGGGGGCGGGGTCAGGAGCCCCCATGGCGACGCATGGACTGCCCGACTGGCCCTGGGCTGGCACGCCGACCGACGACCTGCCCCCGGCCGAACGCCTGCTACTCGAAACGATACGTGTCTGGTACGGCGCAGCGCGCGCCGGCCGGGCGCCGCTACCCGCAATGAGCCTGATCCTGGCGACCGAGGAAGCCGCCGCGGCCGGCCCGCCGCTGGATGCAATGCTGCGCGCTGCGCCGATCGAGGCCTGCTGTCGGCTGTGCCCGAAGGTGGCGCCGCAGGAAGCTGCGCTGCTGCTGGCCTGCGCCCTGGCGCAGCGCGGCGCGCGCAGCGAGGCGCTGGCCGCCCTGCTGCGCCTGCTGCCGTTGCGCGACGCCTATGCCGCCATGCCGCCAGCGATCCGCCTGGGCTGCGCGCTGCGCCACAGCGGCGTGCTGCTGCGCCACCCGATCAGGGAGGCGATGCGCTCTCGTCCGGTGCCGCGAGGGTGACGATCTCGGTGCCTTCCTCGACGCTGTCGCCCGCCGCGCAACCGAGATGCGCGACGATGCCATCTGCCGGCGCGGTGATGCGCAGTTCGGTCTTCATGGCCTCCAGGATCGCCACCACCTGGCCGCGCGCAACGCGGTCGCCGACCGCCACCAGCATCTGCACCACGCGCCCCGGGATGGGGGCGGAGAGCCGGCCTTCCGCAGCGGCGTCGCCGCCGAGCGGGGCATAGGGATCAACCAGGCGAAGGTCAAAGTCCTCTCCGCCGAAGTTCAGCGCGATCGCATCACCGTCCATGGTGAACGGGACGCGGTGCCAGACGCCGTCGATCGCAGCGCGGAGGTCGATGGACAGATCGGCCGCGACCGCGATGGGCGCACCGCCATCGACGACAACCTGCATGGCACCACGCTGCCGGCGCACAACGATGCGGCGCAGGCGGACCTCGTCGCGCACCAGCAGCAGTTCCACGCCGGCGCCATAAAGGCGGAAGCCGAGACAAGCGTCCCAGGGCGAGGTTCTGTCGCGCTGGAGACGCAGGCGCTCCAGATAGACCGCCGCAAAGGCTCCGAGCGCCGGCGCAGGGACCTCGCGCGGCGGCGGGATGAGCTCCGCCGCATGGCGGGCGATGAATCCGGTGTCGAGATCGCCGGCCAGCATCGCGGCATGTGCTGTCAGGCGCCGCAGGAAACTGAGGTTGGTCGTGAGGCCGCCGAGTTGCGTGTCGCTCAGCGCAGCATGAAGTCGCTCAAGCGCCATACGACGATCCGGCGCCGCCGCGATAACTTTCGCGATCATCGGGTCGTAATGCGGCGTGATCGCATCCCCCGCCCGGACACCGGTGTCCATGCGGACGCCCTCGCGCTGCGCCGGGCCGAGGAAGCGGGCCAGCGTGCCGATCGAGGGGCGGAACTCCGCGGCGGGATCCTCGGCATAGAGGCGCACTTCGACGGCATGGCCTCTGGTTTCGGGTGCCTCGTCGAACGGCAGCGCTTCACCGGCAGCGACACGCAGTTGCCATTCCACCAGGTCGGTGCCGGTGATCATCTCGGTCACCGGGTGCTCCACCTGCAGGCGCGTGTTCATCTCCATGAAGAAGGCGTCCTCGCCCTCGACGATGAATTCGACCGTGCCGGCATTGACGTAGCCAACGGCGCGCGCAGCGGCGATGGCGGCGTCATGAAGGCGTGCGCGCAGCGCGGGCGAGAGGCCGGGCGCCGGGGCCTCCTCGAGCACCTTCTGGTGGCGGCGCTGCACGGAGCAGTCGCGCGTGTGCAGATGGATCGTGCGGCCATGACGGTCGGCGAATACCTGAACCTCCACGTGCCGCGGCTTCTGCAGGTAGCGTTCCAGCAATACGCGGTCGTCGCCGAAGGCAGCCCTGGCCTCGCGCCGTGCGCCGGAGAGCTCGTCCAGGAAGTCGGCGGAGGAGAATACGGGGCGCATGCCCTTGCCGCCGCCGCCCGCACTCGCCTTGATCAGGATGGGGAAGCCGATGCGCGCGGCTTCCACCGCCAGGCGGTCCTCGGACTGGTCCTCGCCATGGTAGCCGGGCACCACGGGCACGCCGGCGGCGGCCATCAGCGCCTTCGCTTCCGCCTTGCTCCCCATGGCGCGGATCGCGGACGGCGGCGGGCCGACGAAGGCGATGCTGGCGGCGGCGCAGGCCTCGGCGAAGTCGGCATTCTCCGACAGGAAGCCGTAGCCGGGATGGATTGCCTCGGCGCCCGTGGCCCGCGCGACGGCGACGATGCGGTCGGCGCGCAGGTAGCTGTCGCGCGCGGCGGCGGGGCCGATGGGATGCGCCTCATTGGCCAGCGCGACGTGCAGGGACGCCGCGTCAGCCTCGCTGAAAACGGCGATACAGTGGATGCCCATGCGCTGCGCGGTACGCATGATGCGGCAGGCGATCTCGCCGCGGTTGGCGATAAGCAGGCTGCGGAACATCACATGCGGAACACGCCGAAGCGTGTTTCCTCGATCGGTGCATTCAGCGAAGCGGCCATCGCCAGGCCAAGCACATCGCGCGTATCGGCAGGGTCGATGATGCCGTCATCCCAAAGCCGCGCCGTGGCGTAGGTGGGGTCGCCCTCGCGTTCGTACTTCTCGCGGATGGGGGCCTTGAAGGCGTCCTCCTCGGCGCTGGACCAGGCACCGCCGCGGGACTCGATGTTGTCGCGGCGCAGCGTGGCAAGGACGCTCGCAGCCTGTTCGCCGCCCATGACGGAGATGCGCGAGTTCGGCCACGTGAAAAGGAAGCGGGGCGAATAGGCGCGGCCGCACATGCCGTAATTGCCAGCGCCGAAGGAGCCGCCGATGATGACGGTGAACTTCGGCACATTGGCGCAGGCCACGGCGGTCACCAGCTTCGCGCCATCCTTAGCGATGCCGCCGGCCTCGTACTTCCGGCCCACCATGAAGCCGGCGATGTTCTGCAGGAACAGCAGCGGGATGCCGCGCTGGCAGCAGAGCTCGACGAAATGCGCGCCCTTCTGGGCGGATTCCGAGAAAAGGATGCCGTTATTCGCCAGGATGCCGACCGGCATGCCCCAGATGCGCGCGAAGCCGCAGACCAGCGTGGTGCCGTAGCGGTGCTTGAACTCGTCAAGCTCGGAGCCGTCGACGATACGGGCAATGATCTCGCGTGCTTCGACCGGAGTACGCAGGTCGGGCGGGATGATCCCGTGCAGTTCGACAGGGTCGTAGCGCGGCGGTGCGGAGGCGCGCAGGTCGAGTGTTGCGCGGGGACCGCGGCCGAGCGTGCCGATGATGCGCCGAACGATGCCGAGCGCGTGCATGTCGTCCGCCGCGTAGTGGTCCGCCACGCCGGAGAGGCGCGTATGCACATCGGCGCCGCCGAGATCCTCGGCGCTGACGATCTCGCCGGTTGCGGCCTTCACCAGCGGCGGCCCAGCAAGGAAGATCGTCCCCTGCTCGCGTACGATCACAGCCTCGTCGCACATGGCGGGAACATAGGCGCCGCCCGCCGTGCAGGAGCCCATGACCGAGGCAATCTGCGGGATGCCCGCCGCCGACATGCGCGCCTGATTGAAGAAGATACGCCCGAAATGGTCGCGGTCGGGAAAGATCTCGTCCTGGTTCGGCAGGTTGGCGCCGCCGGAATCCACCAGGTAGATGCAGGGCAGGCAGTTCTGCATCGCGACTTCCTGCGCGCGCAGATGCTTCTTCACGGTGATGGGGTAGTAGGTGCCCCCCTTCACCGTCGCGTCATTGGCCACGATGACGCATTCGCGCCCACACACGCGGCCGATACCGGTGATGATGCCCCCTCCCGGAACCTCGTCGGCATACATGCCGAAGGCGGCGAGCGGCGAGAGTTCGAGGAAGGGCGCACCGGGATCGAGCAGCCTTTCCACACGCTCGCGCGGCAGCAGCTTGCCGCGCGAAAGGTGCTTCTCGCGCGCCGCCGGCGGGCCACCCGCGGCGGCATCCGCGGCGCGAGCGCCGAGCGCCTGCAGCAGGTCGCGCATCCTCGCCGCATTCTCGCGAAACCCATTGGCGCGGGTGTCGACCGTGGAGGCGAGGATATGGCTCACGCCGTCTCCTTGAACAGCTCGCGGCCGATCAGCATGCGGCGGATCTCGCTGGTGCCCGCCCCGATCTCGTACAGCTTCGCATCGCGCAGCAGCCGCCCGGTCGCGTTGTCGTTGATGTAGCCATTGCCGCCGAGAATCTGGATCGCGTCGAGCGAGGCCTTGGTCGCCGCCTCTGCCGCGAACAGGATCGCGCCCGCGGCGTCCTTGCGCGTGGTGCGTCCCTGGTCGCAGGCGCGCGCCACGGCATAGACATAGGCGCGGCAGGCGCTGAGCTGCGTGTACATGTCCGCGAGCTTCGCCTGGATCAGCTGAAATTCGCCGATCGCCTGGCCGAATTGCTTGCGTTCATGGACATAGGGCACGACCAGGTCGAGGCAGGCCTGCATGATGCCGAGCGGTCCTGCCGCCAGCACCGCGCGTTCGTAGTCGAGGCCCGACATCAGCACGCGCACGCCCCCGCCGACCTGGCCGAGCACGTTCTCCTCGGGCACCGCGCAATCCTCGAAGACCAACTCGCTGGTGGGCGATCCGCGCATGCCGAGCTTGTCGAGCTTCTGCGCCGGGCGGAACCCCTTGAAGCCGCGCTCGACGATGAAGGCGGTGATACCCTTCGGACCGGCATCGGGATCCGTCTTGGCGTAAACCACCATCGTCTCAGCGTAATGCGCGTTGGTGATCCACATCTTCGTGCCGTTCAGCACGTAGCGGTCGCCGCGCCTGTCTGCGCGCAGCCGCATAGAGACGACGTCACTGCCCGCGCCGGGCTCGCTCATGGCCAGGGCGCCGAGATGCTCGCCCGAGATCAGCTTCGGAAGATAGCGGCGCTTCTGCTCCTCGCTTCCGTTGCGGCGGATCTGGTTGACGCAGAGATTGGAATGAGCGCCGTACGACAAGCCGACGGAAGCCGAGGCGCGACTGACCTCCTCCATCGCGACGCAATGCGCCACGTAGCCCATGTTGGCGCCGCCATACTCCTCTTCGACCGTGATGCCGTGCAGGCCGAGCGCACCCATTTCAGGCCATAGGTGCCGGGGGAATTCGTCGGTACGGTCGATCTCTGCAGCGATTGGCGCGACGCGCGCATCAGCGAAGGAGCGCACGCTGTCGCGCAGCATGTCGATCTCGTCGCCAAGCCCGAAGTCGAGCATCGGTATCTGGTTCGCGGTCATGGCCCCGTGTCCGGTGAAACGGCGTCGACGCCGCGCAGGGCGTTGCGTAGCTTGCCACGCATCACCTTGCCCGTTGTGGTCATCGGCAGATCCTGCATGAAGACGACGCGTCGCGGATAGAGATGTGCCGCGAGCCGCTCGCGGACAAAGCCCTGGATCTCCTGCGCGAGCGTATCATCGGGCTGCACGCCGGCGCGTGGCACGATCACGGCCGTGACCTGCTCCGTTCGCAGCGCATCCGGAAGGCCAATCACCGCAGCGAGTGCAACGGCAGGGTGCCGCAACAGGCAATCCTCAACCTCGCCAGGACCGATACGGTAGCCTGCTGAGGTGATGACATCGTCGGTTCGCCCGAGGAAGCGAACATAGCCTTCCTCGTCCGTGGCGGCCATGTCGCCGGTCACAAGCCAATCGCCCAGGAACTTGGCCGCCGTCGCGGCGGGGTCGTTCCAGTAGCCCAGAAACATCGCCGGATCGGGCCTTCGGACCGCGATGCGACCTTCTTCGCCGGGCGCGCGGACAATGCCGGCCGCATCGATCACCGCGACCTGGTGCCCGGGCACCGGGCGTCCCATCAGGCCAGGCTTCACCGGCATCAGGCCTGCGCAATTCGCAATGACCAGGTTGCATTCCGTCTGGCCGTAGAACTCGTTGATCGTCAGGCCGAAGGCTTCGCGACCCCATTCGAGCGTCTCGGCGCCGAGCGTCTCGCCGCCGCTGCCGATGCTCCGCAAGCGGTGCCCGAAGCGTCCAGGGTTGTCGACCTGGCGCATCATGCGCAGCGCGGTCGGCGGCATGAAGGCATTGCGCACGCCGTGCCGCGCCATCACGTCGAAGGCGCGTTCTGGATCGAACTTCGCCATCCGATGCGCAAGAACCGGAACACCGTGGAACAGGGACGGGAGCAGCACATCCAACAACCCGCCGATCCAGGCCCAGTCGGCCGGCGTCCAGAACAGGTCGCCAGGCTGGGGAAACATCTCCTGCGGCATCTCGACGCCGGGGAGATGGCCGATCAGCGTACGATGTGCATGCAGCGCGCCCTTCGGCGAACCGGTGGTGCCCGAGGTGTAGATGATCAGCGCAGGGTCGTCGGCAGCAGTCTCGACGACGGGGCATGCGTCGGAGGCACGCTCCGCCATCTCCCAGAGGGACAGGACGCCCGGGCGAGCACCATCGGCGCAAAGGATCGTGCGCAGGCCGCTGAGGCGTTCGCGGACACCGCCCAGCGCGGCGAGGCCGACATCATCAGTGAGGAGTGCCGATGCACCACTGTCGCGCAATCGGAAGTCGAGCGCATCAGGCCCGAAAAGCTGGAACAGTGGCACAGCGATGGCGCCGATCCGATAGATCGCGAGGTGCGCAACCGCGGCCTCCGGCCCCTGCGGCAGTAGCACCGCCACGCGATCGCCGCGGCCGATGCCTTGCGCCTTCAGCACATTTCCCAGCCGCGCCGACGTACTGCGCAGCGCATCGAAGGTGACCCGTTCGACACCCCCGCCAGGCCCCTCGTGGATCAGTGCGACGCGGCCGCTGCCATCGGCCCAGCGGTCGCAACAGGCCGAGGCGATGTTGAACACCGCCGGCACGGACCATCGAAACCGGGCGAACAGCTCCTCGTAGGAGTTGGCCGGGGGCAGGATCGCGGCAGCGCTCACAGCCAACGCTTCCGGCGCTTGTAAGACTTCAGGTTCCGGAAGGACTTCCGGTCGGCGCCATGGCCGCCGAGGTAGAATTCCTTGACATCCTCGTTCTGTGCCAATGACTCGGCCGTTCCGTCCAGAACCACCTTCCCCTGCTCCATCACATAGCCGTAGGAGGCGACCGACAGCGCCATGCGCGCGTTCTGTTCCACCAACAGGACGGTGATGCCGAGGTCCCGGTTGAGGCGCCGGATGATCCCGAAGACCTCCTTCACGAGCAATGGCGACAGGCCCATCGACGGCTCATCCATCAGGATCAGCTTCGGTCGCGCCATCAGTGCGCGCCCGATCGCCAGCATCTGCTGCTCGCCGCCCGAGAGATAGCCGGCGAGCCCCGTCCGTTCCCGAAGGCGCGGGAAATAATCGTAGACCATGTCGATGTCGCGCCTCACCTCCCCGTCGCTGCGCGTGAAGGCGCCGAGACGCAGGTTCTCGAGGCAGGTCATGTCGGCGATGATCCGCCGGCCCTCCATCACCTGGAAGATTCCGCGGCGGACGATGCGGTCGGGATCGATGCCGTTCAGGCGTTCACCCCCGAACAGGATGTCGCCGCGCGTGACCTGGCCTTCCTCGGTCTTGAGCAGGCCCGAAATCGCCTTGAGCGTGGTCGACTTCCCTGCGCCGTTGGCGCCCAGCAGGGCGACGATCTCGCCCTGCGGAACCGCCAGCGACAGGCCGCGCAGCACGAGGATGACCTCGCTGTAGACCACCTCGATGTTCTTCACCTCGAGGAGGGGCGCGGCGGGTTGTACCCGGGCGCCAGCCTGCTGCGCGGCCTCGCTCATCACCAGCCGAGCCAGTCGGGACGGCGCGGCAGGTCGATGCTCGCGACCGGCTGCAGAGCCATGGTCCCGGCCGACATCAACTCCTGCACGCTGCCCTGCGCGGTGTTGCCGGTGACGCGGGCGCGGAACAGGGCGACGCGCAGCGTGCCGCGATGGTCTTGTGCCGTGAAGGTCGAGGGCGTGCACACGCCCTGGAAGCCCTCGGGCACCCAGTCACGCCGCGCGTAGAAGCCGTCCCGGATGCGTTCGCCGGTCACCTGACCGCCATTGGCGGCGGCCGTCTCCATCGCTTCGACCATAAGCATCGCCGCGCAGGCGCCGGCCAGGTAGTGCACCGGCCGGTACGCCGTGCCCGTCTGGTCGGAGATTCGGCTGATCGCGCGCAGCGTCTCCATGCCTGGCGCCGTGCCGCCCCAGACCACGCCGGTGCGCACCGGAAAGACCACGCCGTCCGCGGCGGTGCCGGCGGCCTTCATGGCGTTCTCGTCCATGCCCCAGACATTTCCGAGGAACTGCACCTGCACCCCGACGGTCTGGCAGGCGCGCAGCACCGATATGTTGGATCCAGCCGTGTTGCCCAGGTAGGCATAGTTCGCACCCTGGTTCTTCAACGTCAGGCACTGGGCGGTGTAGTCGCCGGGCGTCAGTGCGAACTGGATCGCGGGCAGGACCTCGAAGCCGAGCTCGCGCGCGAGCGCCTCGCCGGCTTCCTTCGGGCTGTTGGGGTAGGGATGGTTCGCGCCCATGTGCACGTAGCGCGGCCGGCCCTGCTGGCCACGCGCGCGCCAATCCTCGGCCGCCCATTGCAGCATGCCGCGCAGCGCGTCGGAGTAGGACGGACCGTAGAAGAAATTGAACGGCGCGGGTTCCACGCCCTGTCGGCGCGACGTCCCGCCCGCATCGGTCAGCGCGGCGGAGTAGGAGCCCGAGATGTAGGGAATTCGGTCGCGCGTGACGAAGCGGACCAGCGCCTCGGTATCCGCCGTGCCCCAGCCCTGGATGGCGACGACGCGTTCGCGCTGCGCCCAGGACTGGTACTGGCTGACCGCGCGCGGCGCCTGGTAGCCGTAGTCAAAGCCGGAGACCGCGAGACGCCGGCCGGCCACGCCGTTGCGTGTCTGGTTCACCCAGGCGAGCGCATCGGCCACGCCCTGCCCATATGGCACGCCGACATCCGAGGTCGCGCCGGAATTGTCCATCAGGTGGCCGACCGGAATCGGTGCCTGGGCGAGCGCAGGCGCCGCGGCGAACAGCGCGCCGGCAAGCAGGGGAAGCGGAAGCCTCATGTCAGTCTCCTCCTTGGATGATGCGGACCGTTGGCCGGCCTCAATGCGAGAACGGGTAGAGTTTCCAATAGGCCTTGATCATTTTCCAGCGATGCGCGAGCCCATCGGGCTCGAAGACCAGGAAAAGGATGATCGCCGCGCCGATCGCCATCTCCCGCAGGAAGGAGATCGAGGCGCCGAGCCGAAGCGCGCGGTCGACGGCGCTGCCCGCGAGCAGGTCGGCGCCGGCCTGCACCACCTCGGGCAGCAGCACCATGAACGCGGCCCCCATCATGCTTCCCATCACCGAGCCAAGCCCGCCGATGATGATCATCGCCAGGAACTGGATGGAGTAGAGGATGTTGAAGGCCTCGACGCTGACGAACAGGAGGTAGTGGGCATAGAGCGCGCCAGCCACCCCGGCAAAGAAGGACGCGATGCCGAAGGACAGCGTGCGATAGTAGGCGAGATTGATGCCCATCATCTCGGCTGAGAGATAATGGTCGCGAACCGCGATCAGCGCGCGCCCATCGCGCGTGCGCATGAGGTTGGCGGCAGCGAGGAACATCACGACGACATGCGCGAGGACGACGTAGAAGTAGGTCTCCTCACGATCCAGCCGGAAGCCGAACACCTCGTAGGGCTCGGTCACGCGCCCGGCGACGCCTCCGGAAAACCATTGGGCGCGGGCGAAGAAGTCCTCGAGGATGAACTGCGCGGCCAGCGTCGCGATCGCGAGGTAGAGCCCCTTGAGCCGCGCTGCCGGCGCGCCGAACACGAGGCCCACCACAGCGGTCATCAGCCCGGCGCCCCAGATCGCGAGCGGAACCGGGACATGGTATTCGACGAGCAGCGCCGAGGCGAAGGCACCGAAGCCGAAGAAGGCGGCGTGGCCGATCGAGATCTGCCCCGTGAACCCAACAAGGATGTTCAGCCCCAACGCCGCGATGGCGCTGAACCCGATGGTGATGAGGAGGCCGAGCTCGTACCGCCCCAACACCAGCGGCGCCGCACAGAGCAGAGCCACGCCGACGGTGACGGCCACGAGAGACCCGCGCGTCGGAAAGATCGTGGTGTCGGCGCGGTAGCTGGTACGGAAGTCGCCCGCCGGGGTCATGGAGGTCATCGTGCGTCAGACCCGCTCGATGTTCTTGGTGCCGAACAGCCCGTAGGGCTTGATCAGCAGGATCACGATCAGGGCGTAGAACGGCGCGATCTGGTACATGTTGCCCCAGTTGAGCCATTGCGCATCGACATACTGCGCCAGGTTCTCGAGCACGCCCACGATCAGCCCGCCGAGCACCGCGCCGACAATGGAGTCAAGCCCGCCAAGGATCACCGCCGGGAAGACCTTGATGCCATAGAACGACAGCGCGGATGAGACCCCGTTCACCACACCGACCACGACGCCCGCGACCGTCGAGACGAGTGCTGATATGGCCCAGGACATCGCGAAGACCTTCGGCACGCTCACGCCCAGGGACTGAGCCACCTGCTGGTCGAAGGCCGTCGCACGCATCGCCAGACCATGCTTCGAGTAGGTGAAGAACCACCAGAAGCCGAGCATGATCAGCGCCGAGACTCCGAGACTCGCAAGGTAGACCGTCTGCACCTCGAGCCCCATCACGCGTATCCGCTCGGCGGCGAATATCGGCGGAAAGGGCTGCGCAAACACGCCGAATATCCACTTCATCAGCGCCTGGAAGAAGATCGAGAGCCCGACCGTCGCCATGATGACGCTGATGACCGGCTCGCCGATCAGCGGGCGCAGCACGATGATCTGCAGCAGGATGCCGAACAGCGTCATGAAGGCCAGGGTCACCAGGAAGCCGGCCCAGAATGGCAGTTGCCACGTGGTCAGCATCCACCAGCAGACCCAGGCGCCGACCAGCAGGAACTCGCCCTGCGCGAAATTCACCACTTGGCTCGCCTTGTAGATCAGCACGAACGACATCGCGACGACGCCGTACAGGGCACCGACGATCAGCCCGTTCAATACCAGCTGGAACAGCAGCGTCGTGTCCATTCAGGCCACCTTCATGCCGGCGGACGCCCGCCGCGGGGCATCGCCGTCCATGCGGATCACGCGCAGCGTCGTGCGGATCCGCTGCTTCGTGCCGTCCTGGAAGGCGATGGTGGTATCGACCGGGATCGCATCCTGGCCGGCGTAGATGGCCTCGATGATGTCGCCGTACTTCGAGTTGATGACGCCTCGACGCACCTTGCGCGTGCGCGTCAGTTCTTCGTCGTCGGCATCGAGCTCCTTGTACAGCAGAACGACGTCGCGAATGCGCTGCGGGACCGGCAGCGTCGCGTTCACCTGCTCCACCTCCTCGCGGATCTTCTCCAGGACCTCAGGGCGCGCCGAGAGATCCGAATATGTGGTGAAGGAGATCCGCTTGCGCTCCGCCCATTTGCTGACGATCGGGAAGCGGATGCACACCATTGCCGCGAGATACGGCCGTTGATCCCCCAGGATCACGGCTTCCGCCACGAAGGGGCTGAATTTGAGCTTGTTCTCAATGAACTGCGGTGAGAAGCGATCACCGCCGGATGTCGTCGCGATATCCTTGATGCGGTCGATCACCACGAGCTGGCCGCGCTTGTCGAAGTACCCGGCATCGCCGGTATGCATCCAGCCGTCGCGCATGTCGGCCACATCCTCCATGCCGAGGTAGCCAGCGAACATGTTCGGGTGGCGCGTCACGATCTCACCGACGCCGTTCTGGTCGGGCTCGTGGATGCGGAGTTCGACGGTATCGCCGAAGGGCACGCCCACCGTGTCGAAATCCACCTCGCCCCTGCGGTGGATCGTATAGGCCCCGAGCGCTTCAGTCTGGCCGTAGATCTGGCGCATCGGCACGCCAAGGGCCTGGAAGAAGCGAAAGGTGTCCGGCCCGAGTGCGGCACCGCCCGTCGCGGCCGACTTCAGCCGCGTGAAGCCGAGCCGGTCGCGCAGCGCCCGGAACAGCAGCTTGTCAGCGACCGCCGATCGCCCACCCGCCTTCAGCGCCTCAAGACCAAGGCGCATGCCGGTCTCGAAGGCGCGCTGCTTCAGCGGCGATGAATCCATCACGCGGGCGCGCACATCGGCGGCGATCCCTTCCCAGACGCGTGGCGCGAACAGCACGAAGGTCGGCGCGATCTCGCGGAAATCGGCCATCATCGTCTCGGGTTCCTCGACGAAATTGACCTTCATGCGCGAGATCAGCCCCCAGCCGAGTACGTAGATCTGTTCCATGATCCAGGGGAGCGGCAGGACCGAGACGTATTCGTCGTCGGGCCCCTTGGGATCGACCGCGAGATAGGCCTCGCAGTGCCGGATCAGCGCGCGCGCGCTCAACTGGGCTAGCTTCGGCCGCGCCGTGGTCCCCGAGGTGGTGCAGAGGATCGCCACCTCCTCGCCATCGGTGGCATCGACCAGGCTCTCCCATAGCGCGGGCTCCGCCGTCGCGACGGCCGCGCCGCGCTGGACCAGCTCCGCGGCGGAGACGAGACGCGGATCCCTGTGCTTTCGCATCCCGCGCGGATCGCAATAGATGATGTGGCGCAGGCTTGGCACCTGGTCCGAGACGTTCAGCAGCTTGTCGACCTGCTCCTCGTCCTCCGCGATCACGGCAACGGCGCCGCTGAACGCCAACAGGTAGGCGACCTCGTCATCCAGCGCATCGCGGTAGATGCCGAGCGACCGGGCACGAACCGCATGCGCCGCGATCTCACCCATCACCCAGTCCGGGCGGTTGTCGCCGATCAGCGCCACCACCTCCCCGGCCCCGACGCCGAGAGAGCGCAGGCCGAGCGCCAGGTCGCGCGTACGGTTCTCAACATCCGACCAGGTGAGCGACCGCCAGATACCAAATTCCTTCTCGCGCATCGCGATCTCGCGCCCATGCGCGCGGGCGTTGCGGCGCAGCAGGCGGGGCAGCGTGAGCTCCGTACCGCTCATGCGGTTGCCGGCTCGCCCTGATCCTGCACCACCTCGTCGGCCTCGCCGAGGTAGGCACGCTTGACGTGCTCGTCGGCCAGGACCTCCTCCGGCGCGCCGGCGGCGATCCGCCGGCCGAAATCCAGCACCATGACGCGATGGCTGATGTCCATCACCACGCCCATGTCGTGCTCGATCATCAGCACCGTCATGCCCCATTCCTCGTTGAGGTCGACGATGAAGCGGGCCATGTCCTCCTTCTCCTCGAGGTTCATGCCGGCCATCGGCTCGTCGAGCAGGATCAGCTTGGGCTTCAGGGCGACAGCGCGCGCCAGCTCGACGCGCTTGCGCAGGCCGTAGGACAGGGTGCCCGCGATCGCCTTGCGGACATGCTGGATCTCGAGGAAGTCGATGATCTCCTCGACCTCGCGGCGATGCGCGAGCTCTTCCCGCTGCGCGCCACCCAGCCAATACGCCATGCCGCGCAGGAAGCCCGAGCGCAGCAGGTGGTGGCGCCCGACCATGATGTTGTCGAGCACCGTCATGTGTCCGAACAGCGCCAGGTTCTGGAATGTGCGCCCGATGCCCAGGGCAGCGCGGCGGCTCGTACCGATGCGGGTGATATCCTGGCCGCCGAACAGGATGCGTCCCTCGGTCGGCCTGTAGCGGCCCGAGACGCAGTTCACCATCGAGGTCTTGCCCGCGCCATTCGGGCCGATGATGGAGAATATCTCGCCGCGGCCGACATCGAAGGAAACGTCGGTCAGGGCCCGGACCCCGCCGAAACGCAGGCTCACGCGATCGGCTGCCAGCATCGGCGCCTCGGCGTCCACTCCGCGTATCCTCCCCAGGCTACGTTATCTGGGGCAGGTTATGGGGCGGGCGGGTCGCCTGGCAACTTCAATGCGTCCCGACAGCCGCCGACGCGTTTCAGCCCTTGTCCCGCAGGGCGATCGCAAGCGGCGGGTCATCGGTGGTGAGCACGTCGACCCCAAGGCCCAGCATTCGTCGGATAGACGATTCGTGATTCGCCCCCCAGACCGAGATGCGGATGCCGGCCGCACGCAGGGCTGCGCAGGCTTCCGGGTCGAGTTGCGCCTCCTGCACGCCGATTTCCGGGAAGCCGTAGGCCTTCGCCACGGCAATGGTTCCCCGGACGCCAAGACCGCTCCAGGTGACGCGCTCGAGCAGCCAGGCCACTCCGGCAAGCCCGCCCGCGCCCGCTGCCTCGGCTGCGACCTGCGCGTCGAAGGCGATGATCCAGGCCGATCTGCGCATCCCCTTGCGGTCGAGCGCACCGATAACGCGCGGCACCAGGCCGTGATACGGTCGTCCGTGCGCATCCGCCTTGATCTCGATGCGCGGCACCACGACCGATTCGGCCAGCGCACCCAGCATGTCGTCCAGCATTGGTGGTGCCTCGCCACGGCACCCCTTCACGCGCAGGCGGCGAAGCTGCGCTGCGGTCAGCGCAGAGACCGCGCCGACGCCGTCCGTCGTCCGCTCCAAAGTCGTATCGTGCAGCACCACGACCTCGCCGTCGGCGGTTGCGTGGACGTCGCATTCCGCCTGCTCAAGCTTCAGGCGGGCGGTTTCGCGAAACGCGGTGAGGCTGTTCTCCGGCCACAGGAAGGCACCGCCGCGATGGCTCGCGATGGCGGTCGGGGGATGGGTCATGTGGGGAACCTCGGTGCCGGGCGGCAGGGCATCCCGGCATGGTCGGGAAACGCCAAGTTGAACCCTCGGACGGCAGCGGCAACCTATGTCGCCGCTGATCGACCTGCTAAGTCGTCTAAAGGGATTTGTGACACTCTTCGTCCATAAGTGGCAAGATTCGCCCAGGCACTGGGTTGCGGGAGGTGTCGATGGCCGGAACAGCGGGACTTCGGCGATGGATCGGGTGCGCCTTCGTTGTGGCGCTGGCTTTCTCGTCCGCCATGGCCGGGGCCCAGACTGCCAATCCGGCCGAGGCGCCAATCCGCCTGAAGGTCGTCGGCGGGCTCGCGGATGTCAGCCAGTATCTGCGCTACGAGGAGCCCTTCTGGCGTCGTCGCCTGCCGGAGGCCTCGGGAGGGCGGATCCAGGCCGAGATCGCCCCCTTCGACCGCAGCGGCATTCGCGCGCAGGAGATGCTCGCCCTCATGCGCCTGGGCGTGGTTCCTTTCGGCACCGCGCTCCTGGCCATCGTCAGCACCGAGGAGCCTGAGTTCAACGCTGTCGACCTGCCGACGGTCAATCCCGACATGGCCGCGCTTCGACGCACCGTAGCGCTGTACCGCCCGCACCTCGAGGAACTGCTCGCCGAACGCTACGACGTCGAACTGCTGGCCATCTATACCTATCCGGCTCAGGTCCTGTTCTGCCGCACCGGCTTCAGCGGCCTGTCGGATCTGGCTGGTCGACGGATCCGGACGTCTTCCGTCGGGCAATCGGAGATGTTCGCGGCGCTCGGCGCCACGCCGGTCGTCATTCCGTTCGGCGAGACGCTTGCCGCCCTGCGTTCAGGCGTCGTGGAATGCGCCGTGACCGGAACCCTCTCCGCAAATGCGATAGGCCTGCATGAAGTGACGACGCACATGCACAGCATGGCGATCACCTGGGGCCTGTCGGTGTTCGGCGCCAACCGGGCCGCCTGGAACGCGCTTCCCGATTGGGCCCGTACCCTGATCCGCGAGGAAGTGGCAGGACTCGAGCGGGAGATCTGGAACGCCGCCGAGATCGAGACCGGCGAAGGCATCGCCTGCAACGCAGGCCAGCCATCCTGCAGCAGCGGCCGGCGCGGCAATGTCACGATTGTCCCCGTCTCCGAAGCCGATCAGGCACGGCGCCTGCGCCTGCTGACCGAAACCGTTCTGCCCGGCTGGGTTCGTCGCTGCGGCGAGGCCTGCGTCGCGGCCTGGAACACGCGTCTGGCACCAAGCCTGGGCGTCATGGCGCAGCCCGACTGACCATGCAGAACACGCGGCTCCTGCGCCGTGCCGTGTTCATCGGCGCGGTGCTCCTGCTCCTGGCGCAGACAGCCGCGACCATGATGATCATCGGGCGCGCCCGCGAAGCGCAGATCCGCGGAGCACAGGAGACGATCGAACGAATCAGCATGGCAACCGAGGCGTCGATCAACCGCGCCTTCGTGCAGGTCGACGCCATGCTGGCCGGCCTTCCGGCGATGCTGGCTCCCTTCGCGACGAACGACCAGATCGACACAGGCTCCGTCAATCGCGTCCTGCGCCAGTTCATCAACCAGAACTTTACCTACCGGGACATCCTGCTGCTGGGTGCGAATGGCCTGCCGGTCGCCACGGCGCTGCCTGTCTCCCGGCGCCGGCGCCTACCCCTTCCGGTCGAAACCGGCTTCTCCGAACTGGCCTCAAGCAGCGGGGGCGTATCGATCGGTGGCCCGGTGCAGAACCCGAGCACCGGTGAATGGTCGCTCTTCTTCGCCCGGAACGTCACCATCCTTGGCCTGGGGCCCGTCCGTGCGGTCGCCGAGGTGCCCTTGCCCTCGGTCCGCGCGCTCCTCTCCGCGGCCGGGGAAAGCCCGGGGTTGCGCACGACGCTCGAACGCGACGACGGCGTCCTGCTCGCATCCGTGCCGCACGACGAGACGCGGATCGGCCAGCAACTCCCGCCGATCGTGGCCATGCCGGGCGGCCAGGCGACGCTCGCGGTCAGTCGCTTCAGCGGCCAGCCGGTCTTCGTTTCGGCCCGGCCCGCCCTGTATCCGACGCTCGTGATCACCTCCACGATCGAAGTCGATGCCGCCCTCTCAGGTTGGTATCGCGACCGCGTCAGGGCACTCGCCGTCTCGTCCGTCCTTGGGGTCGTGATCATCCTGGTCGCGCTCGCGCTGATGGTCATTCTCCGCCAGCGCGGCAAGGCCGAGGACGAACGCTCAAAGGCAAGGCAAACCCTGGAGAGCGCACTTGAATCGATGTCGGACGGCTTCGTCATGTTCGATGCCGCCGACCGATTGATCGCTTGCAACAGCCGCTACAAGGATTTCTACCGGATCAGCGCGCCCTTCATCCAGCCCGGCAACACCTTCGACGAGATCATGCGCGAGGGCGCGCTGCGCGGTCAGTATCCGCAGGCGGGAGAAGACATCGAGGCCTTCCTGGCCGAGAGCAAGGCGTTCCACCTGAGCAACCAGCCGCCGATGGAGCGCCTGCTGCCCGATGGCCGCTGGGTGCTCATCACCGAGCGGCGCACGCCCGACGGCGGTACGGTTGGCATCCGCACCGACATCACGGCGCTGAAGCGCGCCATGCAGGACCTGGCATCCGCACGCGATGCGGCCGCCGCTGCCGGTGAAGCGAAAAGCCGCTTCCTTGCGCGCGTTTCGCATGAGTTGCGCACACCGCTGAATGGCGTGCTGGGCTTCGCGCAGGTACTGCTGCACGACCCGCGCCTGGCGCCGGACCAGCGCGAGCAGGTCAAGACCCTGCACGAGGCCGGGCGCCATCTGCTCGATCTGGTGAACGGGCTGCTCGATCTTTCCAAGATCGAGGCCGGTCGCCTCGATCTTGCGCCTGAACCCATGGCGCTGCGGATACTGCTGGAAGGCTGCGCGACTCTGCTGGCGCCCGAAATCGCGCGCAAGGCGCTGTCCTTCGAACTCGACCTCGATCCGAAACTGCCTGTCGGGGCGCTGCTCGATCCGATGCGGACCCGGCAATTGCTGCTGAACCTGCTGTCCAACGCAGTGAAGTTCACGCCCGCCGGCGGCTGTGTCGATCTTCGGGTGCGTGCGAGCGGCGACGCGCAGCTTCGCATCGAGGTCACCGACACCGGCCCCGGCGTTCCTGCTGACAAGCGCAATCTGCTGTTCGAGGATTTCGTGCAGCTGGCCCCGAATGGCGGGGCGGACGGGCAGGGCACGGGCCTCGGACTCGCCATCTCGGCCAGGCTCGTGGCACTGATGGGCGGCACGATCGGCTGCGATGAGCGTCCCGGGGGTGGGGCGCTCTTCTGGGTCGAGCTGCCCTTGCGCCCTTGCGCGCTCATCAACGAAGAAGCGACCCCCATGCCAAGCCCTGCAGCATCGGCGCCCTCGCCGAGTCTCGAAGTTCTGGTCGTCGATGATGTGCTGGCCAATCGGCAGATCGCGCAGGCCATGCTGCGTTCGGCCGGCCATAACGTCACGCTCGCCGAGGATGGCGCGACCGCGCTGCTCGCCCTCGAGCGCCAACGCTTCGACGTGGTGCTGATGGACCTGCAGATGCCCGGCATGGACGGATTCGAGACGACGCGGCGCCTGCGCGCCATGCCTCCGCCCGCATGCGAGGTTCCGGTCATAGCGCTCACCGCCTCGGTCCTGCCGGACCAGGTGGAAGCGACGCGTCGTGCAGGCATGGATGGGCACCTCGGCAAGCCGCTCGACAGGAAGGCGTTGATCGACCTGGTACAGCAAATGCCCCAACGCAAGGCGGCGCCGGCGGCCACGGCACCGGAGCCCGCCGCGCCCTATCTCGATTCCTCGGCCCTCGACATTCTCGAGCGCGAACTCGGTCACGCAGCCCACGGTATCCTGGCGGAGTTCGTGGGAGAGGTGCGCCGCTCGCTCGCGCTGCTCACCAACGCCTCCGCGGCAGAAAGAGCGGATGCGGGCCATGTGCAGCATGCGGCACATCGCCTCGTCGGTGCCGCACGAACGCTTGGCGCGAGCCGCCTCGCGCTCGAGGCCGAGGCGCTGCAGAGGGCGGCGCGGGGAGGCGACCCGTCGCCCGATCTGCAAGTTGCCGTCATCGCCGTGGCACGGGAGACGCTGCCGAACCTGGAGCGCCGCCTTGGCGTCGAGGACGTGGCCGCCGGCCCGCCCGTGCAGTCCGTCCCCGCCGCATGACGAGCCGACGCGGTCTGGACCGCCGCTCTGCCTGGCCTAGGATGCGCCCGACTTCTTCGGGAACGCCTCGCGCATGGCCTTGCTCAACTGGTCCACGAACCCCGCACGGGAGGAGCCACACCCCGAGCTGCGCGGCATGGCCGAGCGCGCCCGGCGCGCCGAGACCGGGTGTGGCACGGGCGCCCTGGTCTGGCGCGCCTGGGGAGGGGGACGGCCGCTCATCCTGCTGCATGGCGGATCGGGGTCCTGGCGCCACTGGCTGCGCAACATCGCCACCTTCGCCGCGGATCGCCTTGTCATCTGCCCGGACCTGCCCGGTCTCGGCGACAGCGACATGCCACCCGACGGCTCGGGGCCGGAGGCTGTCGCCGCCATCCTCCGTGACGGGCTGCGTGATCTGCTGGGCGGGCAACGCTACGACCTCGCGGGCTTCTCCTTCGGCGCGCTGTGCTCCGGTCATCTCGCGGCGCTCGATCCCGACCATTGCGCGTCGCTGACCATCGTCGGGGCAGGTGCACTGGGCTTCGTCCGATCGCCGACCGAATTGGTGAAGGTGCGTCAGCTCGAAGGCGCCGAGCGCGACGCGGCGAACCGCCACAACCTCGCCGCGCTGATGTTCGCCGACGCGTCCCGCATCGACGAGGTGGCGCTAGCGATGCAGGACCTCCATACGCGCCGCGCGCGGTTCAAGAGCCGTGGCTGGGCCAGCACGGATTCGCTCAAGCAGGCGATCCTGCGTAGCCGCGCGCCGCTTGGCGCCATCTATGGCGAGCAGGACGCGATTGCGCGGCCCCATGTGCAGTTGCGCCTTGATCTCATGCACGAGATGCGCCTTGGCGCCCGAACCGAGCTCATCCCGGACGCTGGCCACTGGGTCGCGTACGAAGCGGCGAGCGCGTTCAACGCGGCGCTCGCCCGGGTCCTTGGGCGTCAGGCACCCGCGACGTGAACGACGCTCCGGCGCGCCCGGGCCGCGCCGCCACGCTGCGCGGCATGGCATGGATGGCACTCGCCGGCCTGCTGTTCTGCCTGCTCAATGCAATCGCGCGGCGGCTGGCGCAGGATCTCGACCCGTTCCAGACGCAGTTCCTACGCTATCTCGCGGGGCTGGTCGTGCTCCTGCCCTTCATGGTGCGTACCGGGGTGATGGCCTGGCGGCCGCATGATATCCGCGGCCAGGCGTGGCGAGGCGTCGTGCATACGGCCGGCCTGCTTCTGTGGTTCTGGGCGCTGCCGCATGTGCCCCTGGCGGACATGACCGCGATCGGCTTCACCGGGCCGATTTTCATCATGGCCGGCGCCGTGGTCTTCCTGGGCGAGCCCATGGTCCGCGCGCGCTGGATCGCGGCGGGCATCGGCTTCCTCGGGGTGATGGTGGTCGTGGCGCCGCAATTCACCGGCGGTAGGGACGGCTTCTGGTCGCTGGTCATGCTCGCATCCGCGCCGATCTTCGCCGCGTCGTTCCTGATCACCAAGGCGCTCACGCGGCGCGACCGGCCGGAGGTGATCGTCGCCTGGCAGGCCATCACCGTCGCGCTGTTCACCCTGCCCTTCGCCCTCCCGTCCTGGACCTGGCCGACCGCCGAGCAGTGGGGCTGGTTCCTGCTGACCGGCATCCTCGGCAGCGCAGGACATTGGTGCCTGACCGAGGCGTTCCGCATCGCCGACATGTCCGCCACGCAACCGGTGAAGTTCATCGACATGATCTGGGCAGCGGCGCTGGGCTGGCTCGTATTCTCGGACGTGCCGGCCGCGACGACCTTCGCAGGTGCGGCGATCATCTTCGTCGCGACCACCTGGATCGCGCGGCGGGAGGCACGGCGACGCTGACACCGCATCTTGCGCGTCCGGCGCGACCGGCGGATCGTTCGCCCGGGGCCGCGCCTTGCGGGACGGTCCGGGAGGATTGCATGACGTCCAGCGACCGGCCCGCACTTCCACGGCGCGCCCTGGCAGGCGTCCTGTGCGGCCTTGCGCTGCCGGCCTTGGGGCAGGAGGCCTGGCCGAGCCGACCGATCCGCCTGATCATTCCCTTCGCGCCCGGCGGGCCGATCGACACGGTGGGCCGGCTGGTCAGCGAAAGGCTGCGCGAGAGGCTCGGCCAGCCCTTCGTCATCGACAATCGCGCCGGCGCGGGCGGGTCGATCGGCCTGCGCGCGACGGTGCAGGCGCCGCCGGATGGCGCGACCTTCGTGCTGACCTCCTCCTCGCTCGCCATCCTGCCGGCGATCTACCCCAATCTCGGCTTCGACCCGCGCACGGACCTCACCCCGGTCTCGCTGGTGGCGGAGATCGCGACCACCATCGCGGTGCGCGCGGACCATCGCTTCGCATCGCTGCAGGCGCTGGTGGCCGAGGCGCGCGCGAAGCCGGGCGTGATAACCTACGGAACCTCGGGCATCGGGTCGTCCAACCATCTCTCCGGCGCGATGCTGGCGGCCACGGCGCGGATCGACCTGGTGCACGTGCCCTATCGCGGCGCGGCACAGGCGATGAACGCGCTCTACACCGGCGAGATAGACGTCGTTTTCGCCAGCACGGTGGAGACGCTGGCGCATGCGCGCGAAGGGCGCGCGCGCATCCTGGCGGTGACCACGGCGCGACGCATCCCGGCCCTGTCTGACGTGCCGGCCGCGCTCGAGACCGTGCCCGGCTACATCGCGCCGAACTGGTTCGCGATGGCCGCGCCGAAGGGGCTGCCCGCGCCGATCCTGTCGCGCATGTCGGCGGAGCTCGCGGCGCTGCGCACCGATGCCGACTTCCGCTCGCGCTTCGCCACGCTCGGCGCCGAGCCAATGATGAGCAGTCCCGACATCCTCGCCGCGCGTCTGGCCGAGGACGTGCCGACCTGGCGCCGCGTGGCGGCCGAGGCTGGCATCCGCGCCGAATGATCCACTGACCCAGCAGGACACGACATGCGCAAGCTCACCATCGGCGACGTCACCATCACCAGCATCATCGAGCGTGACGGACCATGGCGCGCGCCCGAGCAGATGTTCCCCAAGGCTGCCGCGGCTCCGGGCCTGCTGGCGGAACGGCTGAAGGAGGTCGAGCCCGAGACCTACGACGCCGCCTCCGGCAAGATGGTCATCACGTACCAGACCTATGTCGTGCGCACGCCGCACCACACCATTCTCGTCGATACCTGCACCGGCGAGGACAAGGGCTACCCGGCGCCGATGGACTTCCCGAAGCAGCCCTGGCTCGATGGGCTGAAGGCGGAGGGGATGGGGTTCGATGACATCGACTACGTCCTCTGCACCCATCTGCACATCGACCATTCGGGCTGGAACACCGTGCTGCGCGACGGGCGCTGGGTACCGACCTTCCCCAAGGCGAAGTATGTGTTCCACAAGCGCGAATACGCTGCCTGGGAGGCCTCGACCAAGGCCGAGGAGACGCGGCCGGGTGGCGGCGGGAACGTGTTCCGGTTCAATTGCGAGCCCGTCGTCGCGGCCGGACAGGCGCTGCTGGTGGATGACGACTTCCAGCTCGACGACCGCATCACGCTGCAGCCCACGCCGGGGCATTCGCCCTGCCATTGCTGCGTGCATATCCGCAGCGGCGGGCAGCATGCGGTGATCACCGGCGACCTGATGCATCACGCCTTGCAGGTCCATCAGCCGGACTGGTCCACGGTGTTCTGCTGGGATCCGGCCGAGGCCGAGGTCAGCCGCCGGTCCTTCTTCGGCCAGGTGGCCGGCACCGACACCAAGGTGCTGCCGATCCACTTCCCCAATCCCTCGGTCGGGCGCGTGGAAGCCCAGGGCGACCGCTTCCGTTGGCACTACGTGCGATAGCACCACATCGCTTGACGCCGCCGGCTCCGGGTGGTCGGTATCGCCCCGTTTGGAGGATCGCATCATGGACCACAACCAGCCCTACGCCGCCACCGAGGAGACCCGCATGCTGCGGGACCTGGTCGCGAAATTCGTGGACCGGGACCTGATGCCGATCGAACCGGCGGTGCTCAAGCGCGAGGCTTCCGGCGGCGGCTTCAAGCTGTCGGAGGAGGAGGAGGCGACGCTCCTCGCCCGCTGCAAGGAACTCGGCCTCTGGGGCCTCGACGTGCCGGAGGAATTCGGCGGCGCCAACCTGCCGCTGCTCTCGCTTGCCGCGGCCGAGGAGGAGATGGCGCGCGCCTGCGTGCCCTTCACCATCCCCCCCGACAGCCCGAACCTACACATGATGCTGCAGGTCGCGAGCCCAATGCAGCGCGCGAAGTACCTCGACCCCTATGCCCGCGGCGAACAGCGCTCGGCCATGGCGATCAGCGAGCCGGGCGCGGGCGGCGATCCCGCCGGCATGACCACGCGCGCGGTGCGCGACGGCGACGACTGGGTGATCAACGGGCGCAAGATCTGGGTCTCGAACGTACCGCGCGCCGACTTCATCATCCTCATGGCGCGCACCGGCGACGGCAAGCGGCAGGAGGGCATCACCGCCTTCATCGTCGAGAAGGGCACGCCCGGCTTCATCATCGAGCGCGCCATCCCGATGCTGGGCGGGCGCACCACCTACGAGCTGGTCTTCGAGGATTGCCGGGTCGCGCATGAGAACGTGCTCGGCGAACTGGGCCGCGGCTATGCGCCCATGCAGCTGCGCCTCAACGTGCGCCGCATGCAGATGGGCGCGCGCTGCGTCGGCATGGCGCGCCGCGCGCTGGAGATGATGGCGGACCATGCGCAGAACCGCGTCACCTGGGGCGTGCGCCTCGCCGACCGCCAGGCGATCCAGTGGTTCGCCGCCGAGGCGGTGATGGAGATGCACGCCTGCCGCCTGATGGTGCAGGACCTCGCGACCAAGCTCGATGCCGGCGCCGATGTCCGCACGGAGGCGTCCATCCTGAAGGTACGCGCCACCGAGATGGCGCAGTCGGTGCTCGATAACGCCATGCAGACCTTCGGCGCCATGGGTGTCACGAAGGAACTTCCGCTCCAGCTCATGCACCAGCAGGTGCGGCTGATGCGCGTCTATGAAGGGCCGTCGGAGGTGCATCGCAGCGCGATCGGCCGGCGCGCGCTGGGCGGGAAGGTCTGACGCGATGTCGCGGCCGCTCGAGGGCGTGCTGGTCCTCGACCTCGGGCATATCTACCAGGCCCCCTATGCCGGTTTCCTGATGGCGATGGCGGGGGCCACCGTTATCAAGATCGAGCCGCCCAACGGCGAGCCGCTGCGCCGGCGCGCCATGGTCGCCGGCGGGTCGGTGCCGATGGCAATGCTGAATTCGAACAAGCGCGGCCTGTCGCTCGACCTCAAGAACCCACAGGGGCGCGAGGTATTCCTGCGCCTGGTCGATCGCGCCGATGTGGTGATCGAGAATTTTTCCCCTGGCGCGATGGATCGGCTCGGGCTGGGGCACGAGGCGCTGCTGAAGCGCAACCCGCGCATCATCTACGCGGCAGGGTCGGGCTATGGGCAGACCGGACCCGACCGCGACCGCCTGGCGATGGACCTCACGGTGCAGGCGGCGGTCGGCGTCATGCACACCACGGGCTTCCCGGACGGCCCGCCGACCAAGGCCGGCCCGACCGTATGCGATTTCCTCGGCGGCACGCACCTGTACGGCGCGATCATGACAGCGCTTTTCGCACGCGAACGCAGCGGCAAGGGCGCCTTCGTCGAGGTCGCGATGCAGGATGCGTCGTATTCCACCCTCGCCTCGGCGATCGGGATGCATTTCGGCGGCATGCTGAAGAAGGACGTGCCGCCGCGCACCGGCAACAGCCATGCCGGCATGGCGATGGCGCCCTACAATGTCTATCCGGCGAAGGATGGCTGGATCGCCATCATCGTCGTAACCGAGGGGCATTGGGACCGGCTGCTCGGCGCAATGGGCCAGCAGGCGCTGATCGGCGACGAGCGCTTCCGCACCAACCCCGACCGCGTGAAGCACATGGCCGAGGTGGACCGCATGGTCACTGCCTGGACATCCGTCCACACGCGCGCGGAGCTGGAAGCGTTGACGCGACAGCACGGCGTGCCCGCCGCACCCGTCCGCACGCTCGAGGAAGTGCTGGAAGACCCCGGCATGCACGAACGCGGCATGCTGCGTTGGGTGGACCATCCCGAGGTCGGCCGCGTCGTGCTGCCCGCCACGCCGCTGCGCATCGAAGGCGCGCCCCCGCCGGATTTCGAGCCGAGCCCCTTCCTCAATCAGCACGAGAGCGAAGTGCTGGGCGACCTGCTCGGCATGACGAAAGCGGAACGCGAGGCGCTGCGCGACGCCGGTGGTCTGGGGCCGCGCTTCAACGCCCCGTGAAGTTCGGCTTGCGGCGTTCGAGGAAGGCGCGCGCCCCTTCGCGCCGGTCCTCGGTGTCGATCGTCGCGGCCTGTTCGCTCTCCGCAAGTTCGATCGCGGCGGACAGCGACTGCAGCGGCGCCAGCGCCATTTGCCGACGGATCACGCGCAGCGATCGCGGCGAGCAGTTCTCCACCATGTCGGTGACATAGGCGCGCACCGCGTCACGGAACCCCTCGGCGGGCAGCACCCGCACCAGGCCCATGGCCTGCGCCTCCTCCGCCGTGATGGTACGGCCGGAGAGCAGCAGATCCGCCGCATTCATCGGCCCGATCAGCCGCGGCAGCATCCAGGCACTGCCGTGTTCGGCGATCAGCCCGCGCCGCGGGAAGGCCGCGGCAAGCTTCGCGCCCGCCACCATGAAGCGCAGGTCGCAATAGAGCGACACCGCGAGGCCCACGCCGGCGACCGCGCCATTGATCGCCGCCAACACCGGCTTGCCGATGTTCAGGATGTAGCTGTAGCGCCGCGACAGATCCTCGACCGGTGGGTCACCGCCAGGTGGCGGCGTGACGCCGACGAAGCGCGGCGGCGGCGGACGACCGCCGGCGATACGCGTGACATCGGCACCCACGCAGAAGGTGCTGCCCGCGCCGGTTAGGATGATGGCGCGGACGGCGGCGTCCTCCGCCGCCAGGGCGAAGGCATCGCGCACCTCCGCCTCGGTCTCGGGCGACCAGGCGTTGCGCTTCTCCGGCCGGTTCAGCGTGATGGTCGCGATGCGATCAGCGACGTCGTAGGCGATTTCCGCGAAGGGCATCGCTCGCGTCCTTCAGCGCGCGGGGGTGCGGGCGCGCTGCGCGGCCCAGTCCGCATCGGTCCAGTCCAGCATCTCCTGCGCGCCGGCGCGCGCACCGCCCAAAAGCCGCCGTCCGCCATCGGCCACTACGCATTCGCCGGTGATGTAGCCAGCATGGTCGGAGACCAGGAACGCCGCGAGATCGGTCAGTTCCTCGTGCCTGCCCGCGCGGCGCAGTGGCACGCCGGCGTGTCCGAGACCGCCGGGGCGAAGGCGCGCCACGGCCGCCTCGGTCGGGAAGGTACCGGGTGCGATCGCCACCAGGCGGATGCTGCGCGGGCCCCACTCCACGGCCAGGCTCTGCGTCATCGCCAGCAAGCCCGCCTTCGCCATGGCGGATGGCGCGGTGAAGGCGCCGCCCTGCAGCGCGGAGAGCGTCAGGATGGACAGCACAACGCCTGGCTGCTTAGCCTCGATCCAGCGCCTGCCGCAGCCGATGGTGCAGTAGGCTGCACCGTGCAGCGTGGTGCCCAGTACAGCGTCCACCGCGCGTGCCGAAAGCCGGTGCGTCTGCGCCAGGAAATTCGCCGCGGCGTTGTTCACCAGGATGTCGGCGGCGCCGTGGCGCCAGACATCATCGAGCATCGCCTCGACCGCTGCGGCATCGCGGATGTCGCAGGCGTGCGTCGTGACGACGGCGCCGGGGATGTCCGCGCGAAACGCCTCGGCCGTCGCCTCGAGCACCGCGGCGCGTCGCCCGCATATCGCCAGCGACACGCCAAGTTCGAGGAATCGCCTGCCGATGCTGCGCCCCAGCCCCGTGCCGCCGCCGGTCACCAGCGCGCGGCGTCCGGCCAGCAGCCCCGGCGCGAAGGCCATCTCAGGCGCCCTTGTAGGTCGGCTTGCGCTTCTCCCGCATCGCCGCCAGCGCTTCTTTATGGTCCTCGGTGGTATGCGCCACGGCCTGCATGGCCGAGGACATCTCCAGCACCGTGTCGAGCCGGTTGTTCCAGGCCTCGCGCAGCAGGCGACGGGCCATGCGCACCGCCTGCGGCGGGTTGGCGGCGATACGCGCGGCCAGCGCCTTCGCCGCCGGGATCAGCTCGGCATCGGGCACGACGCGCGAGACCAGCCCCGCGGCCAGCGCCTCCTGCGCGCTCAGCGTGTCGCCGGTCAGCGCCATCTCGGCCGCGCGCGCGAAACCCACCACGCGCGGCAGCAGCCACGCGCCGCCATCGCCCGGGATAATGCCGAGCTTGACGAAGCTCTCAGCGAAGCGCGCGCTCTCGCCGGCGATACGCAGGTCGCACATGCAGGCGAGGTCGCAGCCGGCCCCCATGGCCGGCCCGTTCACCGCCGCGATCACCGGCAGTTCGAGGTTCTCGAGCAGCCGCGGCAGCCGCTGGATGCCCCAGCGGTAGTAGCCACGCGCCTGTGCGGGCGTGCGTTCCTTGGCACCGCTGGCCGCCTCGCCCATGCGGCGCACATTGCCGCCGGCGCAGAAGGCGGTGCCCGCGCCGGTCAGGATCGCGACGCGCACCTCCTGCCCGGCATCGAGGGCGGAGAGCGTGTCGAGCAGCGCATCCTGCATCTCGGGGTCGAGCGGATTGCGCGTCTCGGCGCGATTCATGGTGAGGAGGGCGATGCCCTCCTCGATCTCGACCTTCAGCGGCGTGTCCATCGGCGTTTCCCCAGTGTCAGGGGGCGGAGGATGGAACGCGCCCGCGGGTGCCGCAACCCGCGCTCAGCTCGCCTCAATGCCGAGGCGACGGATCAGCGCGCCCCACTTCTCGGCGTCCGCGCGCAGGCGCTGGGCGAAGGCGTCGGTGCTCTCAGGCGCGACCTCCACGCCCATGCCGGCGAGGCGGTCCTTCACCTCGGGCAGGGTCATCACGCGGTTGAGCTCCGCGTTCAGGCGCTGCTGCAGCGCGGGCGCCATGCCCTTGGGACCGAAGGCGCCATACCAGACGGCCATCTCGTAGCCGGGCACCGCCTCGCCCACCGTCGGAATGTTCGGCTGGCGGGACCAGCGCGTCGCCTCCGTCACCGCCAGCAGGCGCAGCCGCCCGCCCTCGACATGCGGCATGGTCTGCGTCGCCGCGCTGAAGAAGAGCTGCGTCTGGCCGGCCACCGTGTCGGTCACCGCCGGCTGTCCGCCGCGATACGGGACGTGGACCATGCGCACGCCGGTCATGTTCTCGAACAGCGCGGCGCAGAGGTGGTTGGTCGAGCCCGGCCCGGCCGAAGCGTAGGCAATCTTCTCAGGGTTCGCGCGGGCGTAGGCGATGAACTCTGGCAATGTCTGCGACGGTACCGAGGGATGCACCACCATCGTGTTCACTGCGAAGCCCAGCATCGATAGCGGCGTGAAGTCGGCCACGCCGTCGAAGGGCATGGTTCGCATCAGCGCATGGTTCATCGCGTGGGTCGACATCGACCCGAACAGGATCGTGTGCCCGTCCGGTGCGGCTTTGGCCACCAGATCGGAGCCAATGTTTCCGCTGGCACCCGTGCGGTTCTCGACCACCACCTGCTGGCCGATCGCCTGGCCGAGGGGCTCGGCGACGATGCGCCCGAGGATATCGGTCGTCCCACCCGGCGCCCACGGGATCACCAGGCGGATCGGACGCGTGAAGGCTGTCTGCGCCAACGCTGGCGCGGCGATAAGGACGGGAGCGGCGAGCAGGGCCCGGCGGTGCAGCAATGTCATGGCAATCTCCACGGAATCAGGCGGCGTCGATGGCAAGAAGCGCCGGCACGGCCAGCGATGCGAAGACCGTGCCGATCGTGGCATCGGCCTCGGTGAAAGGGGTCGCGGTGCGCAGCAGGTTGACCGTGCCGAGCGTACGCCCGGCCCAGCGCACGGGCAGGTTCATCGCCGTGGTCAGGCCCATGGCGGCGATCTTCTCGTGATCTGGATAGGCCCAGGCGATGTCGGCAGGGCCAGCGCCGATCCAGGGCGTGCCCTCCACCAGCACGCGCCGAGTCCAGGGATGGTCCCAGTTGACCGGCTTGTAGCCGGAGACCGGATAGGCGGCCGGATCGCTGCTATGCGCGCGCCGGTTGCGCCCGGCCGCGGCGTCGTGGCGCATCACGGTGAACAGGCGGTGGCCGATGGCGCGGTACGTCGCCTGCTCCAAGGCCGCGAACAGCGCGCCGGGCTGGTCGGGCAGAGCCAGCGCGGCGGCTGCACTGGTAAGGGTGGACACGGTGTCGGTGCTGGTCATGTGGGCGGCATAGCGCAGCCGGCGACGAACTTCACCCCACCGGCCGGCGCCGCATGATCGCGACCGGCACCAGCGCCAGCAGGCAGATCAGCGCCACGGCGAGGAAGGTGTCGCGGAAGGCGAGCATGCTCGCCTGCGAGAGCAGCATCTGCCCGAGGTAATCCTGCGCCATGGCCTGGCGCATGCCCTCGGCGATGCCGTCCTGCGCCAGGACGCGCTCGATCTCCTGCAGCACCTCGCGGGTGGCGCCGCGTCCTTCCTGGGTCGCGGTCAGCGCTTGCGCGTGCAGTTGCGTGCGGCGTTCGAGCAGGATCGAGAGCAGGTTCACGCCGATCGCCCCGCCGAACTGCCGCGCGAAGTTCACCGCCCCCGACCCCTGCCCAACCCAGCGCGGCGGCAGCGCGCGCAGCGCGCCGGCATTCATGCTCGGCATCGCCAGGCCGAAGCCGATGCGCCCGACCAGGATCCAGAGCGCGAAGGTCCAGAAGGGCGTGTCGGTGCCGATGCCGGTCATCAGCCAGGCCGAGAGGCCGAACAGCACCAGCCCCACGCCGATAGGCCCGAAGGGGGGCACGCGGTCGGCGATGCGTCCCGCGATCGGGAAGACAAGCACCATGGCCAGCCCAGCGGGCATCAGCAGCAGCCCCGCGCGCGTGGCGGTGTAGCCCTGGATCGTCTGCACGAACAACGGCGCGAGGTAGGTCGAACCGAAAAGCGCCGCGCCATACACGACGCCTACAGCCGCCGAGCACGCGAAGCCGCGCACGGCAAACAGCCGTGGGTTCAACATCGGCGCATCGCTGCGCAGTTCCCAAAGCACGAAGCCGATTGCAGCCGCTGCAGCGATGCAGAGCTCCACCACCACGCGATCGGAGCTCCAGCCCTCCCGCTGGCCGCTCGCAAGGCCGGTCAACAGCGCCAGCAGCGCCATCACCAGTAAGGCGAAACCCGGCCCGTCAAAGCGCCGCCGCGCGCCCTCGCGCGCCGGCCCAGGTAGGAACACCAGCCCCAGGAGCAGCCCGAGCAAGGCAAAGGGCACGCCCAGGAAGAACACCGCGCGCCAGCCGAACTCGTCCACGATCACGCCGCCAAGCGTCGGGCCCAGCGCGGGCGCCATCACCACGCCCACGGCGTAGAGGCCCATGGCTGAACCGCGCCGATCCGCTGGAAACACCTGGAAGATGATCTGCATGCCAAGCGGCTGCACCATCCCGGCCGCCGCACCCTGCATAACGCGCCCGGCGATCAGCACGCCCTCGTTCGGCGCCGAGCCGGAGACGATCGACCCCGCCACGAACATCACGATCGCGGCGGCATAGGTCAGCCGACAGCCGAAGCTGTCCACCAGCCAGCCATTCAGCAGCATCGTCGCCGTGACCGAGGCCAGGAAGGCGGTTGCGATCAGCTGCGCATGGTCCTGCCCGATGCCGAAGGCGCCCATGACCTGTGGCAGCGCGACATTGACGATGGTGGCCGACAGGATGGTGGCGACGGTGCCGATCATCGCCGCCAGCGTCACCAGCCAGCGATAGGGCTGGCCCCAGCGCGCCTGCAGCTCGGCGATGCCAGGCCCCGCCCAGGCGCCGGACCAGCCCGGCCCGGCAGCGGCCTCACTCACGCGCCAGCGCCTTCACCTCGACCATCATGCCCGGGCGCAGCAGCCCGTCAGCATCGCCTGGCGCCAGCGCGATGCGCACCGGCAGGCGCTGCGTGATCTTGGTGAAGTTGCCCGATGGGTTGGGGCTCGGCAGCAGGGCGAATTCGCTGGTCGCGGCCGCGCCCACGCGCTCGACCGTGCCTTCGAAGCGGCGGGACGGGTAGGCGTCGACACGGATGCGCACCGGCGCGCCGGGGCGGAAGTAGCGGATCTCGGTTTCCTTGACGTTCGCCTCGATGCGAACCCGCGCCGGGTCGTGAACCAGCAGCAGGCGTTGGCCGGGCGTGACGTATTCGCCGGCATCGACGAAAACGCGGTCGACCACGCCGTCGAAGGGCATCGTGATTGTGCGGTCGCGGATCTCGAGAGCGATGCGGTCGCGCTGTGCGGCGAGCTCCAGCTGCAGCGGACCCATGGCATCGAGCTGCCGGCGCAGCACGGTCAGCTCCTCGCGCGCTGCGCCGGCATTGGCAAGCTGTGCCTCGACATTGCGGATCTCGGCCGAGACGGCGAGCACGCGTTGCGTCGCGGTCTCGAGCAGCGAGCGCGTCTGTTCGTAGCGCTGGCGCGTGCCGCTGCCGGTGCCCATCAGCTGACCGGCGCGGGCGAATTCGCCCTCGGCATAGAGCCGCTCCGCCTCGGCTGCCGGCAGGGCGGATCGCGCCGCTTCCAGCCGCGCGCGTTGCGCGTCCTGCTGGCTGCCGGTCTGGCGGTCCACCATGCCGAGCCGTGCCTCAAGCTCGGCGCGGCGCGCGGCGATGCCCTCGAGGCGCGCCTCGATCTCGCGCAGCGTCAGCTCCGCCTCGCGGCTGTCGATCCGCAAGACCACCTGACCACCGCGCGGCGTGTCGCCGGCGATCACGCGAAGTTCCGTCACCCATCCCGGCAGGCGGCTGGCGAGTGCGACCATGTCGGCGGCGATCCGCGCATCATCGACGAAGACCGTCGTGAACTGCCGATGCAGCCAAGTCCCGCCGCCGGCGATGACGCAGAGGAACGCGGTGACGGCGGCTGCGATGCGCAGCCTTCGCCGGGCGACGCGTCGCGGGGCGGCGATCGATGCAGCAGGGGTGCTAGCGGGGCCGATATCCACCGGTCGGGCCCTCCTCGATCCGGGCAAGGCCTTCCGCCACGCGCTGCAGCACCTCGAGGCAGGAGGCGAGGTCTTCCTCGGGGATATCGGCCAGGATCTCCGCGCGTACCGCGGCGGCCTCGGCCTCGATCCGCAGGACCATGGGTCGCGCGGTCGCCGTCAGGTGGATGGTCTTGGCACGGCGGTCATGGGGCACGGCGCGGCGGGCCACGAAACCTTCGCGCTCCAGCCAATCGAGCGTCCGCACCAGGGTCGGCGCCTCGATTGCCAAGCGCGCCGCTAGGTCCTTCTGGGTCACGCCGTCGCCACGGCGCGCGAGGCTCAGCAGTACGAGCCAACGCGCTTCGGTAAGGCCGAAGGGCGCGATCCGCTGGTCGAGCCGCAAGCGCCATCGGCGCGCGATCTGGGCTATCGCAACGCCGATCTGCCATCGCGTCTGGGCCAGGCCGGGGCCATCGGGCATTGGACGATGTTAGACCCAAAACAGAGCCGGCGAATAGATAGGGCGCTAAACATCAGGCGCCTGCCAAGCGGGTGGTTGTACGGCCAAGCGGCTCCCGGCTGCTCCTGGTCCACAAGGCCGCATTCCTGATTAGCCGGATCGGGCGAAAGTGGTGGGCGCCGTAGGATTCGAACCTACGACCCGCTGATTAAGAGTCAGCGCAAAACCGCCGCCACGCCGCGCCATGACTCGCCATAATCCTTGTTTTTGCTTGGGTCCGCCGATAAGGTGGTCGCCACAAGCCGCCATGCGGACCCGGTGCGGACCTAGCCGCGGGGTCCGCAGAACGGGGTCTGCGCCGTGCCGAAATTCACCGACCGCTACCTGGCCGCCGTCAAGCCCGAGCCGGGCCGCAAGGACCGCATCGCCTTCGATACCGAGTGCAAGGGGCTGGGGGTCCGCGCCACCGAGGCCGGCACCAAGACCTTCCTGGTGCAATGGACCGACCCCGCGACGAAGGCTAAGCGCCGCGAGGTTCTTGGCGTATGGGGCAGCATCACCACCGAGAAAGCCCGCGAGGCCGCCGGCGTGCGGCTTGGCGAGGTAGCCAAGGGGATCGACCCGCGCGCGGTGCGCCTGGAAAAGCGCGAGGCTGCGATCAAGGCGAAGGCCGAGGCCGCGCTGACGCTGGAAACGCTGGTGGGGGATTGGGCGAAACTGCACCTCGCGCCAAAGCGCCCGCGCTACGCCGCCGAGGCTGTGCGCGCGATCAAGTATGCCTTCGCCAAGCACTTGAAGCGCCCCGCCATGCGGCTGACGAAGGCCGAGGCGGTGGCCGTGCTCGATGACGTGCTGAAGGCCGGGAGCGTCGCCATGGCGGGCCGCACGCTGGCCTATGCGCGCGCCTGCTACGCCTGGGCAGAGAAGCGCGGCAAGGTCGCCGGCAACCCCTTTGAGGGAATCCCCATCGGCGCGGGCGTAGAAGCCCGTGAGCGCGTCCTGACGCCCGAGGAAACCGGGCCGCGTGTGGAACGCTGCCGCCGCCATGGGTGAGCCGTGGGGGCCGCGGTTCCGGGTCATGCTGCTGACGCTGGCGCGGCGCGATGAAGTCGCCGGGATGCGCTGGTCGGAATTGTCCGCCGACCTCGGGACGTGGACCATTCCCGGATCGAGGATGAAGCGCGGACAGGCGCACGTGGTCGCGCTGCCCGAGGCCGCGCGCGATGCGCTGCGCGCGGTGAAGCGCATCAAGGGGCAGGACCTGGTTTTCAGCACCACCGGCAAGACGCCCGTGAGTGGTTTCACCCGCGCGAAGGCGGCGTTGGACAAGGCCGCGAAGGTGACAGACTGGCGCCTGCACGACATTCGCCGCACGGGCGTTTCCGCGCTCGCAGGGATGGGGTTCAACCCCGTGGTCGCGGACCTGCTGCTGGCGCACAAGCCTGCATCCCTCTCGACTGTGGCGCGCGTCTATCAGCGCCACGACTACGCAGCCGAGCGCGCAGCGGCCTTGAAGGTTTGGGCCGAGCATGTCGCGCGCTGCGCCGCTCGGAAGGAAGATAGCCCCGAGAATGTCGCGGACCTCGCCGCCCATCGGGCCGCGCGCGGTGCGGCGTCATTTCAGATTCCCGGGGTGCGGGGCCGCTAATCCCGCTGATCCGGCTATCCGCGCTGGACCGGTTTCCCGGTAGTGAGCACCAGAGCAGTAGCACGAAGGCCGCTGCTTAGGTCGGCACGTGCGTTACGCGTCGGAGACGACGCGCGTCGCTCTCGCCTATGCTGCTTCCGGCGCCGCGTCCGCGCGTGCGAATTGGATCGCCACACGGAGGCCCCTCCCTGCTGAGGTCGTGACCGCCACCGTCGCACCGGCATTTTTCCGCAGCGACTCAACGATCAGGGCACCCAGCCTGCCCGAGGTGGGCCACGTCGTGCCCGGCGGTAAGCCAATGCCATCATCCATAACGAGGACTTGGCAGCCCTCGCCATCGACCAGGCTATGCAGCGTGATGGTGCCGCCACTGCGACCGACAAAGGCGTGCTTCAACGCGTTCGTCAGCACCTCGTTCACCACGAGGCCCGCCGGCATAGCTACGTTAATCGACACCGGCCAAGTATCGACTTTCAGGTTGAGCCGAACCCCTTCGACGGCATGAGCCTGCATCACTGCCGAGGCGATTTGGCTGAGGTAGATGCCGAGGTCCACGCTCTGGCCTGAATCGGACGCCTCCAGAAACCCCGAATGCTGGCATGCGTGGCCGTAGAGCGGTGCATGGTCGCCCGCCACGCGGGGGGATGGCGGGGATCACGGTGCTGAGGGATCCTGGTCGGGGCGCTGATGGCGGTGT
>NZ_JACADR010000150.1 GCF_016106005.1 Roseomonas rosulenta
CTGCCCGCCCGCCCGCCCAGCCTCGACCTCGGTGCCCTGGACCTGCGCCGGCGCGCCGATGTTGCGCGCCTGGCGGCCTGGCTTGCCATGGAAGCGCCACAGGCGGGCGCCACACCGCCGCCCGCGTGACAGGCCGCGCAGCCTGCGCTATCGCGCGCCGCGCCGATCACGACCCGAAGGAAGGACGCCCAATGAAGCTGACCCGCCGCGTGAAGGAAATCCTCTCCTGGTACGAGAGCGACAACCCCGGGACCAAGGCGAACCTCGCCCGCATCCTGATGGAGGGGAAGCTTGGCGGCACAGGCCGCATGGTGATCCTGCCGGTGGACCAGGGCTTCGAGCATGGCCCGGCGCGGTCCTTCGCGCCCAACCCCGCGGCCTATGACCCGCACTACCATTTCGAGCTGGCGATCGAGGCGGGGCTCAACGCCTATGCCGCGCCGCTCGGCATGATCGAGGCGGGGGCCGCCACCTTCGCCGGGTCCATCCCGACCATCCTCAAGGTCAATTCGTCCAACAGCCTGTCGACCACCAAGGACCAGGCGGTGACGGGCAGCGTGGCGGATGCGCTGCGCCTGGGCTGCTCGGCCATCGGCTTCACCATCTACCCGGGCAGCGAATACCAGTTCGAGATGATGGAGGAGCTGCGCGAGCTCGCCGAGGAGGCGAAGTCCGCCGGCCTCGCCGTCGTCGTGTGGTCCTATCCGCGCGGCCCGATGCTCGACAAGGCGGGCGAGACCGCCTTCGACATCTGCGCCTATGCCGCGCACATGGCCGCGCTGATGGGCGCGCACATCATCAAGGTGAAGCCGCCGATGGAGCCGCTGTCGCTCGAGGCCGCGAAGAAGGTCTACATCGAGCGCAAGATCGACGGCTCCGACATGGCCGCGCGCATCCGTCACATCGTGCAGACCTGCTTCAACGGCCGCCGCCTGGTCGTGTTCTCCGGCGGCGAGGCGAAGGGCACCGACGCGCTGCTGGCCGAGGTGAAGGCGATCCATGCCGGTGGCGGCAACGGTTCCATCGTCGGGCGCAACGCCTTCCAGCGGCCGAAGGAGGAAGCACTGAAGCTGCTCGCCTCCATGATCGAGGTCTACAAGACCAAGGCGTGACCTGGGGCGCGCGGGCGGGTGCCGGACCCCGCCCGCGACCTGCCCGTGACGCCGCGCGCGGGGCGGCGCTTCCCAAACCGCGGCGCCCGCGCGATCAGGGGTCATGACCGACCGCTGCCGCCTGTATCTGATCACCCCGCCGCGGCTCGACCCGCTCGCTTTCCGCGAGACCTTGGCCGCCGCACTCGATGCCGGCGATGTCGCGTGCCTCCAGCTGCGGCTCAAGGATGCGGCGCCCGACGACGTGGCCCGCGCGACCGAGGCGCTGATGCCGGTCTGCCATGCGCGCGACGTCGCATTCATCCTGAACGACGACGCCATCCTCGCGCACCGGCTGGGCTGCGACGGCGCGCATCTGGGCCAGCAGGATGGCGACCATGCCGGGGCGCGGATGCTGCTCGAGGGGAAGATCCTCGGCATCACCTGCCATGCCTCCCGCCACCTGGCCATGACCGCGGGCGAGCAGGGGGCGGACTACGTCGCCTTCGGCGCCTTCTTCCCGACCGACACCAAGGAGACGGTCCACACCGCCGGCACCGACCTGCTGGAATGGTGGTCGGAGATGATGGAGATCCCCTGCGTGGCGATCGGCGGCATCACGGCTGCGAATTGCGGCCCACTGGTGCGTGCAGGGGCGGATTTCCTGGCCGTGGTCGGCGCGGTGTGGAACCACCCCGAAGGCGCGGCGGGCGGGGTACGGGCGATGAACGCGGCGATAGCGGCAGCCTGACGGCGGTGTCAGGCCGCGCGCGGGTGCGCGGCCAGGCGGCGGAACACCGCCAGCGCCTCGGCGGCCGAGGCATCGCGCGCCGCGCCTGCGCGCACCTGCTCCCGCGTCCACATCCAGCTCTGTGGCGGGTCGTCGCGCATGGTCCAGGTGGGGAACAGGCGCTCCGCGGCATCGCCGCAATGCACCACCGCGACATCCACGTGGCGGTCGTCCTTGAGGATGCGGGCGAGGGTGGCGGTCACCGCCTCGCGCGGGCCTTCGAGCAACTGCATGAACAGGTCGGCGCGGCAGATCAGCGCGCCGGTGATGCCGCGCCGGCCGTTGTTGGCGCGCGCGCTGAGCAGGATGTTGTCGAGAACGCCCTCGTCGAAGCCGAAGGGGCGCGAGGTGTAGATCAGCTGCGACAGCGGCATGGAGGCCCTCCCGTGGGTCGCGCGCATCATCGCGCAGGGCGCGCGCCGTGGCGAGGGTGCGCGGCCATCGCCGCGCCACGACCGCTGCGCTAGGCTCGGCGCCACGCATCGGATGCAGGGGCGAGCCACCTTGGACGAGATCACCTTCCACACCCTGCTGCACCGCCCGGGCACGTTGGTCGATGTCGGCGCGCATGACGGGCTGATCACCGTGCCGCTCGCGCGGCTGCCGGGGTCGCGCGTGCTGGCCTTCGAACCACTGCCGCCAGCCTTCGCGCGGCTGCAGGCAGCGCTGCGCGAGGCCTTCGGCGACGCGCCCGCGCATGTCGAGTGCCACGCGGCGGCGCTGGGCGACCAGGCGGGCGAGATCACGCTGGCGATGCCCGTGCTGGATGGCGTGGCGCAGGAGCAATGGGCGAGCACGGCGAAGGACTATGCCGCGCATCTCTCCGCGCGCGTGAGCGTGCAGCGCTTCGCGGTGCCGCTGAAGCGGCTCGACGACTTCGCCATCACCGACCTCACGGCTCTCAAGGTCGATGCCGAGGGGGCGGAATACGAGATCCTGCGCGGCGCGCGCGAGACGCTCACGCGCTGCCGCCCCGTGATCACGCTGGAGGTGGAGGAACGCCACCGCGAGGGCAGCACCTGGGCCGTGCCCGCCTATCTCGATGCGCTCGGCTACGACGTGCTGTTCGAGCTGCGCGGCGAATGGTTCCCGATGGGCGCGCTGGATCGCCCGACCATGCAGCGTGCCTCGCCCGATCCTTCGGTGTTCGAGGCCTCGGACCCCTATGTGTTCGTGTTCTACGCCCTGCCGCGGGAGCACGCGGCGGCGATGCTGGCGCGGCTGCGGACGGCGGCGTAGCCTGCCGGCAAACGGAGGAACGCCATGTCCATCACCGCGCAGCGCATCACCGTCACGCGCGCCTCGGGCTCCTGCGGGGCCGAAGTGTCCGGCATCGATCTGCGCGGCGGTGTCGATCCCGCGACGGTTGCGGAGCTGCGCCGCGTCTGGCTCGACCACGGGGTGCTGTTTCTGCGCGACGTACACCTGCCGCCGCGCGACTTCCTGGCCTTCGCCGCGCAGTTCGGCACGCCGGTCGAATACCCCTTCGTGCGCGGGCTCGAGGGCTTCCCGCAGATCACCCCGGTGGTGAAGGAACCGCACGAGCGCATCAACTTCGGCGGCGTCTGGCATTCCGACACGGCCTATCTGGAGCGCCCGCCCATGGCGACCATGCTGGTCGCGCGCGAGGTCCCGCCCGCCGGCGGCGACACGCTCTTTGCCGATTGCCGCGCCGCCTACGACGCGCTCTCGCCCGGGCTGCGCGCGACGCTCGACGGGCTGCGCGCGATCAATTCCTCGCGCAAGGCGGACGCGTCCAAGACGCGCGAGGACCGACAGAAGGAACGCGGCGCGGTGACGAATGCGGAGGTGCTGGAAGCCGCCCACCCCGTGGTGCGCACCCATCCCGAGACCGGGCGGCGCGCGCTGTACGTGAACCTCGGCCACACCACGCAGTTCGAGGGCTGGACGGTCGAGGAATCTAAGCCGCTGCTCGACTTCCTGTTCGCCCACATCATGAAGCCGGAATTCACCTGCCGCTTCCGCTGGGCGCCGGGCTCGCTCGCGCTGTGGGACAACCGCGCGGTGCAGCACTACCCGGTCAACGACTACCATGGCCATCGGCGCGAGATGCACCGCATCACGCTGGCCGGCGACGTGCCGGCCTGATCCGGTCGGAAGGCGTCGGGCCGCACTGACCCGCCTGCGATGCTGCAGGCGGGTCAGTGCGGCACGGTCTATCGCTCCAGGGACCGGAGATAGGCCAGGAAGGCCTCGATCTCCGCCTGGTCGAAGCTGGTCTGCGGCATCGCGGGGTGGCCGGTGAGAATGCCCTCGGCGAGTGATTCCGCCAGCTGGTCCACCGGGTAGCGGCGATGCAGGTCGCGGAAGGGCGGTGCCGGCGGGCGGGGGCTCGCGCCCGTGGGGCCGACGGCGTGACAGGAGGCGCATCGCGCCTGCGCCAGGCGCTCGCCCTCGGCCACGCGCGGGTCCGGTCGCGGCGCGCAGGCGGCGGCGATGATCAGCAGCAGGACCAGGCCAGCGCGCATCCTCACCCTCCGCAATTCGTCAGCGCCGCGGTGGCGAAGCCGCGGATCTCCGAGGTCACGCTCAGCGCCAGCTCCGCATTGCCGAGCGTGACCACCTGGCGCTGCGGCAGACCGGTGAAGGTCTGCGGGTCCTGCCCCGCCACCGTGACCACCACCTGCGCCGTGCGGTTGATGTCGTCGGTCTGCGCGGCGGTGCTGACCACCACGCGGACCAGGCCCTCGGCCAGTTCGATCCCGGCAGTCTCCGGGATTCGGGCGCCGTAGACGATGGCGAAGCGGCGCGCGGTGCCGCGCGCCTCGCAGCGGCGCACCGGGCCGGCGTCGCGCAGCACCTGCTCGATCCTCTCGCGCTCGACCCCGGCGGCGATGCGCTGCTGCGCCAGGGAGAACACCGCGGCCGAGGCGCCCGAGGGCACGTCGCGGTCGTAGCGCCGCTGCAGCGCCACGTTGGCCTCGCGCGCCTGGCGCAGCTCGCCCTCCAGGCGGGAATTGCGCAGCTGCAGGTCGCGCGCCTCGGCCCCCACATCGGCGAGCCGGCGTTCGAGCCGCGTGACCTCGGTGCCCGCCAGCTCGAGCCCGCTCTGGTAGGCCACCACGCCGAGCCCGGCGAGGATGCCGAGCACCAGCAGCCACTTCGCCGCGCGCAGTGCGAACTGCCCGCGCCGGCGGCGCCTCTCCCGGCTCATTCTGGATCCGATCGCCATGCGTCCCGTGCTTGCTTCGCGCGGGGGGTATAGACGCGACGCGGGTGCCGGGGGTCAAGTCACGGGCAGCCAGAGCACGTCCTCGATGCGGCGCGCCCCGCCCGCGAGCATGGCCAGGCGGTCGAAGCCGAGCGCGATGCCGGCGGTGGGCGGCAGGCCGTGGGCGAGGGCGGCGATGAAATCCTCGTCGATCTCCCAGCCGTGATCGCCGGTGATGCGGCGGCGTTCCTCGTTCGCCTCCTGGAACCGTGCGCGCTGTTCGGTGGCGTCGGTCAACTCGTCGAAGGCGTTGGCGAGTTCGAGGCCGGCCACGAACAGCTCGAACCGCAGGGCGGCGCGCGGGTCGGCCGGGTCGCGCCGGGCCAGCGCCGCCTGGGGGGCCGGCCAGTGGGTGAGGAAGGTGGCGCGGCCGCGGCCGATCGCCGGTTCCACGCGCTCCAGCAGCAGGCGGAAGAACAGGTCCTCCCAGGATTCGTCGGGGCGCGGGGGCAGGCCGGCGGCCGCAGCGGCCGCGTGCAGGCGGGCCGCATCGCCCTCGGTGGCCAGGAGGTCGAGGCCGTTGCACCAGCGGGCGAAGGCATCCTGCATCGTGATCCGTTCGAAGGGCAGCGCGAGGTCGGTGCGCACGCCATCGTGTTCCACCACGGGCGGGCAGACGGTGCGGATGAAGGCCTCGGTCTCCTCCATCAGGCCTTCGAAGGACAGGCCGGGGCGGTACCATTCCAGCATGGTGAATTCCGGGGCGTGGCGGGCGGAGGCCTCGCCGTTGCGCCACACCCGGGCCAGTTCGAAGACCGGGCCGGCGCCGCCGGCCAGCAGCTTCTTGATCGCGAGCTCCGGCGAGGTGCGCAGCCAGAGCGGGCGCGAGGCGCCGGCGCCCAGATGCGCCTCGAACCGGGTGGCGAAGGCGCGGATATGGACCTCGGCGCCGGGGGCCTCGACCAGGCAGGGGGTCTCGACCTCGGTGTAGCCACGGCCGGTGAAGAAGGCGCGGGTGGCGGCGGCGAGGCGCGCGCGGGCCGCGAGGAAGGGCAGGCGGGCGGCGAGGCGCTCGGGGTGCCAGGGGGCGCGCGCGGGGGCGGTCGGCATTGCGGGTGGCTCGGGCTTCCGGTAGGGGCCGCGACCATGCCGGACGGAACACCCACAGGCCAGGGACGGCCCCTGCGCACGGCCCGCGCGCTGCGCCAGGCCGGGCTGATCGTGCCCGAGGCCGAGGCGGGCGCGGCCGCGGTCGCGGCGCGCTACGCGATTTCCGTGACGCGGCATGTCGCGGGGCTGATCGACGCCGCCGACCCGGCGGACCCGATCGCGCGGCAATACATCCCGGACCCGGCGGAGCTGGTGACGGCCCCGGGCGAGATCGAGGACCCCACCGCGGACCAGCCCTTCACGCCGGTGAAGGGCGTGGTGCACCGCTACCCGGACCGGGCGCTGCTGAAGCCGCTGCTGGCCTGCCCGGTCTATTGCCGCTTCTGCTTCCGGCGCGAGGTGGTGGGCCCGGATGGCGGGGTGCTGAGCGAGGCGGAGCTGGAGGCGGCCCTCGCCTGGTTCGAGGGCACGCCGGCGGTGCGCGAGGCGGTGCTGACCGGCGGCGACCCCTTCATGCTGAGCGCGCGGCGGCTGCGGGCGATCCTGGCCCGGCTGGGGGCGGTGCCGCATATCGAGACGCTGCGGGTGCATACGCGGGTGCCGGTGGCGGACCCGGGGCGGGTGGACGCGGCGCTGGTGGAGGCTCTGCGCGGCGCGGGCAAGCCGGTGTTCGTGGCGGTGCATGCGAACCATGCGCGGGAGTTCGCGGGGCCGGCGCTGGACGCCCTGGCGCGGCTGGCGGATGCCGGGGTGGTGCTGCTGGGGCAGAGCGTGCTGCTGCGCGGGGTGAATGACTCGGGCGGCGCGCTGGAAGACCTGGTGCGGGCGATGCTCCGCGCGCGGGTGCGGCCGTACTACCTGCATGCGTTGGACCCGGCGCCGGGGGTGGCGCGGTTCTCGGTGCCGGATGCCGAGGGGGTGGCGCTGGTCGAGGGGCTGCGGGGGAAGGTGCCGGGGTTCGCGGTGCCGGTGTTTGTGCGGGAGAGCCCCGGCGGTGGCGGGAAGAAGCCGGTGCGCGCGTAAGGCGCTGGAACGCAAGACCTGTTGGTTTCGGACAAATTCCCCTTCCGCGGCAGAAATGTCGGTTTCGGACAAATGGTGGGTCCGGGGCGGAGGTGCCGGTTTCGGACAAATTGTCCGCGTTCGGCGGCGGGGGTGGCTTTCGGACAGGTCGCGACGGGCGCGCCTTGAGGGCGCGAGGGCGGAGAGGACAGATGTGCGGCTTCAAGGAGCGGCAGCCCGGGGTGGAAGCGGACTGAATTCCTATAAAGCCATAGGGCGGGGGCGAGGTCCAGGGAAAACCGCTTGCGGCGGTGCTCGGCCGGGCCATATGGTCATGTGAGATGACCAGTCAGGAGGCGCCGATGGGCGCGGTGCGGACGATCAACGCGACGGAGTTCAAGGCCACCTGCCTCGACCTGCTGGACCAGGTGAACAGCGGCACCATCGAGCGGCTGGAGGTCACGAAGCGGGGGAAGGTGGTGGCGGTGGTGACGAAGCCGGCGGCACCGGCGGCCGGGGACCTGCACGGGTTCCTGCGCGGCAGCGTCATCATCCCGCCTGACCTCGACCTGACGGCGCCGACCGGGGGGGATGCGCCCACGGATGCGGAGCTGGGCATCCTGCATCGGTGAGCGCGGTCCTGCTCGACACCTGCGCGGTGATCTGGCTGGCGCAGGGGGAGGCCATGAGCGAGGCCGGGCGCGAGGCCATCCGGGCGGCGGCGATGGGCGACGGGGCCTATGTCTCGGCCGCGACGGCGTGGGAGATCGGGCAATTGTGCCGCCCGCGCGGGCAGCGCGCGCCGCTGGTGCTGCTGCCCGACCCGGAGACATGGATGGCGCGGGTGTTCGCGGCGCCGGGGCTGCGCGAGGCGCCGCTGACGCGCGAGATCATGTGGCGGGCGAGCGCGCTGCCCGGGGCGTTCCATGCCGACCCGGCGGATCGGTTCATCGTGGCGACGGCGCAGACGATGGGGGTGCCGGTGGTGACTCGGGATCGGGCGATCCTGGCCTATGCGGCGGAGGGGTTTGTGAGGGCGGTGGGGTGTTGAGGTTTGGACCTTGGGGTAGCTCACGCGCGCAATAATGCGGCGGATGCTACGACAACCAACACCTCACGAGGGCCTGGAGGGAAAACTCCATTTCCCAGCAGTAGCCGCTTTCATTGACCCTCGACAACACGCCTGAGGGGCAAAATCTTTTCATCGACAGCCGCAATCTCTCTATTTATTTCTCTAATTCTGTCGGAATTTTCAAATAGAAATTCCACGTTTTCCTCTTCCTCAAGATCAGAAGCTGTCTTATCATCCATAAATTCCTGTAATTTCTTTTCGATTATCATTTTGTCCCAGACTAATTGTCCTTTTTTTCGCAATAAATGCTTATAAAGGAGCCGGTTTGCTGATCCATCCATGCCCTGATGTGGCGCAGTGCCAGCATTTTCAGGCAGCACATGCCTGAGCACATTAAAGACTTCAGCCCAGTCGCGAAAGGCTGGTCGCTGCCGAGCCACATCATCGACCGTCTCCTGACTAACCTCGCCGCTTATTTTTTCTTTTGAATATTCAACAAAGCGCTTAATCTGATAGAAGTGTATCTCCTGCCCGGTCTGCTCAAAGAACTCTCTTCGGAGTTCAGGGCGCGGCCCTATGGTTTTGCCGCCCTTGCGGAGCCACCAGTCCTCTTTGGTGTCCTCAGTTACGAAAATTACCGGTCGCTGTGCTCGTTTGGCGAACTCGATCATCTCGTTCCAGATGATCAGGTCTCCGTACACCTCTCGATCACCTGCCCCAGATGAGCGCTTAGCTTTTGCGTCAGCATATCCAGGACCTATCTGCTTCTCATATCTCGTGGCGCCGGTCGCGAATATGGTCGCCAACTCGGGTTCGGAAAAATCTGCTCCGACAGCGCCGGAAAATACCGCGCCAATCCGCTCATGAAGCTTCTCGAAGTACTCTTCTGAAGAGTGATCCTCCATCGCCTCCTGAACTCTAGCTTGAACCTTGGTCAATTCGTCGATGAGGTGGCTAAGGTCAGCCTCGATTTCAGCAAGCGGATGAAGACCAAGATCATTACTGATGGCGGACATTTTCTTTAGTTCGTCAGAACACTTGATTATAGCCTCATTAATGGAGCGGCAAATCTTATCGTTCTCCCGGAGCTTTTCATGACGATTTTTATTATATTCCAAACCCACCTGAAATGGTAGCCAAATGCGCGGGCGAAGTTTCTCCAATATTTCAACAATTTCGTCTGCAGTTCTTTGCTTGTACCGAAATAGTCGAAGCAGAACATTTGTATCAAATATAAATATGCAGTTAGCTAAGATCTTGTCGATTTCTTCTTTTGAGCGCCGAAAATGCTCTCTAAACTCTTCTCTCACTGTGTTGCTCTCTCAGCCTCGTAGGTCGGTTTGGGTTTGCTTTGGGTCGCGGCAACTCTCGTCGAAAGGCGTTGCGAATTGCAGATTCTGGCCTGGAGGGCTAAAGGGCCAGCCCGAATCGCGTGCGCTGACGTGCTGAATTAGGAACATGGCCCATGGCAAAGATGCAAGCCAACCAAATGCGTGCCGGCATGGTCATCGAGTTCGAAGGGGCTCGCTACACCATCCTCAAGCAGAACATCATGATCCCCGGCAAGGGCGCCGCGGTCATCCAGGTCGAGATGCGCAACGTGAAGTCCGGCGCCAAGAAGGACCAGCGCTGGCGCACCGCCGACACGGTCGAACGCCTCACCACCGAGGACAAGGAATTCACCTACTCCTACGAGGATGGCGAGAACCTGGTCCTGATGGACCCAGCCACCTTCGAGCAGACCATGGTGCCCAAGGACATCCTGGGCGACCGCCTGCCCTTCCTGCAGGAGAACATGACCGTCAACGTCAAGCTCATCGAGGGCGAGCCCGTCTCGATGGACCTGCCCGAGACCATCGTGCTGGAGGTGATCGAGGCCGATCCCGTGGTGAAGGGCCAGACCGCCTCCTCCTCCTACAAGCCCGCGGTCATGTCGAACGGCGTGAAGGTCATGGTGCCCCCCTTCATCACGGCCGGCGAGAAGATCGTGGTGAAGACCGCCGACGGCACCTACTACGAACGCGCGAAGTAGCGCGCCGCCGTCGCGCCTGATGTGGCGCAACACGCGCCGGCGGTTCGGGGCTAGAGTGCGGATCGCCGGCGCGCCTCCCGCGCGCGGCGCGGAGAGGATGCGCGACATGTGCTTGCGGCCCGTTCTCCTTGCCCTGTTCGCCCCTGTCGTGGTGTCGGCCTTCGCCGCGCCGGCGCAGGCGGTGGTCTATTGCCAGTATATCGGCGTGCCGGCCGGCTGCGTGGCGCGGCCTGGCGTGGCGCTGCGCGCCGCCCCGCGCGTGGGTGCGCCTGGCGTCGGCGTGGCCCCCGGCGTGGGTGTCGGCGCCCCCGGCGTGG
>NZ_JACADR010000151.1 GCF_016106005.1 Roseomonas rosulenta
CGCAGGCACGCGGGGCGGGGCGGCTGCCGGGTGTCGCGGGGCGCGGCTGGGTGCGCGCGATGCGCCGCGCGACGCGCGCCGCTTTCTGGGCCTGCGCCATCATGCTGGTGCCGACCTGGGTGCTGCTGTGGGAATCGGCCGCGGTGCTGCGCGCCCTGGGCCAGGACGCGGCGCTGGCGGCGCTGGCGCAGGACTACACGCGCGCGGCGATGTTCGGCATGCCGGGCTTCTGCGGCTTCGTCGTGCTGCGCGGCTTCCTCGCGGCGATGGAGCGGCCCGGCGCGGCGATGTGGGTCTCCTTCGCGGCGGTCGCGCTGAACCTGCCGATCGCCTGGGCGTTGATCTTCCCGGCGGGGCTCGGCGTGCTGGGGGCGGGGCTCGCCATCGCAATCGCCAATATCGGCATGCTGCTGGCGCTGGTCGTTCTGATCCGGCGCGACCGCGTGTTCCGGCGCTTCCGGCTCTTCGGGCGAGTTTGGCGCCTGGATGCCGGGCGGCTGCGGGAGGTCTTCGTCGTCGGCCTGCCGATCGCGGCAACGATGCTGCTCGAGATCGGGGTCTTCACCGCGGCGGCCTTCGCCATGGGCTGGTTCGGCACGGTGGCGGTGGCGGCGCATGCCATCGCGATCCAGACGGCATCCGCGACCTTCATGGTGCCGATGGGAATCGGCCAGGCCGCCACGGCGCGGGTGGGGCTCGCGATCGGCGCGAGCGATCCGCGCGGGGCGGCGCGGGCGGGCTGGGTGGCGGTGGCGCTGGGCGCGGGCTTCATGGCGACGATGGCGCTGGTGCTGGTGCTGGCATCCTCCGCCATCGCGCAGCTGTTCCTCGATCCGGCCGACCCGCAGTCGGGCGCGGTCGCAGCACTCGGCGCGACGCTGCTGATCATCGCTGGCGCCTTCCAGATGGGCGACGGGATCCAGGTGGTGGCGGCCGGCGCGCTGCGCGGGCTGAAGGACACGCGCGTGCCGATGCTGTTTGCCGCGCTTGGCTATTGGGGGATCGGGCTGCCCTTCGGGCTGCTGGCGGCGCGCTACGGCGGGCTTGGGCCGCCGGGTGTGTGGGCCGGGCTCGGCGTGGGGCTGGCGCTGGTCGCCGCGATGATGCTGCTGCGCTGGCGGCGGCTGTCGGCCGCCGCCGCCGGCGCGCCGCTCAGTCGCTCTCGGGCGGGATGACGTTGGTGTTCAGCCCGTCCACCAGAACGTCGCGCATGGTCTCGGCGGCCTTGAGGCGGATGTCGTCCCAGGCTTCGGGCGTGTGGAAGGCAATGTGCGGGCAGATGATGAGGCGCCCGGTCAGCCAGTCCTCCCGGTCGCGATAGGCGCGCAGCAGGGAGGGGATCGACTCGACCGGGGGCTCGACCGGGATGACGTCGAGGCCCGCCGCGGCGACATGGCCTTCGCGCATGACGGCCTCCAGTGCATCGATGTCGAGGATCGGCCCGCGCGCGGTGTTGATGACGACCGCGTTCTGCGGCAGCAGGCGCAGTTCGCGCTCCCCCACCAGGCCGCGCGTGGCGCGCGTCAGCGGGCAATGGATGGAGAGCACGTCAGCCTGGGCCAGCATCTCGTCCATCGTGCGGCAGCGCGTCACGCCGATGGCGCGATCGGCGCCGTTCGGCAGCGCCGGGTCGAAGAACACCACGCGGTAGCCGAGCGCCTTGGCGCGCAGCGCCGCCGCCGTGCCGATGCGCCCGAGGCCCAGGATGCCGAAGGTCTGCACCTCCTGACGGCGCACCGCGGGGTGGCGCATCACGCCCCAGGGTGCAGGGTTCGGGCCGCGCTGCGTGTCGTGGTAGAGCGTGAGGCCGCGCCGCAACGCGAGCGCCATCAGCACCGCGAATTCCGCCACTTCCTGCGTGCCGTAGTCGGGCACGTTGCAGACCTTGATGCCCCGCGCCGCTGCCGCCGCACGGTCCACGCGGTCGTAGCCCACACCCATGCGGATGATGACGCGCAGCTTTGGAAAGCGCGCGATCTGGTCGGCGGGCACGGCCATGCGCAGCGTCATCAGCGCATCGGCCTGCTGGCAGAGTTCGTCCGGCAGCTCGGCCAGCGAGGATCTGCACGCCCCCTGCAGGATGCGCACGGAGGGACCCATGATGCGCTGCTCGAGTGAGGTGTCGGGATACAGTCCCTCGGGCTCGAGCACGGTCAGCGTCATGCGGGTCCTCCGTCGCGTCGCGGCGGAGGATGCGGCGGGCGGGGCGGGCGGGCAACCCGGCGCGCCGCGCGGCCGGAACACCGCTGGCGACGCCAGGAAGGCCCTGCTGCCGCCACGCGCGATCCTCCACGCGGCGACAGCGTCTTCATGGCCTTCCATCCCGTGTTGTAGTGTTCGACGGCGATGCTCGTGACCGCGGGACGGGGGCATGGCGCAGGGAGAGGATGCGATGGCGGATCGAAACATTCTCGTGACCGGCGCCGCCAGCGGCATCGGTGCGGCGACGTGCCGCGCCCTGGCTGCACCCGGCGTTGCCATCGCGGTGCATACGCGCGGCAATCGCGAGGGTTCGGCGCGCACCGCCGCCGCGGTGCGCGAGCGGGGCGGGGAGGCCTTCGAGATCTTCTGCGACCTGGCCGAGCCCGGCGCGCCGGAACGCGCGGTGGAGGAAGCGGCGGCGCTGCTGGGCGGGCTCGATGTCGTCGTGTCCAATGCCGGCTTCGCCGACCGCACGCCGGTCGCGACGCTGACCGATGCTGCCTTCGCGAGAAGCCACGACGCCATAGCGCTCGCCTTCCTGCGCATCGCGCGCGCGGCGGGGCCGATCCTGCGCGAGGGGCGCGATCCTCGGCTGATCGCCGTCTCCTCCTTCGTCGCGCATCTGTTCCGCAACGACGTGACGGTCTTCGCGGCCTCGGCCGCGGCCAAGGCGGGGGTCGAGGCGCTGGTGAAGGCACTCGCGCTCGAATGGGCGCCGGCGGTGACGGTGAATGCGGTCGCCCCCGGCTATACGCGCAAGGACCCGGGCGCGCATGCCGCGCTCGATGCCGCGCAATGGGATGCGATCGCTGCGCGGATTCCGCTCAAGCGCCTTGGCACGCCGGACGACGTGGCGGCGGCGATCGCGTTCCTGGCCTCGCCCGGATCGGCCTATGTCACGGGGCAGGTGATCCATGTCAGCGGCGGCGTCGTGATCTGATGCTGCGGCGCGCATTGCTCGCACTGCTCCTGGCGCTGCCGGCGGCCGCGCAGGACCAGGGCGCGGTGCATGGCGGGCCGGTGCGCGCGCTGGCGGTGGCCCCTGGCGGCGGTGCGCTGGCCTCGGCGGGCTTTGACCAGTCCGTAATCTTCTGGGACCTGGCGAGCGGGCGCGCGCGTGCGGTGGTGCGCTGGCATGCGGGGGCGGTGAATGCGCTGGTGGCGCTCCCTGGCGGCGGCCTGGCCTCGGGCGGGGAGGATGGGCGCATCGCGATCTGGCCCGCCGATCCGCGCGCGGGGGAGCCGCTGCGCGTGCTGGACGGGCATGACGCGCCGGTGGCGGGGCTGGCCTGGCACGACGGCGTGCTGGCCTCCGCGGCCTGGGACGGCACGGTGCGGCTGTGGCGCGAGGGTGCCGCGCCCCGCGTGCTCGAAGGGCATCGCGGCAACGTCAATGCCGTGGTGTTCCGCGCCGATGGGGTGCCGGTCAGTGCCGGCTTCGACGGCACGCTGCGCGCCTGGCGGCAGGACGGCACGGCCGATGTGCTCGCCGAATTCGGCCTGCCGCGCAACGCGCTGGCGGCGCTGCCCGATGGCGGGCTGGCGGTGGGCGGGGTGGATGGCGCGGTGCATGTGCTCACACCCGATGGCGCGGTGCGGGAGGTCTTCTCGGGCTCACGCCCGATCGCGGCACTGGCGGCGAATGCCGCGGGCACGCTCCTGGCGGCGGCGGGGCTGGGCGGCAGCGTGGCGGTGATCGGCCTGCCCGAGGGGCGGCTGCTGCGAACCCTCGATGGCCCCGGCACGCCGGTCTGGTCGGCGGCGTTCGACACGGATGGGCGCACGCTCTGGACCGGTGGCGCGGATCGCCGCGTGCGGCGGTGGGATGCGGTGGCGGGGCGTGCGCTCGGGCCGGTGGGCGATGCCGGCGAACCGGCTCTGCGGGAGGGCCTCGATCCGCATGGCGCGCGCGTGTTCCGCGCCTGTTCCGCCTGCCACGCGCTGAGCGCGGAGGGCGGCAACATGGCCGGCCCGCACCTGCACGGGCTGTTCGGCCGGCGCATGGGTTCCGTCGCGGGCTATACTTATTCCGAGCGCCTGGCGCGCGGGGACATCGTCTGGACGCCGGAAAGTGTCGCGGACCTGTTCACCCGCGGGCCGGATGTGGTGACGCCAGGGACGAAGATGCCGGTGCAGCGCGTCGAGAATGCCGAGGACCTGGCGGCGCTGCTGCGCTTCCTGGAACAGGCGACGCGCTGATCGGTCCCCGCTGCGCGGCCGGTGTGGCGCGTGACGATGTCGCGGCCGCCCGGCGCAAGGAGGTGACGGCGCTGATCACGGTGGTCGGGCATCCCGCCCGCGACCGGCACGGCAGGCAGCGCGGACTGAGGGGTGCGCCAAGGTCCTGCGACGCGTCGCGCGCAGGGGGCGCGGCGTCAGGCCAGCAGCCGGTGGATCGTGACCTCGCGGATCGTGCGATCCTCGAGCTCGAGCGTGGTCGGCACGGCGTGGCGCGCCAGCGGCTGCAAGCCCTCGCGCGGGAGGTAGGCGCGGCCCGGGTCGGCCAGCAGCACCTCCGCGCCCGCCTCGGCCATGGCGCGCAGCCAGGGCAGGACATGCGCGGTCATCGGCGCCTCGTAGCAGACATCGCCGGCGAGGATGACATCCCAGCGGCAGGGCGCGCCCACGATGTCGCCCTCGGGTGTCGCGACGTGAAGGCCATTCAGCGCGGCATTGAGGCGTACGGCGGCGAGCGCGAGCGGGTCGATCTCGGCGGCTTCCACCAGTGCGGCACCCGCGCGCGCCGCGGCGATGGCCGCGATCCCGCAACCTGCGGCGAAATCGAGAACGCGCCGGCCCGCGACGCGGGCCGGTTCGTCCAGCAGCAGCCGTGCCGTCGCCTGCCCGCCGGGCCAGGCGAAGGCCCAGAAGGGCGGCTCGATGTTGCGCTCCGCCAGCCAGCTTTCGGTCGCCTGCCAGATCGGCGTGATCTCGCTCGCGAGATGCAGCGCGATCTCGGGCACCAGGGGTGCGCGGGCGATCGTGGTGTGCGCGCGGACGAAGTCCTCGGCCGTCACAGCCGGCCGATCAGAAAGGCTGCCGCGATGGCGAGCCCCACGTCGCGATTCGCCTTGAACAGCCGCAGGCAGAGCGCGGGGTCGCGGATGTCGAGCTTCACCACCTGCCGTGCCAGCAGCGCCGCGGGCAGCAGCAGCGCCGGCGCGAACCACCAGGACAGCCCCGCCAGCGCGCCGGCCAGCGCCAGCAGCGCGAGCGTCACCGCGTAGCAGGCAGCTAGGAAGGGCCGCGTGCGGTCCCCGAAGCGCAGCGCGGTGGACCGTATGCCGACCAGCGCATCATCCTCGCGGTCCTGGTGCGCGTAGATCGTGTCGTAACCCAGGATCCAGAAGAACCCCGCGGCCCACAGCGCGATCGCCGCGGCATCCAGCCCGCCGGTCGCGGCCGCGTAGCCCGTCGGCGCGGCCCAGGAGAAGACCAGCCCCAGCACCGCCTGCGGCCAGTCCGTCACGCGCTTGGCCAGCGGATAGAGCGCGATCGGCACCAGCGAGAGCACGCCGAGCAGGATCGCCGCCCAGGGCAACTGCACCAGGATCACAAAGGACACCGCCAGCAGCGCCAGCAGGAAGGCCAGCGCCTGTCGCGGCGTCACCGCGCCGGAGGCGAGCGGACGCCCCGCGGTGCGCTCCACCTGGCGGTCGATGTCGCGGTCCCACAGGTCGTTCACCACGCAGCCGGCGCCGCGCATCAGCACGGCACCCAGGCCGAACAGGAAGGTCAGCCACAGCCCCCGCCCCCAGGAAGGCGCGGCCAGCGCGAAGGCCCAGAAGCCCGGCAGCACCAGAAGCCAGGACCCGATCGGGCGGTCGAGGCGCATCAGCAGCGCGTAGGGGCGCCAGCCCTCGGGCAGGCGTGCGACCCAGCCGCCGGCGCGTATGTCGGTGTATCCGCTCACGCGCCGTATAAGGGGCATGGAGACCCGCCATGTCCACCCCGCGCCTCTTTCTCGACGCACCCCTGGCCGAAGGCGCGGAACTGCCCGGCACGCCGGCGCAGGCGCATCACCTGGGCACGGTGCTGCGCCGTGGCGTGGGGGATGCGATGTCGGTGTTCAACGCGCGGGACGGCGAGTTTCCTGCGCGCATCGTGGCGCTGCGCAAGGACCGCTGCGCCTTCGCCCTCGGTGCGCAGTCGCGCGCGCCGGCACCTGAGCCCGATCTTCGCCTGGTGGTCGCCGCGCTGAAGCGCGATGCGCTCGACTGGGTGGTGGAGAAGGCGACCGAGCTCGGCGTGGCCAGCATCCGGCCGGTGACCACGCGGCGCACCGTCGTCGATCGCGTGAACATCGAGCGCCTGGCCGCCATCGCACGCGGGGCGGCCGAACAATGCGAACGCCTGTCGGTGCCCGTTGTGCATGCGGCGGCACCGCTCCATGCCGTGCTCGATGCCTGGGATGGCGCGCCGCTGCTGGTGGCCGCCGAACGCCGCGCCTCCGCGCCGATTCGTGACGTTGCTGCGACAACACGCCTGCCCTGCGGATGGCTCGTCGGCCCCGAGGGTGGTTTCGATCCTGCTGAACTTGACGACGCGACCGGTCGTGCCTTTGTTACTGCCGTCGCCCTCGGCCCCCGCATCCTGCGGGCGGAGACGGCGGCGGTGGCGGGCCTCGCCGTGCTTCAGGCACTGGCGGGGGATTGGACCGCGACCTGAAGGCGCCGCGTCCCGCGGCGTTCGTGGAAGGGCTGCATGTCGAATCCCGGCGAGTCGGATCCCACGCCGATCACCTCGGCGCGCCAGCTTGCCGAGTGGTTCGCCGCCGGCAGCAAGCCGCGCGACGCCTGGCGCATTGGTACCGAGCACGAGAAATTCGGCTTCCGCCGCGACGACCTCTCGCCGCCGCCCTACGAGCCGGGCGGCATCCGCGCCATGCTCGAAGGGCTGATGGCCTTCGGGTGGGAACCGATCCTGGATCGCGGCAACCCGATCGGGCTGAAGCGCGGGGAGGCCTCCGTCTCTCTCGAACCCGGCGGGCAGTTCGAATTGTCGGGCGCGCCGCTCCGCACGCTGCACGAGACCCATGCCGAGACTGCCGCCCACCTGGACGAGGTGCGTCGCGTCGCCGAACCGCTCGGGCTCGGCTTCGCGCCGCTCGGCTTCCATCCGCTGGCCAAGCGCGAGGACATGCCATGGATGCCCAAGGGCCGCTACGCGATCATGCGGGAATACATGCCGCGCGTTGGCGCCATGGGCCTCGACATGATGCTGCGGACCTGCACGGTGCAGGTGAACCTCGACTTCGGCGATGAGGCCGACATGGTCGAGAAGCTGCGCGTCTCCCTCGCGCTGCAGCCGCTGGCCACCGCGCTGTTCGCCAATTCGCCCTTCGCCGAGGGCAAGCCCAACGGCTACCGCACGCTGCGCGGCAAGGTCTGGACCGACACCGACCCCGACCGCACCGGCATTCCGGCGGTGGCCTTCGAGGACGGCTTCGGCTTCGAGCGCTTCGCCGACTGGGTGCTCGACGTGCCGATGTATTTCATCATGCGCGAGGGGCGCTACATCGACGCCGCCGGCATTCCCTTCCGCGCCTTCCTGGAAGGCCGCGCGGAGGCACTCGCCGGCCACACCGCGACGATGGGCGACTGGGCTGACCATGTCACCACGGTCTTCACCGATGTGCGGCTGAAGCGGTTCCTGGAGATGCGCGGCGCGGATGCCGGCGCGCCGGCCTACCTGACGGGGCTGCCCGCCTTCTGGGTCGGGCTGCTGTACGACGACGCGGCCCAGAAGGCGGCGCGCGCGCTGACCGCGGGCTGGTCGGTCGAGGAGATCCGTGCGCTGCGCAACGCGGTGCCCGCGCAGGCGCTGACCGCGACCATCGCCGGGCGAACCTTGCAGGATGTGGCGCGCGACGTCCTCGCCATCGCGCGGGACGGGCTGAAGGCGCGCGGGCTGGGCGAGGAGATGCACCTCGATCCGCTGGATGCGATGGTCGCCACGGGACAGACGCAGGCGGATCGCTGGCTCGACCGCTGCGCGCGGGTCTGGGGCGGGGACGCGTCGCGGATCTTCGGCGAGGCGGCAGTCTAGAACGGCCTCAGAGGTCGCCGAGCCCGCCCAGGATGCCGCCCACCACGTCAAGAGAGACCTTCGCCACAGTGACGGTGGCGTCAAGCGCCGCGCCCGCGACGGCGCCCGCCGTCTCGACCACACCATTGGCAACGGCATCCGCGATGGCGCTGGCGGCATCGAGCGCCTGGCCCGTCTGATTCTCGGCCTGGCGACGGGCCTCCTCGCGCTGCGCCCCGTCGAGCTCGGGGGAGATCGGCTGTGTCGGGATCATTTCGCTGCCCTCCATCATGCGATGCAGATTGAGGCGGGGAGCCCCGGACCGGAAGGAAACGCTTCAGCGCACCGCCGTGCCGCCCACCGTCAGTCCCGTCATCTTCAGCGTCGGCTGGCCCACGCCCACCGGCACGCCCTGGCCCTGCTTGCCGCAGGTGCCGATCCCGGGGTCGAGCGCCATGTCGTTCGCCACCATCGCCACCTTGGTCAGCGCATCCGGCCCGTTGCCGATCAGCGTCGCGCCCTTCACCGGCGCGCCGATCTTCCCATCCTCGATCAGGTAGGCCTCGGACGCGCTGAACACGAACTTGCCGGAGGTGATGTCCACCTGCCCGCCGCCGAAGTTCACCGCATAGAGGCCGCGCTTCACGCTCGCCAGCACCTCCTCCGGCGCATGCGCCCCGCCCAGCATCACCGTGTTGGTCATGCGCGGCATCGGGATATGCGCGTGCGACTGCCGGCGGCCATTGCCGGTGGGGGCCACCCCCATCAGCCGGGCGTTCTGGCGGTCCTGCAGGAAGCCCACCAGGATGCCGTCCTCGATCAGCGTCGTGCGGTTGGTGGGCGTGCCCTCGTCATCCACGGTCAGCGAGCCGCGGCGGTCGGGGATGGTGCCGTCGTCGATCACGGTGACGCCAGGCGAGGCGATGCGCTGTCCGAGCAGCCCGGCAAAGGCGGAGGTCTTCTTGCGGTTGAAGTCGCCCTCGAGCCCGTGGCCGATCGCCTCGTGCAGCAGGATGCCGGGCCAGCCCGGGCCGAGCACCACCTCCATCTCGCCCGCCGGCGCCGGCACGCTCTCGAGGTTGACCAGCGCCTGGCGCAGGGCCTCGGCCACGCCGGCCTTCCAGGACTCCTCGGACAGGATGCGCGCGTAGTCGAAGCGACCGCCCGCGCCGAAGGACCCGGTCTCGCGCCGCCCGTCCTTCTCCACCACCACCGAGACATTGAAGCGCACCAGCGGGCGCAGGTCGGCCACGCGCTGACCGTCGGGGCGCAGGATCTGCACCGCCTGCCATTCCCCGGTGATCGAGGCCATGACCTGCACCACGCGCGGGTCGGCGGCGCGGGCGAAGGCGTCGATCTGCTGGAGCAGCACCGTCTTGGCGGCGAAATCCATCTGCGCGAGAGGATTGGCATCCACATACAGCCGCGCATTGGTCGCGCGCGGCCCCGCTTCCAGCGTGCCGGACCGGCCCTGGCGCACCGCCTTCACCGCCGATGCGGCGCGCGCCAGCGCGGCATCGGAGAGTTCGCCGGCATGGGCATAGCCCGCCGCCTCGCCGCTCACGGCGCGCAGGCCGAAGCCGCGCGTCGCGTCGTAGCTGGCCGATCGGATGCGACCGTCATCGATCGCGATCGCCTCGCTCTCGCGGTATTCGAGGAAGAGTTCCCCATCCTCGCAGCCTTCGGTCGCCTCGCGCAGGCGGGCCTCGGCGGCGCCGCGGTCGAGCAAGCCGAAGAACAGGGCGTCGGTGGTGGCAAGGGCGGTCATGTCGTCTCCTCAGTCGCCACGTAGGCAGATGTGGTGATGGCCGGCGGCAGGCGAAGGGTGGCGGTGGTGCCCGCACCGGGGCTGCTGTCGAGCGTGAGCGTCGCGCCCATCGCCTCGGCCAGCAGGCGCGCCAGATGCAGCCCGATGCCCGATCCCGGGAAATGCCGCGCATGGGACGAATCGAGCTGGGTGAAGGGCTCGAAGGCGCGCGGGATGTCCTCGGGCGCCATGCCGATCCCGGTGTCCACGACCGCGATGGCGAGGCCGCCGCCCGCCTCGGCCCGCACCACGAGCCGCACGCTGCCGCCCGCCGGGGTGAACTTCACCGCATTGCCGACCAGCGCGGAGAGCACGCGCCTGAGGCGGCGCTCGTCCACGCGCGCCGCGGGCAGCGCGGGTCCGCCCTCGACCGCGAGGCTGACGCCGGCCTCGGCGGCCTGGTCCTGCGTCGCCTCCGCCAGCGCACGGGCCAGCGCGGCGACATCGACCGGCGCGCGACCCA
>NZ_JACADR010000152.1 GCF_016106005.1 Roseomonas rosulenta
GGCCAGGGCGCGCCGAAGCGCCTCGGGATCGCGCAGGTCCGCCGCGCGCAGCCCGCCCGGCAGGCCGAGGGCGCGCCACTTCGCCGCATCGCGCGCGACCGGGATGAAAGGCGTGCCTTCCGCCGCCAGGGCACGCGCGAGCGTCGCGCCGGACCGCCCGGTGGCGCCGACCAGTGCGATGCTCATCGGCGGCTCCGTGGCCGACCGGTGCGCTCCGGCGTCGGCCCGGCGCCGCGGTTCGGGACGGCCAGGCGTGGATACCGCGCGCGGGGCAGGCGGATGATCGGGGGAAGCGGGTGGCGCAAGGGGCGCTCAGGGCTCCGCGCGCAGGAAGGCGAGGTCGGCGCCGAGCGGGGCCTGCGTCACCTGTTCGTGCACCAAGCGGTCCCAGCCGCGCTTCGGTGCCGGTGCGGGCGCCCAGGCGGCGCGCCGGGCGGCGAGCGTCGCCTCGTCCACCAGCAGGTCGAGCGTGCGGTTCTTCACCGAGAGCCGGATGCGGTCCCCGCTCTCCACGAACTGCAGCGGCCCGCCGATCGAGGCCTCGGGCGCGATGTGCAGCACGATGGTGCCGAAGGCGGTGCCCGACATGCGGCAGTCGCTCATGCGGACCATGTCCTTCACACCCTGGCGCGCGAGCTTCTTCGGGATGGGCAGGTAGCCCGCCTCCGGCATGCCGGCGGGCGAACGCGGGCCCGCGCCCTTGAGCACCAGGATGTCCTGCGGCGTGACGTCGAGATCCGGGTCGTCGATGCGGTCTGACAGATCCTTCAGCCCGTCGAAGACGATGCAGCGCGACTCCGTCTCGAACAGGGCAGGGGTGGCGGCAGAACGCTTCAGGATGGCGCCCTCGGGTGCGAGCGAGCCGAACAGCGCGACCAGGCCGCCGACCGGGGAAACGGGCTCGGCGCGGGCGCGGATAATGCGGCGGTCGACGAAGTGGCTGCCATCGCCAATGCGTTCGCCCAGCGTGCGACCGTCGAGATCCTTCGCCGTCAGGTCCAGCAGGTCGCGCAATTCCCACAGCAGCGCGCGCATGCCACCGGCGGCGTGGAAATCCTCCATGTAGCCTTCGCCGGTGGGCTTGAGGTCGACCAGCACCGGCGTGGTCTCGCTCAGCGCATCGAGGCGCCTAAGGTCGAGCGACAGCCCCGCCCGCCCGGCAATGGCGGCCAGGTGCACGATGGCATTGGTGGACCCGCCGAGCGACAGCAGCACCCGCACCGCGTTGTCGAGGCTCCCCTGCGTCATCAGCGCGAGCGGCGGGACCGGGTTGCGGATCAGCCGCACCGCCTGGGCGCCCGCTTCCTCGGCGATGCGCAGCCGGTCGGCGTGCACCGCCGGCGCGGAGGCGGCATCGAGCGGCATGAAGCCGAGCGTTGCCGCCAGGCAGGCCATGGTGCTGGCCGTGCCCATCACGCCGCAGGTGCCCGCGGTGGTGGCGAGCTTGCCTTCCAGGGTCGTGATCTTCTCGTCGCTAACCTCGCCCGCGCGATAGCGCGCCCAGTAGCGGCGGCAGTCCGTGCAGGCGGACAGGCGCTCGCCCTCGAAGGCCTGCGCCAGCATCGGGCCGACCACCAGCATGACCGAGGGCGTGCCTGCGCTGATCGCGGCCATCAGCTGCGCCGGCACGGTCTTGTCGCAACCGCCCACCAGCACGGCGGCATCCATCGGCTGGTTCGCCAGCATCGCCTCGGTGTCGAGCGCCATGAGGTTGCGGTAGTGCATGGAGCACGGGCTGAGCGAGGGCTCGCAGAGGCTGACCGTGGGGAATGACAGCGGCAGCCCGCCCGCGGCGAGCACGCCGCGCTTCACCGCCTCGATTAGCTCCGGGATGGTGCGGTGGCAGTTGTTGTAGTCGGAGGCGGTGTCGGCGATGCCCACCACCGGCTTGTCCAGCATGGCCTGGCTGTAGCCCATCGACTTCGCGAAGGACCGGCGCAGGTACAGCGCGAAGGCCGGGTCGCCGTAGTTCGAGGCGTTCCGGCCGAGGCCGAAGGGCTTGTCCGTCATGCGTGTCCTCCGCGCCGCGGCGCGGCACCGCCTGCTATTCCGGGCGGTGGCAGACGCAGCAGAGCTTGTTGCCGTCAGGGTCGCGCAGATAAGCACCGTAATAGTCGGGGTGGTAGTGCGGGCGCAGCCCGGGGGCCCCCTGGTCTGTGCCGCCATGCGCGAGGGCGGTGGCGTGGAAGCGGTCCACCGTCGCGCGGTCCGGCGCCTCGAAGGCGATGGTCACACCGTTCCCGGTGCTGGCCGGCTGCCCGTCGATCGGCCGCATCACCCAGAATTGCGGCGTGACCTCGGGCGCCGCCGCGTAGCCGGCATAGCCCTTCGCCAGGTCGCTCTCCTGCCGCGCCAGTCCGAGACCGTCGAGCAGCGCATCGTAGAAGGCGACGGCACGGTGGATGTCGTTCGTGCCTAGGGTGGCATGGCTGAACATGGGGGCGACCTCCTGCTTTCGGTGCGGGCCATGATATCGCTGGGCGGCTGGTGTGGGTTGCGATCCTTGTCGTTGTCCGGCGTCCGACGAAGGTCTTGTGGGGTTCCGGCGGGCATCAGCCGCGCGGAGGACGACCGCCGGCGCCGCGCCGGAGGGGGCGTCGAGGTTTCTGGTAGCATGATACCGCACCGGCGCATCCCGCACGATGCTTGACTTTCCTGCCCGCCACGCCGATACACCGCGCCACGTCGAAGCCTGAACCTGGAAAACCGATGCTCACGAGACAGACCACCTCGCTGAAGCCGGCGGAGGTGAAGAAGGCCTGGGTGCTGATCGATGCGGACGGGCTCGTGCTCGGCCGCCTCGCCACCCTGGTCGCCAATCACCTCCGCGGCAAGCACAAGCCGCAGTTCACCCCGCATGTCGATTGCGGCGACCATGTCGTCATCGTCAACGCCCGCAAGGTGCGCGTGACCGGTGCGAAGGCCGAGCAGAAGGTGTTCTACTGGCACACCGGCTACCCGGGCGGCATCAAGCAGCGCACCGTGCGCGAGCGCCTCGAGAGCAAGTACCCCGAGCGGGTCATCGAGAAGGCGGTCGAGCGCATGATCACGCGCGGCCCGCTGGGGCGCGCCCAGATGCGCAACCTGCACGTCTATGCCGGCGCGGAGCATCCCCATGCCGGGCAGCAGCCGGTCGCCCTCGATGTCGCGGCGCTCAACCGCAAGAACTCCGTTCTCGTGAAGAAGGTGGCCTGAGGCGATGAGCGAGACCCGTACGCTTGCGGACCTCAAGGAGCTCGTCGCCGGCACCCCGGCGGCGCCCGAGGCCGCGATCAAGCGCGAGCCGAAGCGCGATGCGCTCGGCCGCGCCTATGCCACCGGCCGCCGCAAGGATGCGGTGGCGCGGGTGTGGGTGAAGCCCGGCAAGGGCCAGATCCTGATCAACGACAAGCCGGCGGCGAAGTACTTCGCCCGCCCCGTGCTGCGCATGCTGATCACCCAGCCCTTCCTGGTGGCCGACCGCTACCAGCAGTTCGACGTGGTGTGCTCGGTTGTCGGCGGGGGGCTCTCGGGCCAGGCCGGCGCGGTACGCCACGGCATCTCCCGCGCGCTCACCAACTACGAGCCCGAGCTGCGCGCCATCCTGAAGAAGGCCGGGTTCCTGACGCGCGACCCCCGCGTGGTCGAGCGCAAGAAGTACGGCAAGGCGAAGGCGCGACGCTCCTTCCAGTTCTCCAAGCGCTGACGCCCAGCGGACCGGGCGTCACGCCCGGCCGCATGGCTGGTTCCATCAGGGGGCGGGTCCGCAAGGGCCCGCCCCTCTTGCTTTTCGAGGCTCGTTTCGCGGCAAATGCCGCATCGCAACGGAGGTCCATCCCATGGCCAAGACCCCCACGGTGTTCATTGACGGCGAGGCCGGAACCACCGGCCTGCAGATCCGCGAGCGTCTGGCGGCGAACCCGCATGTCGCGCTGCGATCGATCGCCGCCGACCGCCGCAAGGACCCCGGCGCGCGCCGCGAGATGATGGCCGAGGTGGACCTGGTGATCCTCTGCCTGCCCGATGACGCGGCGAAGGAGAGTGCGGCGATGGCCGCCTCCCTCGGCGCGCAGGCGCCGAAGCTGCTCGATGCCTCGACCGCGCATCGGGTCGATCCCGACTGGGTCTATGGCCTGGCGGAACTGACCCCCGAGCAGCCGGCCGCGATCGCGGCGGCGGCGCGTGTCTCCAACCCCGGCTGCTACCCCACCGGCGCCATCCTGATGCTGCGTCCGCTGGTCGAGGCCGGGATCATGGCGGCCGACCACCCGGTCACGGTGAATGCGGTGTCGGGCTACACCGGCGGCGGCAAGGCTATGGTCGCGGCCTATGAGTCCCGCACCGCGCCAGACTTCGAGATGTACGGCCTCGCGCTCAAGCACAAGCACGTGCCGGAGTTGCAGAAATACTCGCTGCTGGCCCGCCGGCCGATCTTCGTGCCCGCGGTGGCGGACTACGCGCAGGGCATGATCGACGCCATCCCGCTGCACCTCGACACGCTGGCCCGGCGCGTCACGCCGGCCGAGATCGAGGCGCTGCTCGCCGCCCGCTACGCCGGCAGCCAGTATGTCCGGGTGGTGCCGGCCGAACCCTCGGGGAAGATCGAGCCCCAGGCGCTGAACGGGACCAACGGGCTCGAGATCCGCGTGCATGGCGATGCGTCGCTCGGCCAGGCGGTGCTGGTCGCGCGCTACGACAACCTGGGCAAGGGTGCTTCGGGGGCGGCGGTGCAGAATCTCGGCCTGATGCTGGGCATCCCGGTGCAGGCCGACCTGCCGGTGGCACGTCCCGCCGCCGCCGAATAGGCGCGACGTCTCTGCGGCCCGAGGCTTCTGTCTCGGGCCGGGAGCGCACAGCGCGCAGCCTGCCCGCTGTCCCCAACGCACCGGTGCATGGCGCGAAAGCCAAGCAGGCGAATGCCTGCGCCGGCGCTTGAGGCTCGAAAAGGCTCGCGCGGCCTTCCGCCGCCCCACCCCCTGACGCATTCTGCGCCGAATTCCGCGAGGACCTGCCATGGACACGAACCAGACCCTGACCCTGCCGCCGCTCTATGCCTTCGAGGGGCACGTGCCAGTCATCCACCCGACCGCCTTCGTGGCGCCGACGGCCGCCGTGATCGGCCAGGTGACGGTCGGGGAGGGATCGAACATCTGGTACCACTGCGTCCTTCGTGGCGACACCAACACCATCACCATTGGCGCGCGCACCAACATCCAGGACGGCACCATCGTCCATGTGAATGCCGGGCGTCAGTGCACCACCATCGGTGACGACGTGACGGTGGGCCACGCTGCCATCATCCACGCCTGCACACTGAAGGACCGCGCCTTTGTGGGCATGGGGGCCACCGTGCTCGATGACGCCATCATCGAGGAAGGCGGCGTGCTGGCCGCCGGGTCGGTCCTGCCGCCGGGCAAGGTGATCAAGGCGATGGAGCTCTGGATGGGCAATCCCGCCAAGATGGTCCAGGTGCTTACGGTCGAGCGCCGCGCCGGCTTCGACCGCACCGCGCCGCACTACGTGGAACTGGCCGGGCGGCACCGGCGCGCCCTCGCGGGGGGCTGACGCCGCCGCCGATCCCTGCCAGAACCGGCGCGGCCCCCGGAGATCCAAGGACGCCCATGACCGAGACCATCTCCCTCCTGCTCGCCGGTGGCGACGCCGGCGCCCCCGCGCTGCGCGGCACCAACGAGCGCCCGCCGCTGACCTTCGGCGCGCTGCGCGCACTCTGCGCGCGCACGGTCAGGGCGCTGAACGGCATGGGCATCGGCCGCAACGACCGCGTCGCAATCGTGCTGCCGAACGGGCCCGAGATGGCCGCCGCCTTCCTCGCGATCGGCGCGGGCGCGACCACTGCCCCGCTTAACCCGGCCTATCGGGCGGAGGAATTCACCTTCTACCTGACCGACCTCGACGCCAAGGCGCTGGTCGTGCTGCACGGCATGGCCTCGGATGCGCGCGAGGTCGCGGCCCGCCTGTCCATCCCGGTGCTCGACCTGGTCCCCGGCGAGGCCGCCGGCGACTTCACGCTGGAAGGCGGGACGCCGGCCAATGCGGCAAAGCCGGGCCTGGCCTGGCCGGAGGACGTCGCGCTGGTGCTGCATACCTCCGGCACCACGGCGCGGCCCAAGATTGTGCCGCTGACCCAGGCGAATGTGTGCGCCTCGGCGCGTAACATCGCGCGCACCCTGGCGCTGGGGCCGGACGATGCCTGCCTCAACATCATGCCGCTGTTCCACATCCACGGGCTGATGGCCGCCGTGCTGGCCTCGGTCGGCGCCGGCGGGGCGGTGGTCTGCACGCCGGGCTTCGATGCGCTGCGCTTCTTCCGCTGGCTGGATGAGGAACGCCCGTCCTGGGTGACGGCGGTGCCGACCATGCACCAGGCGATCCTCTCGCGCGCCGAGCGCAACGCCGACATCATCCGCCGCGCGCCGCTGCGCTTCCTGCGTTCCTCCTCCGCTTCGCTGCCGGGGCCGGTGATGCAGCAGCTCGAGCAGGTCTTCGGCTGCCCGCTGGTAGAGAGCTACGGCATGACGGAAGCCTCGCACCAGATGTGCTCGAACCCGCTGGCCGGCCCGCGCAAGCCGGGTTCGGTCGGCCAGCCGGCAGGGCCCGAGGTCGCGATCATGGCCGATGACGGCACGCTGCTGCCCCAGGGCGAGATCGGCGAGGTGGTGATCCGCGGCCCCAACGTGACCGCCGGCTACGAGGCGAACCCCGAAGCCAACGCCAAGGCCTACACGAACGGCTGGTTCCGCACCGGCGACCAGGGCGCCTTCGACGCGGACGGCTTCCTGACCCTGACGGGGCGCCTCAAGGAACTGATCAACCGGGGCGGCGAGAAGGTCAGCCCGCTCGAGGTCGATGGCGTGCTCTCCGGCCACCCTGCCGTGGCGCAGGCGCTGACCTTCGCCATACCGCACGCCAAGCTCGGCGAGGAAGTCGGCGCGGCGGTGGTTCTGCGCGAGGGCATGGAATGCTCCGAGCGCGAGCTGCGCGACTTCGCGGCGCAGCACCTGGCCGACTTCAAGGTGCCGCGGAAGGTGGTCTTCCTGCCCGAGATCCCGAAGGGTGCCACGGGCAAGCTGATGCGCATCGGGCTGGCGGAGAAGCTCGGCCTCACCGCCTGAGCGCGACGGCGCCGTCGCGCTCAGGCGGCGGGACGGCTCAGCCGAGCGGGTAGCGCAGGATGGCGGCGAGCTGTGCGCCGCCCGGGATATCCGCCCGGCGAACCGCCAGCACGCGCCCGCCCGCGTGCAGCGTGAGGCGCGCGATCTCGTCCACCACGCCATAGGCCACGGCATCGTCGGCGGCGGCGAAGGTCACCGCGCCGGTCTGCGGGTCGACCGAGCCCGGCACGACGCCGTCGATATCCACCATCACGCTGTCGACGGCGCCCTGCACCGCGGCGCGCGCGGCGACGGCGATGTCGGTCGTGCCGCGCCCCTGGCCGGAGCGCTCGGCGAAGCGCGCGCGCCACGCCGCGGCGGTCTCGGCATGAAGCCCGTCCAGCACGCCGCGCGCGGCTTCGGCCAGCTGCGCATCCGTCATGGTCTCCGGGCTGTCGAGGATGCCCGCGTTTGCCAGGTGCGGATATGTGTTCACGGAACGGTAGATCGCCGCCAGGGTGTCGCTCGCGGCCAGGATCAGCGGCACCTCGCTGCCGCGCAGCAGGTCGCGCAGCGCCTGTTCCACCTGCCGCGCATATTGCCGCAGGCGCACCTTCTCGCCCTCGGAGCCATGGATGCGCTGGCTGTGGGAACGGTCCTTGATGCTCGACTTGCCGACGGCGCTCGCGGCATCCCGCGGCAGGCCGGGCACGCGCGCCTGGACCACCGGCAGGTCCGCCGAGACCTCGAGCACGCGCACCCCGCCCGCGGCCAGCGCCAGCACATAGGCCGCCTGCGGGAAGGTGACGGCGCGCAGCAGCGGCTTCATGTGGAAGCGGTCGGACACCTCGACCATCTCGCTGAGCGTGTTCGGCAGGCGATAGGTGTGCAGGCGCTCGGGCGTGGCGAGGATGGCCAGGCTGCGCGCCTGCACCGCCCAGAAGTCGTCGTCCTCGCCAAGGTCGTGCAGATGCTCCACCAGCGCCGCGACGGCGCGCCGATCGGCACCTGCGGCGGCGAGCTGCGCTTCGGCCTCGCGCGACAGGTTGCCGAGCGCGATGCGGCTCGCGGCCACCTCCTGCGTCAGCGGTGTCGTGGGCAGGTAGATCGAGACGCTGACCGGGTCGCGGTGATCGAGGAGCGAACGCAGCTCGTCGCTGGCGGGAATGTCGACATGCAGCATGGTGGGTCCTCCGGACCCGGCAGGTAGCGCATCGGCGGGCGGGCCATCAGTCCCTGCCGCGCAGGGGGCCGTGTTTCGGGACACCATCACGATCCGCGGGACGGGCGGCATGGTCAGGGGCGCCCTTCCGGCACGGCCGGCGCATCGCCATACTCCGGCGCCCAGGTCAGGAGACGAGTGGCCCCGATGAGGATCTGCATTTTCGGCGCCGGCGCGATCGGCGGGCTGATGGCCGCGAAGCTCGCCCTGAAGGGCGAGGCCGAAGTCACCGTGATCGCGCGCGGGCCGCACCTGGCCGCCATGCAGGCGGACGGGCTGCGCCTGGTCAGCGACGGCCAGGAGGTGGTCGCCCGCCCGCGCTGCGTCGCCAGCGCGGAGGAAGCCGGCCCGCAGGACTACGTGGTGGTCACCCTGAAGGCCCATTCTCTGCCCGGCGCGGCGGCCCAGATGCAGCCGCTGCTCGGCCCCGCGACCGCCGTGGTCAGTGCCGTCAACGGCGTGCCCTGGTGGTACTTCCACGGCGTCGGCGGCCCGCATGAAGGCCGCATCGTCGAAAGCGTCGATCCCGGTGGCGTCGTCACCCGGCTGCTTCCCCCCGCCCGCGCCATCGGCTGCATCGTCTATCCGGCCGCCGAGGTCACCGCCCCCGGCATCATCGAGCACACCTATGGCGACCGCTTCTCGCTCGGCGAACCGGATGGCAGTCGCAGCCCGCGCGCGCAGGCGCTGAGCGAGGCGCTGATCGCCGCCGGGTTCAAGGCCCCGGTGCGCCCGCGCATCCGCGACGAATTATGGGTGAAGCTGTGGGGCAACCTGGCCTTCAACCCGATCTCGGCGCTCACCACGGCGACGCTCGATGTGCTGATCGCCGATGACGAGCAGCGCGGCGTGGCGCGCGCCATGATGCTGGAAGGCCAGCGCGTGGCCGAGGCGCTCGGCGTGCGCTTCGCGATCGACGTCGACAAGCGCATCGCCGGCGCGGCCGAGGTGGGTGCGCACAAGACCTCGATGCTGCAGGACCTCGAGCGTGGCCGGCCGATGGAGGTCGAGGCATTGCTCGGCGCCGTGGTCGAGCTGGCCGCGCTGGTCGGCGAGCCGGCGCCCACCTGCCGGACCGTGCTGGCCCTGGTGCGCGCGCGAGCGCGGGCTGCCGGCTGCCTGTGAGGGCAGTGCGCGCCATTGCAGCGCGCCGCCCGCGGCGCCAGATGCGCAGCACGGAGGTGACCACCATGACGCTGGCCCTGCCACGCCGCGCCGCCGGCGTGCTTGCCCTCGGGCTGCTCGCCGGCTGCGGCAACCAGCCTGCGCCGCCGTTCGCGATGCTGCCGCCCAACCCCGCCAATCCGCTGGCCGATCCGGCGCGCCAGGCGATCCTGCACACCGCCTATGTCTTCGCCGTGCCGGGCCGGCTCGGCGGGAATGCGGCCGAGGCGGCACAGGCGATCTCCGAGGCCGAGTTCCTGGCGGTCGAGTTGCGCTACGGGTCGCGCTGGATCGAGATGCAGCCGATCGCGCAGATGGCCTTCGAGCAGGCGCGCCTGGAATGGCGCAGCGCCCTGGGCATCGACCTCGCCGCGGACCCGCAGGCGGTGATCGATGCGCTGACGCGGCTACGGATCGGCCTCGGCGCCCAGGATTCCGCGGCCGCTGCCGCTGCCCTGCGCCCGCCGCTCGCGACACCCGGCGGGGCCTCGGTCCTGGGGCGGCTCGATGCGCTGCCGGCGCTGCCGCGCACGGCCTGGGCAGCGTCGATCGCCCAGCAGGAGATGATGCGCATGGACCGCCAAGGAACCCGCGACGGATGGGAATGATGCACCGCCGAGCCCTGCCGCTGCTGGCCGCGGCCCTGCCGGCCTGCGCCGAACTCCGGACCCCGGCCACGCTGCCCCCGGCCGTGCTGGCCGGCACGCCGGGTTCGGGCGCGCCGCTGCGCGCTGCGGTCTTCGCGACCGAGGCTGCCTTCGCAGGCCAGGGCGCGGGGCTCGAAGGCCGCCCGGCCGAGGCCGCGATCGCCATCGCGCGGCTCGAGGCGCTGGAAATGGAAGTGGCCGACCGTCGCGCCTGGCCGGCACTCTCGCCCAGCATCGGCTTCGCGATGCGCACCGCGCGCGACGAGACTCGCGCCGCGCTCGGCACCGCGCAGCGCGCGCCGGGGGCC
>NZ_JACADR010000153.1 GCF_016106005.1 Roseomonas rosulenta
TGTGACTGGAGTCGAGTCGTCTGCTCTTCCGATCTGCTCAGCCAGGCGCCGGCGACGGTGGCCGCGAAGCGCGGGTGGCAGGCCTCGCCGGCGAAGCACAGGCGGCCATCGGCCAGCGGGGTGCCGAGCACGCGCCGCGCCGTCTGCGCGCCAGGCACGGCGTGGCTATAGGCGCCGCGGAACAGCGGGTCTTCGCCCCAGCGCGTGACGGCGGCGCGACCGAGCGCGGCGGCGGCGGGTGCACCGAACATCGCGGCGATCTCCCCGCGCGCCGCGGCTTCCAGCGCGGGCGCGTCATGCAGCATCTCCCACGCGCGTGCTCCGCCGCAGAAGCCGATCAGCAGCGGGTCGTGGAACAGGCGCGCGAGGAAGGACATCGGGCGGTCGCCGGGTGAGTCCACCACGCGCCGCACGCTGGCGAAGGGCGGCAGGCCGGGGGCTGCGGGATCATCGGCGCGCAAGGCGATCTTGGTCAGCAGGCCCATCGGCAGGTCGGCGATGGCCTGCTGCGTCGCGACGGGCAGAGGCGGGTCGAAGGCGATGCCGCCGGCAGCGAGCACGCCGGTGGAGACGGTGACGATCGCCGCGCGTGCCGCCACGCTGCCGAAGGCGCCCTCCGCCACCACGCCCCGCGCGCCCCAGTGCAGGCGATCCACGCGCGCATCGAGCCGCACGGGCAGCCCCTCGGCGAGTCGCGCGACCAGGCCGCCGATGCCCTCGCGCAGGATCAGGTTCGGCCCCTCCAGCGCGGTGGCCGCCAGGTCGTGCAACGACATGTGGTGCAGTTCGGCGGCGCAGATCTGCGCCCCTTCCCAATGCGCGATGGTCGCGTCCCAGGGCCCGCCGCGCGGGGCGGCCTGGTCGGCCGGACGGTCCGGCGCGCCGTCCCGCGCGGCGGCGTCGATGGCAGTCCAGAAGGCGTCCTCGGCTGCCGCGAAATCGGCGCGTTCGGCCGTGGTGGCGAAGCGGCCGCGCGTGAACAGCCGCCGGTCGCGCAGCGCGTCGTGGTCGAGCAGCGCGAGGCCGAGGCCGCGTGCGAGCGGCGTCAGCGGGTTGTCATCCGCCTGGTGCAGCCAGGAGGCGCCGTGGTCGAAGGGCAGGCCGAGCGAGGCGCTCTCGGTAAAGGCGCGCCCGCCCACGCGCGGCCCGCCCTCCAGGACTACGCAGGACCGCCCGCGGGCCGCGAGTTCGCGCGCCGCCGAGATTCCGGCGCAGCCGGCGCCGATGACGAGCACATCTGGATCGGAGGGCAGCATCGCCGCATCATGCCCCGGAAGCCCGAGGGGATGAACCATGCTGCAAGCGCCGCCCGCCGAACCCGGCATGCGCGAGGACGAGATCGACACGCCCGCGCTGGTGATCGACCTCGATGCCTTCGAGCACAACCTCGACACCATGGCCGCGCTTCTGGCGCCCACCGGGGCGAAGCTGCGCGCGCATGCCAAGACGCACAAGTCGCCCGTTGTGGCGAAGCTGCAGATGGCGCGCGGCGCGGTCGGGCAATGCGTGCAGAAGGTGGCGGAGGCCGAGGCGCTGGCCTGGGGCGGCATCCCAGACGTGCTGGTGACAAACCAGGTGGTGGGCCCGCGCAAGCTCGCGCGGCTCGCGGCGCTGTCGAGGATCTGCGAGGTCGGGCTCTGCGCCGATGACGAGGCGCAGGTGGTGCTGGCCGAGCAGGCGGCGGAGGCGGCCGGCATCCGGCTCAAGATGCTGGTCGAGATCGATGTCGGCATGGCGCGTGGCGGCATCGAGGCCGGCCCGCCAGCGGTGGCACTCGCCGAGCGCATCGCCGCCAGCCCGCACCTGATCTTCGGCGGGCTGCAGGCCTATCACGGCAGCGCGCAGCATATCCGCGAGCCGGAGAAGCGCGCCGCCGCGATCGCCGAGGCGGTGGCGCGTACGCGGCGCACGGTGGAGCAGCTGAAGCAGCGCGGGCTCGACTGCGCGATCGTCGGCGGCGCGGGCACCGGCACCTTCCGGCACGAGGCGGCAAGCGGGGTCTATACCGAGATCCAGGCGGGGTCCTACGCCTTCATGGATGTGGACTACGCGAGGAACGACGATGCGCCGCCCTTCCGGCACGCTCTGTTCGTCGCGACCACGGTGATGAGCCGCGCGGGGCAGGGGATCGTGGTGGTGGATTGCGGGCACAAGGGTGTCGCGGTGGACAGCGGCATGCCGGGCGTGTGGGAACGCCCTGGCCTGCGCTTCGCCGGCGCGTCGGACGAGCACGGCAAGATCATCGTCGAGGATGGCGCCGCGCCGGCGCTCGGCGAAAGGCTGCGCTTGGTTCCCGGGCATTGCGACCCGACGGTGGATCGCTACGACTGGTATGTCGGCGTGCGGAAGGGGCGGGTGGAATGCCTCTGGCCGATCGCGGCGCGGGGCGGGATGGCGTGAGGGGGGAGGCCGTCTCGGCCGTGGTGCCGCGTTGGGTGCAACGGCTGCGACCGCGCAGCGCGCCGACCTAAGCCTCCCGAATCCTCTGCACGAGAAAGCCCTTCAGCCCCTTCCCCCGCAACGCCGCCAGCAACGCGTCGGAGACGAAGAACTCGCCCATGGTGAAACTGGCATCGACCCAGAGATGCCGCCCGGCGATCACCGCGCGCGAAAGGCAAAGGTCGTCGACGTACTTCACCACGTCCTTCAGGGTTGTGCGGCGCTGGCCCTGCTTGCCGATGCATTCCTCGGCCAGCAACGAATGGATGCGCACCAGAGGGTTCATGATGAAGTACTGGCCCGGCGCTACCTCCCGCCCATCCAGGCGCTCGATCGGCTTGCCGTTGGGCCGGCGGATCATGATCGGGAAGAACTGGTGCAGGCGGGGTTCGAAGGCTTCCACCACCTCCCGGAACTCCGCCGAGACGCCCCAGCAGGCCACCACCGGCATGAAGTCGGCCAACGCCGGGTGCTTCGAGGTGAGCCAGAACTCGGGCTTCACATCCCCTGGTTCGAAGCGCACTCCCTTGTTGCCGAAGTCGAACCCTCCAAGGGGCGTTCGTCGTTCACCGGCGGTGGTGAGCACACCATGCGCCTCCGGCCCCTCCTTCGGTGCCCCCCTAACCACCGGCCGCAGGCGCGTGTCGTGCGCGAACTTGATCATCGCTGCCATGGAGACCGCGCCTACGAAACCGAAGACGGCGCGGAGACGTTCACCTGGTAGGTTGGCGTCCCTCCACGTTCGCCGAACCGCACGACGATGCGCTGCGTGGGTGTCTGGCCAACGGTATCGCCGTCGCGGATGACAGGCCTGGACGCGCTCACTGGCTGGCCCAGACGATCCTGTGCATCCACGCGATCTCCGGCAGTTCGAAACTGTAGCTCGGATGCGCGGGGTTGAGGCTCGCCAGTTCGATCCGCTTGGCCGATTGCCGGCGGAGTTCCTTCGCCATCACCTCGCCCTTCGCGGTGCGCACCACCACGCGGTCGCCGCGGCGCACCGGCGCGCCGGGGGAGACCACCACCACGTCGCCGTCCCGGAACACCGGTTCCATGGATTCACCGGAGATCTCGAGCGCATAGGCGTTGGGGTCGCCGATCTCGGGCAGCGAGATCTCGTCCCAGGAGCCGCCGACCGGATAGCCGCCATCGTCGAAGTAGCCCTCGCCGCCGGCCTGGGCCAGGCCGATCAGCGGAATGCGCCGGCCCGCGCCGCCACGCCCGCTGCCGCCGCGCGAGAGCGCGGGCAGGCCCGAGACCAGCGAGGCGAAATCGTCGATCCCGCGCCCGACGGCGTTCAGCACCTTGGCAATGCTCTCGGTCGAGGGCCATCGCGCGCGGCCATCCGCGCCGATGCGCTTTGAGGGGTTGAAGGCTGTGGGGTCGAGCCCGGCCTTGCGCGCCAGGCCCGAGGCCGAGAGGCCATGCTCGGCCGCGAGGGCATCAAGGGCGCGCCAGATGTCGTCATGCCGCATGGGGCGTCGTTGTCCTTGTTCGCAGGACGCGAATCCAGATCGAGTGGGCGCCCTGGGGAACCTATCCTAGGCTTAGTGTCTGTTTGCAATAGGTCAGTGTTCCTTTTTCGCCTTGCCTCGCCACAACTGTCGCGGTTAATGTTCTTGTATTGTTCATTTCACAGGCGAGACCCCCCCATGCGACCCGCCCCCCGCACCGCCCATGCCCCCCGCTACGCCAGCATCGCCGCCGCCGAGCCCTTCCGCTCGGCCGAAGAAGCCTGGTTCTGGACCATGTCCGCGCTGATCGCGCGGCGCGACGGCGCGCGTATCACCGCCGGCAAGGGCGACAAGGTCCGCCCCTGCGAACCGGACGATGTCATCAAGTGCCTCGACCGGCTCTACCGCTGCCGCCGCATCGACCTGATCCACGCGCGCATCCTGCGCATCTGGGGCGAACGCGGCATGGCCCCGGACCCGCGCCACCTGTCCGAGCGCGCGGATGCGGCGCAGTGGCGCGAGGCGATGAACCGTCTGGAATGGCCGCTGCGGGTCAAGGGGATCGTGGCGTGACGGCGCCCCGCGACAGGGGCCTGACGGTACGTGGCACCCCGCGCCTGCGCGCCGCGCGCGACGCGCCGCAGCAGGTCTGGATCGCCTTCGGCGGCCAGGCCGACCAGGCCTGGCTGCGCCCCCTGCGGCGCGGCTTCCGCCACTGCTTCGCCGCCCTGCGCGACGAGGCCGGCTGGACCGTGGTGGAGCCCGTTTCCGGCCGGCTGCTGGTGCTGCGCATCGCCATGCCCGCGTCCTATGACCTGCCGGGCTTCTATCGGCGCGCGGGGCTGCGCGTGCTCGGCCCCTTCGCCCCTGGCGCGGCGCGTGCGCGCTGGCTGCCCTCGCTGCTGCCGCAGACCTGCGTCGGGCTGTGCCGCGCGCTGCTCGACGCCGGCGCGCCGTTCGCCATGACACCCTTCGGCCTGTTCTGGCGGCTTTCGAGGATTCTGCACAAGGATAGGAAAAAAATCTTGACCCGTACCCTGGCCTGACGTATCACCATCCGGCCAACGGGCGATCTGCGCCCGGCGGCCTTCCTCCCGATCCCTCCCTGACTTGCGCGGGCCCGCCCTTCCTTACCGAGGGGCGGGCCCGCGGCTTTTCGGGGTGCTGCGCGGGAGGCCCCGTCCCCCTATCGAGAGGAGCCGCGCGCGCATGGGTGGCCTGTTCCGCGCCCCGAAGCCTGTCGTCATCGCGCCTGCCGCCGCACCGGCCCCGGCACAAGCCGCCGTCGCCCCGCAGCAGGCCATCGAGGAAACCGCCACCGCCGCCCGCGTCGAGGCGCGCGAGCGCACCCGTCGCGGCCTCTCCGGCACCATCGCCACCTCCGCCGCCGGCGTGCTCGGCGCGCGCGCCGACTTCGTCGCGACGCGCAAGTCGCTGCTGGGGGAATGACGCCATGACCCCCGAGGAGATGCTGGCGCGCCATGCCCGCGCGCTCGACCGCCGTCGCGCCCAGGATGCGCTGTGGCAGGACTGCTACGACCATGTGCTGCCGCCCGCGACCGGCGGGCGCGTGGCGATCTTCGACGCCACTGCGGCGGATGCGGCGGAACAGCTCGCTGCATCGCTGCTCGCGGAACTCACGCCGCCCTGGTCGCGCTGGTTCGGCCTCGCCCCCGCCCGCCCGGTGGAAGGCGACACCGACGCCGCCGTCGCGTTGGAAGACGCGGCCGAGGTGCTCCAGGGGCATTTCGACCGGTCCAACTTCGCGCTCGAGATGCACCAGGCCTTCCTCGACCTGGTGATCGCCGGCACGGGGCTGCTGCTGGTCGAGGAGGCGCCGGTCGGCGAGCCCTCGGCGCTGCGCTTCACCGCGGTGCCGCTGCGCGAGGCGGTGCTCGAGGAAGGCCCCTCCGGCCGGCTCGACACCGTGTTCCGTGCGGCACGGCTCAGCGAAGCCGCGCTGCGGGCGCGCTATCCCGACGCGCCGGTGCCCGCGGCCGCCGCCGATGGCGACCCCGAAGCCGAGCGCCACCGCGTCGTGGAGGCGGTCTGGCCCGATGCCCGCGGCTACGCCTTCCGCGCGCTGCTGGTGACCGACCGTGGCCCGCTGGTGCTCTCGGAGGGCCGCTTCGCGCAAAGCCCCTTCATCGGCTTCCGTTGGCTGAAGGCGCCGGGCGAGGTCTATGGCCGCGGGCCGGTGGCCAAGGCGCTGCCGGATATCCGCACCGCCAACAAGGTGGTGGAGTTGGTTCTCAAGAACGCCTCCATCGCCGCGACGGGCATCTGGCAGGCCGATGACGACGGCGTGCTGAACCCGGCGACGGTGCGCCTCGAACCGGGTGCCATCATTCCGAAGGCGCCGGGGTCCGCGGGCCTCACGCCGCTTGCCGCACCGGGCAATTTCGACGTGTCGCAGCTGGTGCTGACCGACCTGCGCACGCGCATCCGGGGCGCGCTGTTGGCCGACCGGCTGGGGCCCGCGCGCGACGACCGCATGACGGCGACGGAAGTGCAGTATGTCGCGGACGGCGTCCTGGCCGACTTCACCGATCCCTTCCCGATCTTCGAGGAAGCCGACCTCGAGATCCGCCTGGATGGCGCGGTGCTGGTCGGCGGCGCGACGATCACCGGCGCAGGGTCGTCGGATGGCGGCACGGTCACGCTGGCTGAGCCGCCGCCCGCGGGCGCCCGCGTGACCTTGCGCCGCCGGCTCAAGATCGCCCGCGCGACCGACTTCCAGAACAACGGCATCCTGCGCGCCCGCGCGCTGAACGACGAGCTCGACTACCAGGTCGCCGCCATCCAGCAGGTGGCCGACGAGGTCTCGGGCAGCGTCCGGCTCGACCCGGCCGATGGCGGCGCTCTCGTGCTGCCGCTGCGCGGGGCGCGCGCGAACCGCGTGCTCGGCTTCGATTCCGTCGGCAACGTGACGGTCTTCGACCGCGGCACCCAGGCGCTGGGCGTGCCCTATCCGGGCGGCGTGCCGCGCATGGTCGAGGACAAGCTGGCCGAGCGGCTGACCGCGCGCGACTTCGGCGCGACCGGCGACGGTGTGACCGATGACGGCCCGGCGCTGTCCGCGGCCATGGCCGCCGCCGCCGCCTCGGGCCGCGTGCTCGAGATCGGCGAGGGGTCCTTCCGCACCACCCAGCCGCTGACACTGGGCGGCGGCGCGGCGGGGCTGATCATGCACGGCGCCATCATCTATGCCGGGCCGGCGGGGCAGACCGCGCTCACGCTCGGCGACGGCGCTGCCGTGCGCAACGCGGCCAAGCGCTACGAGGGGCTGCGCGTGCTGCGCGCCGCCATCTCCAGCTGGGAGAACGAGGCCGATATCGGCCTGGTCATGCGCAACCTCGATGCATCCTTCGTCGAGATCCGCCAGGTGGAAGGCTTCACCATCGGCGTGCGCACCCAGGGCGTGGAGCGCGGCTTCGAGGACACGACGTTGATCCTCGGGCGCATCGTGAACAATCGCATTGGGCTCGATGTCCGCACCGAGACGGCGGGCGCCTGGAACACCTCGGTGCGCTACTATGGCGGGCACTTCGCCATCGGCAGCACGGTCTATCCGGACAAGGACCGCTTCGGCGTGCGGTTCTCGGCGGCACCGGGTGCCCATGTCGCGCATAACCGCCACATCTTCGACGCGCCAGGCTTCGAACTTCAGGCGGTGGGCCGCCCGATCAGCGGCATCCCGTTCCTGATCGAGGTGAACAGCCGCTCGGTCTGGGCGCGCGCGCTGCGCATGGAGGGCTGCTCGCCCTTCGTCGCGCGCCATACCGGCGGCGCGCAGGACCACATCTACGAAGTGGCCTGGGCCAGCCAGACCTACCAGGTGCAGGTGGACTATACGGGCACGGCCACGCGCGTCGGCGCCGTTGTGCGGGCCTCCCACCAGGCGGCCGCCTTCCGCGAGGCCTCGCGCGAGGTGGGGGCGGTGGCGAACCTGCGCGCCGCACGCATCCGCTGGTCCAACACCGAATGGGGCTTCGAACGCCTGGCCTGCCTGTCCACCAACGTGTCGGGCTCGCCGGCCACGCTGGCGGATTTCGCCTTCCCCGCGCTCGACAGCTACGCCTTCAGCAATGACGGCGTGGTGCTGACCGGCGGGCGCGGCCTCGGCTTCGTGGTGGATGCGCGCAACTGCCGCGAATTCGCTCTCGCGGTCGATGCCGATGCGCCGCGGCTCGTGGTCATGTGCTTCGACGCCGCCCGCAACCTGCTGAGTGATACCGGCACCGCGCTGGTGCGCGCCTCCGGCCAGTCGATGGTGTGGAACGCGGCGGCGCGGTGGTGGCAGGGCTCGGCCGACATGGGGGATGCGACCTTCACGCGCCCGCAGGTGGTGCGCCTCGCGGACAATGTCGCCTACGCCATCATCGGCGTGGCGCGCATCGGCGCGGATTACGAGGTGCGCGCGATGCGCCTTGCCTGCGACCCGCTCTTCGCGCCGCCGCTGCTCTTTGCCCAGCCCGGCCTGCCGCATGGCGGACGCGAGCTGGTGGCGGAGGCGGCGTGGGATCCGCCCTCGATCGCCGCCGGCGCGATCGCGCAGGTCAACGTGACGGTGCCGGGCGCGCGGCCCGGCGACTTCGCCTCGGCGGCCTTCTCGCTCGCCACCTCGGGACTCGTATTCCTCGCACAGGTCGGCGCGACGGATGTCGTGACCGTCACCGCGTGGAACCGGTCCGCGGTCGCGATCGACCTCGCGGCCGGCACGGTGCGTGCCCGCGTGGTGAAGACGTGACGGGCCGCCGCGAGCCGATGGTTCGCGGGCCCGATCTCCGAAGGGCGATGGATGTCGTCGCGGAGAGCTACCTCGACTTCCTCGGCTGCGGCCCGGAGCCTGGGACGGGCGACGATGCCAAGGCCTTCGCCGCGCACCACGCCGCCTGCAAGACCGCGCTCGCGCATCTCGATGCGCTGGTGAAGCTTGCGCGCAGCATGGGCGCCGCACCGGCCGAGGCCGAGGAGGCGCAGGTCATGCTGATCGAGGCGCGCGAGGCCCTGTCCCAGTTCGACGAGGAGGATCCCGATGCCAGCGAGGAGCAGTGCTGAACCGGGCTTCCTCGAATTCGCCTGGGTCTGGAACCGCCGGCAGCGGCAGGAGACGCCGCCGGTCCACCGCCGCATCGCCCGCTGGCTGGAGGCACGCCAGGCAGGGGGCGAGACGCGGCTTCTGCTGATGGCCTTCCGCGGCTGCGGGAAGTCCACGCTGGTCGGGCTGTGGTGCGCCTGGCAACTGGCGCGCCGGCCCGAGACGCGAATCCTGGTGCTGGCCGCCGATGCGCCGCTCGCGGTCAAGATGGTCGCGAGCGTGCGCCGCATCATCGAGCGCCACCCGCTCTGCCGCCACCTGCTGCCCGGCGGCCCGGACTCCTGGGCGGCGGACCGCTTCACCGTGGCGCGCGACGGTGCGCTGCGCGATCCATCGATGCTCGCGCAGGGGATCGGCGGCAATGTCACTGGCTCGCGCGCCGAGGTGATCGTCTGCGACGACGTCGAGGTGGCGGGCAATTGCGACACGCCCGGCAAGCGCGCCGAGCTGCGCGAGCGCCTGGCGGAGGCGGAGTTCATCCTCACCCCCGGGGGCACCATCCTGTTCGTCGGCACGCCGCATTGCGAGGACAGCCTCTATCGCAACCCGAAGGAGGATGGCGCCTTCCTGCGCGGCTACCGCCGCCTCGCGGTGCCGGTGATGAACGCGGCCGGCGCCTCCGCCTGGCCCGAGCGCTTCCCGCGGGAGGCGATCGCGGCCCTGCGCGACCGCGTCGGCCCGCTGCAGTTCCAGCGGCAGATGCTGCTGCAGCCCGTCGCGGCGGATGCGGTGCGGCTCGATCCGGGTGCCATCGTGCGCTACGGCGACGAGCCCGAGTATCGCGAGGCGCAGGGCAGGGGCGTGCTCACGCTGCTGGGCCATCGCCTCGTCTCCGGCAGCGCCTTCTGGGACCCGGCCTATGGGCGGCCCGGCGCCGGCGACGCCTCGGTGCTGGCCTGCTGCTTCTCGGATGGCGAGGGGCGGCATTTCCTGCACCGCCTGGCCTATCTGACGCACGACCCGGCCTCGCCGGTCGATCCCGCCACCCAGCAATGCCGCAAGGTGGCGGCGATCCTGGGCGAATTGCTGCTGCCCTCGGTGCGGGTGGAGACCAACGGCCTCGGCCGCTTCCTGCCCGCGCTGCTGCGCCGTGAGCTCGGCCCGGCCGGCGTGGCGTGTCAGGTGATCGAGCATGCCAGCACGCGCGCGAAGGAGGACCGCATCCTCGCCGCGCTCGAGCCCGCGCTGGCGGCGCGGCGGCTGCATGCGCATGAGGGCGTGTTCCGCACGCCCTTCCCGGGCGAGATGGCGGAATGGCGCCCGGGTGCGGCCGGCGCGCGCGACGATGCGCTGGATGCGGTGGCGGGCTGCCTGCTCGCCGAACCGGTGCGCCTGGCGCGCGGCGCGCCGCCCGCCCCGCGCCCGTCCTGGCGCG
>NZ_JACADR010000154.1 GCF_016106005.1 Roseomonas rosulenta
GTAGGCATGGCGGGCCCCGGCCTCGTCGGGCACAAGCGCGGCGACGCGGCCGGATCCGGCGTCCAGCGCCTCGAGCCGCGCGCGCAGGCCGGCGGCGAATTCGGGGAGGTCCACCACCGCGACGGAATGCTTGCGCGCGGCGGCGCGCAGGGCAAACAGGCGCTCCTCGGTCTGCTCCAGGCGGCGAGGATCGGGGCCGCCTTCCTGCAACAGGCGCGACAGGGCTGCCTCAGCCTCGGCCAGCGCATCCTGCGCGGCGGCCAGGGCGGCGATCGCGGGCTGTGCTTCATCGTTGGGCGGGGGCAGGCGTTCCAGCGCGCGCGCCGCCTCGCGCAGCGCACGCGCGGGCGTGGCGGCGCGGCGGTCGCGTGGGGTCAGTTCGGCGATGGCGGCGGCGATCGCCTCGGCGCGACGCTCGCCCTGCTGGAGCCGTTGGCGTTCGGCGGCGAGGCGGTCTTCCTCGCCGTCCTCCGGGTTCAGTTCCTTCAGTTCGGCAACGGCGTGGCGCAGCCATTCCTCCTCGCGCTGCGCGGCGGCGATGGCCTCGCGCGCTTCCGCCAGGCGCTTCGTGGCGGTGCGCCAGGCGCCCCAGGCCTCGGCGGTGGCGGCACGGCGCGGTTCCAGCGCGCCGAAGGCGTCGAGCAGCGCGCCATGGGAGGCGGGGTCCGCGAGCCCCACCTGGTCGTGCTGGCCTTGCACCTCGACCAGGGTCGCGCCCAGGCGGCGCAGCAGCGCGACGCCGACCGGCTGGTCGTTGACGAAGGCGCGGGATCGGCCATCGGCCTGCACCACCCGGCGCAGCACCAGGTCCTCCTCCGGCTCGATGCCCTGTTCGCGCAGGATGTCGAAGGCGGGGTGGCCGGCGGGCGGATGAAAGGCGGCCGCAACCGAGGCCTGCGGCTGGCCGGCGCGGACCATGCCGGACTCGGCGCGCCCGCCGAGCGCGAGGCCCAGGCTGTCGAGCAGGATGGACTTGCCCGCGCCGGTCTCGCCGGTGAGCGCGGTCAGGCCGGGACCGAAGGCGAGGTCGAGCCGTTCGATCAGCACCACGTCGCGAATGGCGAGGCTGGCGAGCACGGTCTGCCGTGCCCCTTCCTCAGAACAGCCAGTTGACGCTGCGGCGGAAGAAGCCCGGCCGGTCCTGCTGCGCGGGCTGCGCGCCCTCCACCAGCAGCGCGTAGGAATCCTGGTACCAGGGGCTGCCCGGGTAGTTGAAGCCGAGCACCGAGGCGGTGCGCCGTGCCTCGTCCGTCAGGCCGAGCGTGATGTAGATCTCGGTCAGGCGATGCAGCGCCTCCGGGACGTGGTTGGTGGTCTGGTATTCGTCCACCACGCGGCGGAAGCGCCCGATCGCGGCCGAGAGCAGGCCCTGGCGCTGGTAGTAGCGCCCGACATGCATCTCGCGCCCCGCCAGGTGGTCGCGCGCCAGGTCCATCTTGAGGCGTGCGTCGCGGGCATAGGCCGTGTCGGGGAAGCGGTTCACGACCTCCTGCAGCGCGTTCATCGCGGTGATGGTCTGCTGCTGGTCGCGCTGCGCGTCGTTGATCTGTTCGTATTGCGAGAGGGCGCGCAGGTAGTACGCGTAGGCGATGTCGCGATGCGCCGGGTGCAGCTGGATGAAGCGGTCGAGAGCCCCGATCGCCTCGGTGTAGCGGTTGCGCGTGTAGTCCGTGTAGGCGGCCATCAGCTTCGCGTTGGTGGCCCAGGTGGAATAGGGGTGCTCCCGCTCCACCGCGTCGAACAGGTCGACGGCGCGCTGGTAGCGGTTGGCGCGCAGTTCCTGCATGCCCGCGGCGTAGAGCGCCTCGGGCGACTGGTCGGCCGCATCCGCCACGGCCGCGGCCGGATCCAGCGACGGATCCGCGCCGGTGCCCTGCCGGAAGCTGCTGCAGCCGGCCAGCGCGACGAGGAGTAGGAACGGGAGTACGTGGCGAGTCATCGGGGCAGCCATGAGGTCGGGCCGCTGTATATCATGGCGAAGCCCCCGCCCGCCAAGCGGCAGACGGCTCAGGCGATGGCGGGTGCCGCAGCGGCGCGCACCGGCGTGGCGGCCGCGCCTTCGGACATGGCGGGCAGGCCGGCCAGGCGCCAGGCGGAGGCATCGGCGAAGAGCGCGCGCAGCACGCGGTTGTTCAGCGCATGGCCCGAGCGCGCACCGCGGAAGCGCCCACGGATCGGCGCGCCGGCCAGTGCGAGGTCGCCCACCACGTCGAGCAGCTTGTGGCGCACGAATTCGTCAGGGCGGCGCAGCCCGCCGGGGTTCAGCACCATCGGCCCGTCCACGACCACGGCGTTCGCGAGGCTGCCGCCCTGCGCCAGGCCGGCGGCGCGCAGCCGCGCCACGTCCTCGGCGAGGGTGAAGGTGCGCGCATCAGCCAGGCCCTCGCGGAAGGCGAGGGGGGAGATGCGCAGCGCCAGCGCCTGGCGGCCGATCGCGGTGTTCGGAAAGTCGATCTCGAGCTCGGCGTCGAAGGCGGGTTCGCGGTTGGGCAGCAGTTCGGCGAAAGCGCCGCCGGCATCCTCGACGCGTACCGGGCGCAGGATCTCGATCGCGGCGCGCGGCGCCGCGGTCGTGGCGATGCCGGCGCATTCGATCAGGAACAGGAAGGGGGCGGCGGAGCCGTCCATGATCGGCACTTCGGGGCCGTCCAGTTCGACCACGGCATCGTCGATGCCGCTGCCGGCGAGCGCGGCCATGACATGCTCGATGGTCGAGACGGTGACCGAACCTTCACCGATGGCGGTGCACAAGCGGGTATCGACCACGCGGTCGAACAGCGCAGGGATATCGATCCCGAGGTCGATGCGGCGGAAGACGATGCCGGTGCCGGCCGCGGCAGGGCGCAGCGTGAGGGCGACGCGGCGGCCGGAATGCAGGCCGGTGCCGACGCACCCGATCGGTGCCTTCAGCGTCCTGCGCCGTCCATTCTCCGCCGGGATGAAACCGTCCATGGCCCTCGTGCCTTTCCAGGGCCTTGCGAGCTTCTCCGCAGGTGCCGCACCCCCCTTGATGCGGCGACGATGCGGCGATGCACAACGCCCCGGAGCACAGAAGCACTCTGCGATCCGGGGCGCCATTCAAGCCTTGTTTCTCTGTATTACGCCGCAAGCCCTTGAAAACGCTGGATTATTGCGACGCAAAATACGGCGAAAAAAGGGCTGGTCCGGTCAGGGATTGCTCTGCCGGCGCAGGAAGGTCGGGATCTCGAGCCCCATCTCGTCCTGCCCGGACTGGCGCGGGGCGGCGCGCGGAGCGGGGGCTGCCTGCTGCGACATGACCGAGGGCTCCACCCGCACCGCATGCGGCGCCATCGGCGGCTGCGCCTCGGGCAGGGTACGGCGCATCATGCCGGTGACGCTGGTGGCGCGCTTGAACAGGCTGCTCATCATGCCGGGTGCCTGGCGGGCGGGTTCGGCATGGCGCGGGGCCGCGGGCTCGATCGTCGCGGCGGGGCCCACGACGATGGGCGCCTCGACCGGGGCCTGCTGCGCGGGGGCATAGGCCACGGGCTCGGGCTCGGGCATCGGCGCTTCGGGCGCGGGGTCCACCACGGCGGGGCGCATCGCCGGCATGGCGCCCTGCGCCGACACGGTGCGGATGAAGGACGGCGTGGTGCGCACGGGCTGCGCCGGTGCCACGGGCTGCGTCGCCACCGCCTGCGTCGGGGCGCCGTTCGCCACCAGCTTCAGCGGCACCTCGCCCCGCCCTGACGCGCTGGCGAGGTCGATGCCGGTCGCGACCACCGAGACGCGCACGCGCCCGTTCATGCCCTCGTCCACCGAGGTGCCGAAGATGATGTTCGCGTCCTCGTCCACTTCCTTGCGGATGCGGTTGGCGGCGGCGTCCACCTCGAACAGGGTCATGTCGTAGCCGCCGGTGATGTTGATCAGCACGCCCTTCGCCCCGGCCATCGAGATGTCCTCGAGCAGCGGGTTGCTGATGGCGGCCTCGGCGGCCTTGGTGGCGCGGTCGTCGCCCTCGGCCTCGCCGGTGCCCATCATGGCCTTGCCCATCTCGGCCATCACGGTGCGGATGTCGGCGAAGTCGAGGTTCACCATGCCGGGGTTGACCATCAGGTCGGTGACGCCGCGCACGCCCATGTAGAGCACGTTGTCGGCCATCTTGAACGCTTCCTGGAAGGTGGTGCGTTCATTGGCCAGCCTGAACAGGTTCTGGTTCGGGATGACGATCAGCGTATCGACGAAGGACTGCAGTTCGTCGATGCCGGAATCGGCCGACTTCTTGCGCTTGGGCCCTTCGAAGTCGAACGGCTTGGTCACCACGCCCACGGTCAGGATGCCGCGCTCGCGCGCCATGCGGGCGATGACGGGGGCGGCACCCGTGCCGGTGCCGCCGCCCATGCCGGCGGTGATGAAGACCATGTGCACGCCCTCGATGTGGCGGGCGAGTTCCTCCATCGCTTCCTCGGCCGCGGCGCGCCCGATCTCGGGCTTCGCGCCGGCGCCGAGACCCTGCGTGAGGTGCGGGCCGAGCTGCACGCGCCGTTCGGCGCGCGAATGGAACAGCGACTGGCTGTCGGTGTTGGCCACCAGGAATTCGACACCGTCGAGCCCCATCGCGATCATGTTGTTGACCGCGTTGGTGCCGCCGCCGCCTACGCCCACCACCGTGATGCGCGGGCTGAAATCGGTGTGCTGCTGCTGCGGCACGGTCAGGTTCAGGGTCATGGGCGGGCCTCCTGGATGATCGTGTCTACGCGGTGGAATCGATTCGGGGCGAGGCGCATTCAGACGCGGTCCTTCACCCAGTTGACGAAGCGCTTGAAGGCGCTGCCGGCCCGCGCCGGGCCGGGCGCGATGTCGAGCACCGGGCGGCCTTCGCCCGCGCCCCACAGAAGCAGCCCGATCGCCGAGGCGAAGCCAGGGCCCGAGGCGGCTTCCGCGAGCCCGCGCACTGGCAGCGGCCGGCCGATCCGCACCTGGCGGTCGAGGATTCGCGCGGCCATCTCGCGCACGCCGACCATCTGGCTGGCGCCCCCGGTCAGCACCACGCGCGTGCCGCCTTCGCGCCCCAGCGCGGCGGCGTCGAGTCGCTCGCGCACCAGTTCGAAGGTCTCCTCGAGCCGTGGCTTGATGATGTTCACCACCATGGAGCGCGGGATGCGCGCGATGGCGTGCTCGTCCTCGCCCAGCAGCGGCACGGGCAGGAATTCGCGATCGTCGTCGGCGCCGCCATGGACGCTGCCATGCAGCGTCTTGATGCGTTCGGCATGCGACAGCGGGGTGGCCAGCACGGTCGCGAGGTCGTTGGTCACCTGGCCGCCGCCCACCGCGACCTGCGCGGTGTGGACCAGGTGGCCCTCGCTGAACACCGCGAGGCTGGTGGTGCCGCCGCCCATGTCGATGACCGTGGCACCCAGCTGCTTCTCGTCATCCACCAGGGTCGCGAGGCCGGCGGCGAAGGGGGCGGAGACCAGTTCCTCCACCTCGAGGTCGCAGCGCAGCAGGCAGGCGCCGAGGTTGCGCAGCGAGGCCTGCGCCGCGCTGACCATGTGCAGCCGCGCGCCCAGCGTGTCGCAGATCATGCTGCGCGGATCCTCGACGCCGGGCGTGGCATCGACGGTGAAGGCGAGGGGGATGGCGTGCACCGTCTCGCGCCCGTCCTCGGCGGTGCGGCGGCGGCCCTCGTGCAGGATGGCGCGCAGGTCCTGCTCGGTGACCGCGCGCCCGCCGATGCCCCACTGGATGTGCAGCTGGCGCGAATCCGGCTGGCCGCAGGAGAGGTTGACGATCACGCCGGGCAGGCGCGTGTCGGCCATCTCCTCGGCCTGGCCGACGGCGGCGCGGATGGCGCGCTCCGCTTCCTCGAGGTCGACGATCGACCCGCCCTTCACGCCGCGCCCCTGGCGCCAGCCGAAGCCGAGCACGCGCGGCGTGCCGTCGCTCTCGATGCGGGCGATCATGCAGACCGCCTTGGTCGATCCGATGTCGAGCACGCCGAAGGTGCCGCTGCGCGCGTGGCGGCGGCGGCGCGTCGGCGTGCCGGGTTCGACGGGGGGCGGCAGGCGGGACATCTGGTTCATCCGCGGCGGGCTCCGGCCTGCTGGCGCGGCGCGGGCTGCTCCGCCGGTTCGGCCTGGCGGGTCGGGCGCAGCACCAGGCGGTCGGGCAGCCTGAGGTCGATCGCGGCGAGCGGGCGGTCGAGCAGGCGCGCCTCGCGCTGCAATTCGCCGAGGCGCTGGATGGCGGCGGCCTCCGCACCTTCGGGCAGCAGGACGTCGGTGCCATTGTGCAGGCGCAGGTTCCAGCGGCGCTCATGGATGCGCACCATGGCCTGCACGCGCTCGGCCACCTCAGGTTCGCGCTTGAGCGTGTCGTAGAGCGCGGGGCCGGCGGAATCGGCGCCGGCGCCGACCAGCAGCGGCAAGGGGCCGAACTGGTCGAGCCCGTCGGCGGCGACCACGCGGCCGTCGCGGTCGATGATCACGAAGCGGGCGTTATTCTGCCAGATGGCGAAGGGGCGGCGTTCCTCGATGCGCACCAGGATGGTGCCGGGCAGGCGGCGCTCCACATGCGCCGTCTGCACCCAGGCGATGGTCTCGAGGCGCGTGCGCGCCGCCTCGGGCGAGAAATCCAGGATCGGGTCGCCGCGCGAGACGCCAAGCGCGGCGCGGATCATGTCGGTCGGCGTGTTGCGCCGGCCTTCCAGGATCACCTGCTGCACCGTCATGCCGAGCGTCTCGCCGACGCCGGCGAAGCTCTCCGCCACGCCGCGCACACGCCCGGCCGGATCGACCGCGCGCACCGCCAGCACCACGACGCCGAGCGCACCGAGGCCGAGCACGCCATAGATCGCGGGGCGCACCAGCGAACGCCGGCGCTTCACCCAGATGCGCAGCCGCGAGGGGCGCGAGGGCTCGCGCTGCGGTTTCGAGGTGCGCGCCAGGCGTTCACGCGCCACAGCGGGCCTCCTGCACCATCCAGGCGCAGAGCGCGGGGAAGGGGATGCCGCAATGCGCCGCCTGCTCGGGCAGCAGCGAGGTCGGCGTCAGGCCCGGTTGCGTGTTCACCTCGAGCAGCACCAGGCGGTCATTCGCTTCGTCGTAGCGCAGGTCGGCGCGCGAGGCGCCGCGGCAGCCCAGCGCGTGATGCGCGCGCAGCGCGATGTCGAGCGCCTGGGCGTAGGTGCCCGCGTCGATCTGCGCGGGCAGCACGTGGCGCGAACCGCCGGCGGCGTACTTGCTCTCGTAGTCGTAGAAGGCGCCGGCATCGGCAATGATGTCGGTGACGGCCAGCGCGCGGTCCCCCATCACGCCGACCGTGAGCTCACGCCCGGGGATATAGGCCTCGGCCATGGCGTGGTCGCCGTAGCGCCAGTCGCGCGCGATCTCGGCGCGGCGATTGTCGCCCTTCTGCACGATGTGCACGCCGACGGACGACCCCTCGTTCACCGGCTTCACCACATAGGGTAGCGGCAGCGGATCGGCGGCCTCGAGTTCCTCGCGCGTGACCAGGCGGTGTTCGGCGACGGGCAGCCCGGCCTCCCGAAACACGGCCTTCGCCGCCGCCTTGTCCATCGCCAGCGCCGAGGCGCGCAGCCCCGAATGCGTGTAGGGAAGCCCCAGCCAGTCGAGCACGCCCTGGATGCAGCCATCCTCCCCGAAGCGGCCGTGCAGTGCGTTGAACACCACATCGGGACGCGGATGCGTCAGCGCATGGATCACGGCGCCGAGGTCCTGGCCAACCTCGATCGGCGTGACCTCGAAGCCGGCCTCGCGCAGGGCGGCGATGCATTGCCGGCCGGAGGAGAGCGAGACCTCGCGCTCGGCCGAGATGCCGCCATACAGCACCGCGACGTGGCGGGTCATGCGGGCCTCCCGATGCGGCGGATTTCCCATTCGAGCTCGACGCCGGTGGCGGCGCGCACCCGGGCGCGTACCTCCTCGCCCAGGGCTTCGATCTGGGCGGCGGTGGCGCCGCCGGTGTTGATCAGGAAGTTGCAGTGCTTCTCGCTGACCTGTGCGTCGCCGATGCGCAGGCCGCGGCAGCCGGCCGCGTCGATCAGTTCCCAGGCCTTCCTGTCGCCGGGCGGGTTCTTAAAGGTGGACCCGCCGGTGCGCGCCCGAACGGGTTGCGTGGCTTCGCGCGCGGTCCGGATCTCGTTGAGCCGCGCGGCGATCGCCGCCGCATCCCCTGGGGTCGCGCGCAGCCGCGCACGGACGACGACGCCGCGCGGCGGCAGTACGGCGCGGCGATAGGCGAAGCGGAGATCGGCGGCCGCGAGGCGCACGACACCCGCCGAGGTCGCGACCTCGGCCCAGTCCAGCACGTCCTTGATCTCGGTCCCGTAGGCGCCGGCATTCATCGCCACCGCGCCGCCGATCGTGCCCGGGATGCCGATCAGGAACTCCAGCCCAGCCAGGCCATGCGCCGCGGCGGTCTCCGCGACGGTGACATCGAGCGCGGCCGCGCCCGCGACGATGCCGTCGGCCTCGACGACGACGTCGCCGAAGCCGCGCGCGAGGCGGATGGTCACGCCGGCGATCCCGCCGTCGCGGATGATCATGTTGGACGCCGCGCCGATCACCGTGATCGGCGTCTCGCCCGGCAGGTCGCGCAGCAGCGCGACAAGATCATTGGCATCGGCGGGGCGCACCAGCACATCCGCGGCGCCGCCCACGCGGAACCAGGTGCTGGCGCCGAGCGGCGCGTCGCGCGTGACACGCCCGCGCAGCGCCGGCACGCCATGCGGCAGAGCGGTATGCAGGCCGGGCGGCGGCGAAGCCTCGGGGCGATGTGCGGCGGCGGCCATCATTTCATCGCCCCCGCGAGCCGCCCGCGCGCGCGCTGCTGCAGGTCGTTCAGCTGCCCCGGCAGCGCATGCGCCCAGGCGGTGATGTTCCCCGCCCCGAGGCAGACCACGTAGTCGCCCGACCGCGCGATGGCGTGGATCATCTCCGGCAGCGAATCCGGCCCCGGCAGCGGCACGACGGAACGATGGCCGCGCGCGCGCAGCCCTTCCACCAGCGCGTCCTTGTCGATGCCATCGATCGGCTGCTCGCCCGCCGCGTAGACATCGGCGACGATGACCGTGCCGGCATCGTTCATGCAGGTGCAGAATTCCTCGAACAGGGACTGCAGCCGCGTGTAGCGGTGCGGCTGCACCACCGCGACCACGTCGCGCGCACCGGCCTGGCGCGCGGCCTTGAGCACAGCGGCGATCTCGACGGGGTGGTGTCCGTAATCGTCGATCACGGTGATGCCGCCGGCCTCGCCGGTGCGGGTGAAGCGGCGCTTCACGCCCTTGAAGCCCGCCAGCGCCGAGCGGATGGTCGCCTCGTCCACCTCCATCTCGACGCCGATCGCGATGGCGGCGAGCGCATTCTGCACGTTGTGCTGGCCCAGCATCGGCAGACGGAAGGGCTTCATGGTGCGCACGCGGCCGGTGGCACGGTCGGTCACCGTGACCTCGAAGGTCGCACCCATGCGGTCGGTGATGATGCGCTCGGCGCGCACATCGGCCTGGGGCGAGAAGCCGTAGGTCACGATGCGCCGGTCCGACAGGCGCGGGATCATCGCCTGCACTTCCGGATGGTCCATGCACAGCACGGCGAAGCCGTAGAAGGGAATGTTGCCGACGAACTGCGCGTAGCCTTCCTTCATCGCCTCCCCGGTGCCCCAGTGGTCGAGGTGCTCCGGGTCCATGTTGGTGACGACGGCAACAACGGCGGGAAGCTTCAGGAAGGAGCCGTCGGATTCATCGGCCTCGACCACCATCCAGTCGCCCGCGCCCATGCGGGTGTTGGTGCCATAGGCATTGACGATGCCGCCGTTGATCACGGTGGGATCGAGTCGCGCGGCCTCGAGCACGGCCGCGACCAGCGACGTGGTCGTTGTCTTGCCATGCGTGCCGCCGATGGCGATGGACCATTTGAGGCGCATCAGCTCGGCCAGCATCTCGGCGCGGCGCACCACCGGGATCAGCCGCTTGCGCGCGGCCGCGACCTCGGGGTTGTCGCGCTTCACCGCGGTCGAGACGACGACCACCTGCGCATCACCGAGGTTCGCCGCGTCGTGCCCCACTGCGACCGGGATGCCGATGCTGCGCAGCCGCTGCACGTTGCTGCCGTCGTTGATGTCGCTGCCCTGCACCTGGTAGCCCAGCGTGTGCAGCACCTCGGCGATGCCGGACATGCCGATCCCGCCGATGCCGACGAAGTGGATGGCGCCGATATTGAGCGGCAGAGCGCATCGGCGACCACACGACCAACATCGCCGAGCGCATCTTCTACGCCGTGCGCGGCGACAGCCTGCCCGAGGACCGCCCCAAGGCCGACCAGTCGGCCTTCGCGGTGGTCCGTCCGGGCGGCG
>NZ_JACADR010000155.1 GCF_016106005.1 Roseomonas rosulenta
GCCGCCGCGGCGCCGCACAGCACCGCGCGCCGCGGCGCTGCCCGGTCGAGATCCGCCGCCAGCAGCAGCGCATAGTAGAGCGGGTTGACGAAGAGCAGCCCTGCCCGCGCGCCGCTGCCCAGCGCACCGGCCACGAAGAAGCCGGACAGCGAGGCGAGCCCCGCCACCATCCAGGAGGTCAGCCCGAAGCCGAGGAACCAGGCCACACGGTCCGGCCGGTCCACCGTCGGCAGGGCGCGCATCGCCGCCGCCCAGGGCGTGACCGCGATGAAGGGCACCGCCGGCAGGAGCCGCCAGCGGTTGCGCGCCGACAGCACTGGCGTGATCGAGACCGCCATAGGCAGAAAGCGCGCATTCACCGCGACCGCCCCCAGGACTGCCATGCCGACGCCTCCGGCCCAGCCGCTGCCGGCCGCCTGCACCAGCACCAGTTGCCCGGGCATGCCGTAGATGCCCCAGCAGGCCAGCAGTGCCCAGCCGGGGGAGAGCCCCGCCTCCTGAACCGCCGCGCCGAAGGCGAGGAAGGTGGCCGCCATCGCGATGCCCGGCGCGCCAAGGGCTTCGCGCAGGCCAGGCAGGAAGGCGGTCGGGAGGATCACCCCCCCATGCTGCCACGATGGCGCGCATGCGCCAGTGCATGGACCCATGCCGGCGGGCGTCCAGAGGTGTGCTTGCACGCACGCGGCTCCCGGAACGATGCATAGACGGGTCGTTCTTGCGGCAAGCCCCGTCGTGCTGCGCTCCTGTTCCACGATGGCGGGGCCGATCACCGCTCGCTGCGCGACCGCCCCAGCGGAGGACACGACCCGGCGCCTTTCCGCCAGCCCCGGCTTCTTCTACGAAGCCCCGGCGCGGCAGCGCGCAACCGTCATCGCAGCGGCAACCCCAGGCCTGGACCACGCCCCGTGACCCTGACCCTCTATCCCGCCATCGACCTCAAAGGCGGCCAGGTTGTGCGGCTCAGGCGCGGGGAGATGGACCAGGCGACGGTTTATGCCGAGGACCCCGGGGCGCAGGCGCGCGCCTTCATCCAGGCCGGCTTCGCCTGGGTGCATGTGGTCGACCTCGACGGCGCCTTCGCGGGCAAGCCGGCCAATGCCGATGCGGTGCGCGGGATCCTCGCGGCCGTGCCCGGCGCGCGCGTCCAGCTGGGTGGCGGCATCCGCAGCATGGCGGTGGCCGAGGCCTGGCTGTCCGCCGGCGTCGCGCGGATCATCCTGGGCAGCGCCGCGGTGAAGGATCCGGACTTCGCGCGCGCCGCGTGCCGGGCTTTTCCGGGGCGCGTCGCGCTCGGCATCGATGCGCGCGACGGGATGGTGGCGACCGAGGGCTGGGCGGAAACGAGCGATGTCTCCGCCACCGACCTCGCGCGCCGCTTCGAGGACAGCGGCGCGGCCGCGGTGATCTACACCGACATTGCGCGCGACGGCATGCTGGGCGGGGTGAATGTGGGCGCCACCGCGGCACTGGCACGGGCGGTGGCGCTGCCGATAGTGGCGAGCGGCGGCGTGGCGGGGATCGAGGATCTCGTGGCGCTGCGCGATGCCGGTGCCGGAATCGAGGGCGCGATCATCGGCCGCGCCCTGTATGACGGGCGGATCGACCCTGCGGCGGCGCTGGCCGCCACGGCCTGAATGGGCGCTATTCGCTCGATCCACCGCCCCCGCCATCCGATCCGCCGCTGTCGGAGGACGAGCTGCCGCTGTCGGAGGAGTCCGAGCTGGACCACGACTTCCAGGACGGATCCCCGCTCAACTGCTGTTTCTCTGCATCGTCCATGGCAACGGTCGCTATGGCGGCTGTCGTGCCGGATGACCGGTCGCTGTCGCTGCCAGACTCATGGTCGGTGTCCTCGTCGTTCCCGCGCCGCTTGAGGCCATAGCGTTCGAGCACGCGGTCATAGGCGGCGCGCTTGCGCGGACCCCACCAGAAACGGGGTGAAGCACGCCGGATCTCGGCGTCGCTGAAGGTGAAGCCGTCCTCGATCATGCCCAGGCCCTGCATCGGCCGACTCCCTCGTCAGCACGCATTCACTTGACCGCGGCATCATTCCGCCGCAATCGCTCGCGTTTCCAGTGCGGCGCATCACGTCGCGCCGCTTTGCCGACAACCCGAAAGGTCATCCGCCCCCGTGCTCGCGCTGCGCGTCATCCCCTGCCTGGACGTGAAGGACGGCCGCGTCGTGAAGGGCGTGAACTTCGTCGAACTGCGCGACGCCGGGGATCCGGTAGAGCAGGCCCGCGCCTACGACGCCGAGGGCGCGGACGAGATCACCTTCCTCGACATCACCGCCAGCCACGAGAACCGCGACACCATCCTCGACGTCGTCTCGCGCACCGCCGCGCAGGTCTTCATCCCGCTGACCGTGGGCGGCGGGGTGCGCTCCGTGGAGGATGCCCGCCGCCTGCTGCTGGCGGGCGCGGACAAGGTCTCGATCAATTCCGCCGCAGTGGCCGACCCCGATGTGGTGCGCCGCTGCGCCGAGGCCTTCGGCAGCCAGGCGATCGTGGTGGCGATCGACGCACGCCGGAAGGACACGGGCGAGGGCTGGGAGGTCTTCACCCATGGCGGGCGCCGCGGCACCGGGATCGACGCGGTGGACTGGGCCCGGCGCGTGGAAGCGCTCGGTGCCGGGGAGATCCTGCTGACGTCGATGGACCGCGACGGCACCAAGCAGGGCTTCGACCTGCCGCTGACCCGCGCGGTGCGCGCGGCGGTGCGCCTGCCGATCGTCGCCTCCGGCGGGGTCGGCGCGCCGGAGCACTTCGCCGAGGGGGCGCTGGCCGGGGCGACCGGGCTGCTCGCCGCCTCCGTCTTTCACTACGGGGAATTCCGCATCGCCGACGCCAAGGCCGCGCTCGCCGCGGCCGGCCTGCCGGTGCGCCACGCCCCGCGCAGCATGAGGGCCGCCTGATGGCCAAGACCGCGAAGAAGAAGGCCGCCGCAAAGAAGGCCGCGCCGAAGAAGACCACCGACAAGACGGCTGCGCCGAAGACCGCGGCCATGCCGGTGCCCGCCATGGTCCGTGGCACCAAAGCCGCAGCCAAGGCGAAGCTGCCCAAGCCGGTGCGCAAGGCCGAGAGGCGCCTGCTCGCCCCGCTCGCCCCGCCGATCGAAGGTGCGGACGCCGCCATCCTCGACCGCCTGTGGCAGGTGGTCGAGACGCGCCGCCAGGCCGGCAATGCCATGACCTCCCATTCCGCCAGGCTGCTCGCGCGCGGCACCGCCAAGGTCGCGCAGAAGCTGGGCGAGGAAGCGGTGGAATGCGTGATCGAGGCCGCCACGGGCAACCGGGCGGCCACGGTGCTCGAGAGCGCCGACCTGCTCTACCACCTGGTGGTGGTCTGGGTGGATGCCGGGATCGCGCCTGCCGAGGTCTGGGCCGAACTCGCGCGCCGCCAGGGCATCTCCGGCATTGCCGAGAAGGCGTCGAGGCCGCAGGGCATCCTGCGCGCGGCGGGCACCCGCAAGCTGCCGTGACCGGGGGCGGCGATCCGCACGCCGCGGTTCATCACGCTTGCGCCTTCGGCGCTCTTAGCGAGGATGCGCCGGAAGGAGACCCGCCATGTCCGTGACCGGCCTGCCGCCCTATGACGACGCCAACATCTTCGCCCGCATCCTGCGCGGCGAGATCCCCTGCAAGCGCGTGGACGAGAGCGACCACGCGCTCGCCTTCCACGACATCAACCCGCAGACACCGGTGCATGTGCTGGTGATCCCGAAGGGGCGCTACGTGTCGATCGCCGATTTCTCGGCGAACGCGACCGAGGCCGAGATCGCCGGCTTCTGGCGCCTGGTGGGGAAGGTGGCCAAGGACCTTGGCCTCGAGGCCGGCGGCTATCGCGTGCTGACCAACATGGGCGTGGATGGCGGGCAGGAAGTGCCGCATTTCCACGTCCATATCTTCGGCGGGCGGCGCATCGGGCGGATGGTGCCGCGCGCCGAGGGGTAACGCCTGGTCCGCGACGGCGGGATCCCCGCAACGGTGAACCGGTCGCTCAAGCAAGGGCTGCGGCGCGATCCATCCAGGTGGATCACGCCGTAGCGATCAGCCCGCGGGCTGTGCCGGGGCCGGCGTGGGCCGCGCCGGCGCACCCTCCGGGTTCGGCGCGTCGGCCGGGCGCGGTCGGTTCATCATCGCGCCGGTCATCGGGATGAAATACACGCCCACATCCTTGCGGCTGCGAACGCGCCCGTCCTCGTCCTTCGTGTAGATGTACAGGAACTGCCCGCGACGGAACGGCTGGCCGATCGGAATCACCAGCCGCCCGCCGGGCTTGAGCTGCTGGATCAGCGCAGGCGGCACGTATTGCGCGGCGCAGGTCACGATGATGGTGTCGAAGCCGCCGGTCACCTCCGGCCAGCCGAAGAAGCCGTCGCCCACGCGGGTTTCCACGTTGCTGTAGCCGAGCGGCGCGAAGATGCGCTGCACGGCAGTGCCGAGCGGGTTGATGATCTCGATCGAATACTGCTTCGCCACGCAGCGCGACAGCAGCGCCGCCTGGAAGCCGGAGCCGGTGCCGATCTCGAGCACGACATGCTCGGGCTTCGGCGCGCAGACCTGCGTCATGTAGGCCTGGCCCAGGTAGTCCGACAGCGCCGAGCCGTAGCCGAGGCCCCAAGGCTTCGGGTCGGCCTCGTAGGCATTGACCGCGCCGTTCGCCCTGCCCTCGTAGTTCCAGTGGAAGTATTCGCGCGGCAGGGTTTCGAAGGCGCGCATCACGACGGGGTCGGCCTCGCCGTTGAACCGCGCCTTCAGGTAGCTCTCGATCCGGCGCAGCGCGGCGGGCTTGCGCGCCTGGATGGCGTTGAAGGTCGCATCCGTCATTGCGGTCTCGCGGCCCGAGGCGCGCATCGCCGCCAGGTAGGCGTCCCGCGTCCAGGCGGTGCTCCCTTGCGCGCGCACCAGCGGCGGCGCGGCCAGCGCGCCGAGCGCACCGAGCAGCAGGGGGCGGCGGGAGATCGTCATGGGCGTGTCCTTGGCCAGGCGAGGGCGGCGGCAGAGTAACAAAACATTCCTGCCGCCAGAAGCCAGGACAGGCCTGCCCCGTGCCCCAAAAGGTTCGCCAGCGGCGTCGCCACCACCGAAAACGCGCCGTTCAGCGCCCAGGCCCAGGGCAGCAGCGCCGGCCCCTCCTGCTGGAAGCGATCGAGGCCGAGCGGGAAAGGGAAGCCCAGCGCTAGCGAAATGGGTGCGAGCGCCACCACCAGGATCGCCGCGCGCACCAGCCAGGGAAGGTCGAGTGCCGCCAGCACCGCCGGCCGCACGCCGAGCAGCGCGAGCGCCCCGCAGCCCAGCGCCACCAGCACCGCGACGCGCAAGGCCCGTCCGGCCTGCCGCACCGTGCCCGCCCACATCGCGCCAATGCCGGAGAAGACCAGCATGGTGGTCAGCACCAGCGCGAAGCCCGAGGTGCGGTCCCCCAGCAGCAGCGCCGCATGCTCGATGAAAGCGATCTCGACCAGCAGGAAGCCCAGGCCGAGCGCCGGGAAATACACCAGCGCGCGCCCCAGCACCGAGGCCGGCACGCGCAACGCACCGCGCGCGAACAACGGCAGCAGAGAGACCACCAGCGCCAGCACGATGGCCTGCGCCAGCACTGCCACGTTCACCAGAAGCCCGATCTCCTGCTGCGGCAGGATTTCTATGCGATCCAGCGCCGCCCCCAGCGAGGGCAGCCGCACCAGCGGCGACAGCCAGGGCCGGTCGGCCGTGACGGGCGATCTGTCGAAGGCATCCTCGGGCGGCGTGCCGGCCAGCACCAGCGTCGCCTCCCGCGCCACTGCATCCTGCGCGGCGCCGCCCTGGTCCACCGTGGTCGCTTCCAGCGAGACCGGCGGCAGGTCGTTCCAGACCTCGCGCCCTTCCATCACCAGGCCCGGCGCGTAGGAGAGGTCGAAGGAACGTTCCTCGGCGAAGGCGGACAGCCGTTCGACCTGCGCCGGCGTGAAGGGGTCACGCGCCACCAGCACGCGCAGGTTCCAGGCAGACCGGATCACCACGACGTGTCGTGCGGGATCCGCCACGCCGGCGATACGCAGCGCCTCGCGCGCCGTGGACAGCACCCGCACCGCATAGACCGGCAATTCGCGGATGCCGATCGGCACGGACACCATCCCGCCCGGTTCGAGCCGGGCCAGGAATCCCGCCAGCGCCTGCGCCGAATAGGCCGTGCGGTTCTGGTCGTCGGCGCCGAGGAAATCCCCCGCAACATCCACCAGGTTGTAGCGCCCCTGCGCCGTGAGCGGATGCGCGGCCGAGATGACGACCCGCTGGTCGTAGGCCGGCGCCGGCGAGGGCCCGAGGCCGCGCAGCAGCGCCTCCCGCAACACCGGCTCGGGTTCGATCACCGTGACCTGCGCCGCGCCGAGCGCGAGCGCCTCCGCCGCGCGGAACCCGCCCGCGCCGCCCAGCACCAGCACCCGCGGCGCGTCCAGCAACGCATAGGGCGCGCCATCCAGCGCCGCTCGTGCATGCGCGGCCTCCGGCTGTCCGTTCGGCAGCGCCGCGATGCGCGACCCGTCGCGATACAGCCCGAAGGATCGCGGCGGCGGCGGCACGCCAAGCCCGCCGGCATTGTTCGAGACATCCACGTCCAGCCGCTCGGTGAAGTTGTCGAGCAGCTGGTACACGCCGCGCGGCGAGAGCACCTCCGCCACCACGCGGCTGTCGGGCACGTTCAGCGGCGCGTAGATCGCCTTGAACTCGTTCACCCGTGGCGCGGCGAAGGCCAGCACCGCCGCTTCCGTCCCCGCCAGCACCACCACAGCCGCAACACGCCAGCGCGTCCCGCCCGACAGCACCGCCGCCACCGCCAGCAGTGGCAGCAGCGCGGGCACCAACGCAAACGGATGCAGCACGAACATCAGCAGCAGCGCCAGCACCGCCCCCGTGCCCGCGCCCAGCAGGTCGTAGCCATAGACCCGCCCGACCTGGTCCGCATGCACCACGAAGTTCAGCGACACCGCGAGCCCGGCCAGGAAGAAGAACGGGAACAGCGCCGCATAATACAGCGCGATGTTCACCAGCTGCGCCTCGGCCGTCGCGGGGTTCTGCAGCTCGAGTGGATTGAATCCGTTCAGCGTCGCGCCGATCCATCCCGCCCCGCCAACCGCCAGCATCGCGACCGGCAGCGCCGGCAGCAGCCAGCGCGCATGACGCAGGAACACGCCCCGCCCCAGCACCATCACCACGCCCGAGACGGCGAACCCCGTCATGGCGATGGAGATCACCCAGTAGCCGTACTCGGACCAGCTCGCGACGGCGAAGAATCGCGTCAGCGCGATCTCGACCCCCACCGCCGCGCCGGCGATGAGGAACAACGGAAACAACGAAGCCATCAGCCCCAGGCCGCCCTGCGCGAGAGGAATTCTTCCATCGACGCATTGAAGCGCGCCGCCTCGTCCACGAACAGCGCATGGCCGGCGCCTTCGTAGACCTCGACCACCGGCGCCGGATGCCGCTGCGCCACCGCCTCCGCCTGGCCGCGCAACCGCGGCGTCACCGCGTAGTAGACCGGCCGCCGCACGGCATAGAGGCTGTCCCGCCAGAACTCCCGCGGCCGAGGATAGGACAGCAGCCGGATGGACGCCTCCACCGGCATGCGCTGCGCCTCGCGCGCAATCCCATCGAGATACGAAGCCTCCTGCGGCGTGCGGTACATCCCGGCGACGAAGCCCCGCACCGTCGCTTCCCGCCGCTGCCGCAGATTCTGGAAGAAACGCGACGGACGCGGCGGCGGCGGCGTGCCCTCGCCCACCGAATTGTCGATCAGCGCAAGCCCCGCAATCCGCCCATCCCCCGCCAGATCGGCATAGGACAAGACATCCAGCACGCCGAGCGACCACCCGGCCAGCACCACGCGCCCACCGCCCAGATGCGCCAGGAGATCGCGCACATCCTGCCCGCGCCTGGTCGGCTCATACCCGTCCCGCGGCACCTCGCTCCCGCCTTGCCCCCGCGGGTCCAACACCACCACCCGCCACCGCCGCGACAATACCTCCACCTGCGGCGCGAAAATCCGCCCGGGCATGCACCACCCCGGCACGAACACCACCACCCGACCCGACCCGGCCTCCAGATATCGCAGCCGCACGCCATCACTCGTCCTGAACCAGCGCTCGCCCGCCGTCGCCGCCATGGCGGGCGCGGCGAGGGCACACGCGGCGAGGGCTATCAGGGCACGGCGGCTGGCTTTGACGGGGGTAACGGCGAACCGGGAGGGCTCTGCCCTCCCGAACCCTCCCGCCGGGGGCATACGTGCCCCCGGACCCGCGGAGACCGAATGGCCGGAAGGGAGGAGGGGCTCAACGGCGCTGCCAACGCGCAGGGTGCGCCATGCCCCTCCTCCCTTCCGGCCATCTGCCCCAGGGCCTGGGAGGCGGTTGCCTCCCAGCGGGGGGTTCGGGGGGCTGGCCCCCCGTGCGCCGCCATTCCCGGTCACAGCGGCCGCCGCGCCTTGAACGCCGCCGCGAGCGTGCCGTCGTCGAGCACGTCGAGGGCGCCGCCGATGGGCACGCCCTGGGCCAGCCGGGTGATTGTGGCGCCGGTCGGTTTCAGGCGGTCGGTCAGGTAGTGGGAGGTGGTGGCGCCGTCGACGGTGGCCGGCAGGGCGAGGATGACTTCCTCGATCTGGTCGGATTCGATGCGGCGCAGCAGGGGGGTGATGCTGAGGTCTTTAGGGCCGGTGCCGCCGAGGGCCGAGAGCAGGCCGCCCAGCACGTGGTAGGTGCCGCGGTGGGCGTGGGCGCGTTCCAGCGCCCAGAGGTCGGCCACGCCTTCCACGACGCAGACGAGTTTGCGGTCACGGTGCGGGTCGCGGCAGATGTGGCAAGGCGATTGGGTGTCGAGGTTGCCGCAGGTCTCGCAGGGACGAACGGCCTCGGCGGCGGCGTGCAGGGCTTCGGCGAGCGGGAGCATTTTCTCGGCCGGGTCCATCAGCATTTTCAGCACGGCGCGCCGTGCGCTGCGGCGGCCGAGGCCGGGCAGGCGCGCCAGCAGCGTGATCAGGTGTTCGACCGGGTCGTTCTGCATCACCCGCCGGGGCTTGTCCAAGGGCCGGCGGGCTTGAGCCGCACGGCGGTGCCCGAGGCGCTGACCATGAGCATGCCGTTGTTGCTGCCCAGCACCTCGTAGTCGATGTCGATGCCGATGATGGCGTCGGCGCCCAGCGCCTGCGCCTGTGCCGTCAGCGCCGTCATGGCGGTGTCGCGGGCCGAGGCCAGTTCGCGTTCATAGGTGCCCGAGCGTCCGCCCACCACGTCGCGGATCGAAGCGAAAATGTCCTTGAACACGTTCACGCCCAGCACGGCATCGCCGAAGACGATGCCGAGATAGGTGTCGATCTCGCGCCCTTGGATCGTGCCGGTGGTGGCGTAGATCATCAGAAGGGCAGCTTCATCCCCGGCGGCAGGTTGATGCCGGCGGTCGCCTTCTGCATTTCCTCGGCCATGGTGACTTCCACCTTCTGCTTGGCGTCGGCATGGGCGGCGACCAGCAGGTCTTCCAGCACCTCGCGTTCGTCGGCGTTCATCAGCGACGGGTCGATGGTCACGCGCCGCAGGTCGCCCTTGCCGGTCAGGCGCACCTTGACCATGCCGCCGCCGGAGGACCCCTCGACCTCGGTCGCTTCCAGCTTCGCCTGCATCTCCTGCATGCGCGTCTGCATCTGTTGCGCCTGCTTCAGCATGTTGCCGAGGTTCTTCATCGTATTGTGCCTTCAGTCGTCGTTGGGGATTTCGTCGTCGGTCCAGGCGGATTCCGCCTCGGGCGGGGCGAAGTCACGCCCGTCGTCGTCGTCGGTGTCCGCGGTGCGGGCGGCGGGGGTCAGCGGCAGGCCGTAGTCATCGGCGCCGGCGTCGCGCACGGCTTCGATGGTCGCACCCGGGAAGGCGGCGAGGATCGCCTGCACCAGCGGGTGGCTCTGCGCGGCGGCGCGGCGGTCGGTCTCGGCGCTGCGGCCCTGCTCGGCCAGCGTCGGTTCGCCCGGTTCGTTCGTGACCGTGACGGTCCAGCGCGCGCCGGTGCGATCCGCGAGCAGCGCGGTGAGTTGCGCGGCCAGGTCACGCGGGGCGGAGGGCTGCGGGCGGATCTCGACGCGTCCGGGCGCAAGGCGCACCGGGTGAACGTCGTGCAGCAGATGCGCGTGCAGCAGCGGCTTCACGCCGGAGGCCAGCGCCACCACCTCGCGCCATTCCCGCGGCTGCGGCGGCGCGGCGGGGGCTGGTTCCGGTGCAGCGGCAGCAACGGCGCCCCCGCCGGCGATCGCGCGCATGCCGCCCGAGCCACCGCCCGGCGCGGGGCGCGGCGCAGCGTCG
>NZ_JACADR010000156.1 GCF_016106005.1 Roseomonas rosulenta
GCGCCTTCGGCATCTTCATGGGGCTGCTGCGCGGGGCGATCGCGGCGGCGCTGCGCGACGCGGCGCGCGGGCGCGCGGCCGCCCCCTGGCTCGCCCGCCATCCGCTTGCCGTGTGGGCGGCGCTGTGGGATAGGCTCGGCGACCTTGCGGACGACACCGAGCGGTTGAACCTCGACCGCAAGCAGGCGGTGCTGACGGGCCTGTCCTGGCTCGCGCGGCCCTGACGGGGGCGTCCGGACCCGGAACCGGACAGCCCATGGCGAAGCCACCGATCTACTACACGACGCCGATCTACTACGTGAACGACAGGCCCCATATCGGGCACGCCTATACCTCGCTCGCGACCGACGTGCTGGCGCGCTTCAGGCGCCTCGACGGGCACGAGGTCTTCTTCCTGACCGGCACCGACGAGCACGGCCAGAAGGTGGAGAAGGCGGCGCAGGATGCCGGCGAGGACCCGCAGGCCTTCACCGACCGGGTGAGCCAGGCCTTTCGCGACCTGACGGCCACCATGGGCTTCTCGAACGACGACTTCATCCGCACCACGGAACCGCGCCACAAGGCGGCCTGCGTCGCGCTGTGGAAGGTGCTGGCGGAGCGCGGCGAGATCTACCTCGGTGACTACGAGGGCTGGTACGCCGTTCGCGATGAAGCATTCTATGGGCCGGACGAACTCACCGAGCGGGACGGGGTGAAGTACGCGCCCTCCGGCGCGCCGGTGGAATGGGTGCGCGAGCCCTCGTACTTCTTCCGCCTCGGCCGCTGGCTGCCGGAACTGCTGCGCCGCTACGACCTGCCCGAGGGCGATCCCGAGCGCATCGACATCCAGCCCGAGAGCCGCCGCAACGAGGTGCGCGCCTTCATCCAGCAGGGGCTGAAGGACTTCGCCGAGCGGCCTGAGAAGCTGGATCTTTCGGTGTCCCGCACCTCCTTCACCTGGGGCGTGAAGGTGCCGGGCGACGAGGCGCATGTGATGTATGTCTGGCTCGATGCGCTGACCAACTACATCACCGCGGCGGGCTATCCCGACACCACGGCGCCGCGCTGGAAGTTCTGGCCGGCGGATGTGCATTTCGTCGGCAAGGACATCGTGCGCTTCCACACCATCTACTGGCCGGCCTTCCTGCTGGCCGCCGGGCTGCCGGCGCCGCGACGCGTCTTCGCCCATGGCTGGTGGACGAACGAGGGGCAGAAGATCAGCAAGTCCCTGGGGAACGTGATCGATCCTGTGGCGCTGGTGGAAGAATTCGGCCTCGACCCCGTGCGCTACTTCCTGCTGCGGGAAGTGCCCTTCGGGCAGGATGGAGACTTCTCCCGCAAGGCGCTGGCGAACCGACTGAACGGGGAGCTGGCGGATGCGCTGGGGAATCTCGCGAACCGCACGCTGAGCCTGATCCAGCGCAATTGCGAAGGGCGGCTGCCGGCGCAGGGCGACCCGGCGGTGGGCGCGCCGCTGCTGGGTGGCGTGCAGGCCCTGGCCGGGCAGGTGCGCGAGAGGCTCGACCGGCAGGAATTCCACCTGGCGCTCGAGGCGATCATGGCCTCGGTGCGCGAGGCCAATGGCTACATCACCCAGGAGGCCCCGTGGGCGCTGAAGAAGACCGACCCAGTGCGGATGGCCGCCGTGCTGCGCGCGCTGCATGACGCGCTGCGCGCCTACGCCACGCTTCTGCAGCCCTTCATGCCCGGCAGCATGGCCGCGCTGCTGGACCAGCTCGGCGTGCCGCCCGATGCGCGGGACTTCGCCGCGCTCGCCATGCCGCTGCCCGAAGGCACGCCGCTGCCGCCGCCCGCGCCGCTCTTCCGCAAGATCGACCTGGCGGCCGCCTGATGCTGGTCGATAGCCATTGCCACCTCGACTACTACGTCGAGGCGGAGATCGAGCAGGTGCTCGCCCGGGCGCAGGAGGCCGGCGTCGGGCGCATGGTGACGATCGGCGTGCGCATGTCCCAGGCGGCCGCGGTGAAGGCGCTGGCCGAGCGTTTCCCGCAGGTCTGGGGCACGGTCGGTATCCACCCCCACAATGCCGGGGAAGGCCCGCTGCCCACGCCCGAGGAGATCGCCGCCGAGGCCGACCACCCGCGCATCATCGGCATCGGCGAATCCGGGCTGGATTATTTCTACGACAAGGCACCGCGCGACGCGCAGGCCGAGAATTTCCGCCGCCACATCCGCGCCGCGCGGATCGCCGGGCTGCCGCTGGTCATCCACGCCCGCCAGGCGGATGACGACATCCTGGCCATCCTGCGCGAGGAGCGCGACGCCGGCGGACCCTTCGACTTCCTGCTGCACTGTTTCAGCAGCGGCCGGGCGCTGGCGGAGCAGGCGGTCGCGATGGGCGGCTATGTCTCCTTTTCCGGTATCCTGACCTTCCCGAAATCTCAGGAATTCAGGGAGATCGCACGCGATCTTCCGGCAGACCGGCTGCTGGTCGAGACCGATGCGCCCTATCTCGCGCCCGTGCCCTTCCGGGGTAAGCGCTGCGAGCCCGCGATGGTGGCGCATACCGCGCGGGTGCTGGCGGAGGTGCGCGGCATGACCCCGGAGGCGCTGGCCGAGTTCACGACCGGCAACTTCCATCGCTTGTTCAGGAAAGCCGCGTAAGGCATTGTTGAAGGTCACCATCCTGGGGTGCGGCGGCTCCGGTGGCGTGCCGCAGATCGGCGGCGCCGATGGCCGCGGCTGGTGGGGGGACTGCGACCCGGCCAATCCGCTGAACCTGCGTACGCGATCCTCCATCCTGATCGAGGGGGGCGGCGCGGGACGGCTCCTGGTCGACACCGGCCCCGACCTGCGGGCCCAGATGCTGGCCTGCGGCGTGCCCGGCGCGGATGCCGTCCTCTATACGCACGACCATGCCGACCACATCATGGGGCTGGACGAGATCCGAATCCTGAACCGGCTCGCCGGGCGGCCGCTCGAGGCCTTCGGGACCGAGCGCACGCTGTCGATCCTGCGCCAGCGCTTCGACTACGCCTTCCTGCCCTCGACCGCGCCGCACTTCTTCCGCCCGGCGGTGGAGCCCGTGCGCGTCGCGCCCGGTGAGACGCGGGAGATGGCGGGCCACCGGGTCGAGACCTTCCGCCAGGACCATGCGGTGATGGAGACGCTCGGGCTGCGGGTCGGCGCCTTCGCCTATTCGACCGACCTGGTGCAGCTGCCGCCCGAGAGCCTGGCGCGGCTTCACGGCCTGGATACCTGGGTGGTGGGATGCTTCCAGCGGCGGCCCCACAAGGTCCATGCGAACCTCGACCAGGTGCTGGAATGGGTCGATGTCCTGAAGCCGCGGCGGACGGTGCTGACGCATATGAGCCCCGACCTCGACCATGGCTGGCTGCTGGCGAACCTGCCGGCGGGGGTCGAGCCCGGCCATGACGGGATGGTGCTGGACCTGCCAGGCTGAGGGCCGCGGCGGATTTGCAACGATCGGGCGGCGGGGCTTTCGCGACCGCGGGGGATGCCCCACATTCGCCCAGACGCGACCGGGGCTGATTCGCCGCCGCCGCCACGGAAGGACCAAGCCATGATCAGGGATCGTGACCCTGTCGAAGTCTACAACAACACCCTGGTGCCGATGGTCATCGAGCAGACCGCCCGGGGCGAGCGCGCCTTCGACATCTATTCGCGCCTGCTAAAGGAACGCATCATCTTCCTGACCGGGCCGGTCTTCGACCAGGTCTCGTCGCTCATCTGTGCGCAGCTGCTGTTCCTGGAGAGCGAGAACCCGTCCAAGGACATCGCCTTCTACATCAATTCTCCGGGCGGCGTGGTTTCGGCCGGGCTCGCGATGTACGACACCATGCAATACATCCGCTCCCCGGTCAGCACGGTGTGCATCGGCCAGGCGGCGTCGATGGGCTCGCTGCTGTTGTGTGCCGGGGCCAAGGGCAAGCGCTACGCGCTGCCGAACAGCCGGATCATGGTGCACCAGCCCTCGGGCGGGGCGCAGGGCCAGGCGGCGGACATCGAGATCCAGGCGCGCGAGATCCTGAAGCTGCGCCAGCGCCTGAACGAGATCTACGTGAAGCATACCGGCCAGCCGATCGAGGCGATCGAGCGCAAGCTCGACCGCGACAGCTACATGTCCGCCGAGGAGGCCCGCGACTTCGGCCTGGTGGACCATGTGGTCGAGGAACGGCCGGTCCCGGCGACCGAGCCCACGAAGGCGTGATGCGCCGGCCGCCCGGGGGGATGCCGCCGGGCGGCTTTCGCTTTTCCCCGGCCGGGCCGGGGGCTACATTCCTGTTGCAGTTCCCCGCACTTCCGGGGAACACGGAGAGCGCATGAGCAAGTCCGGCGATTCCAAGAACACCCTCTACTGCTCGTTCTGCGGCAAGTCGCAGCACGAGGTCCGCAAGCTCATCGCCGGCCCGACGGTGTTCATCTGCGACGAATGCGTCGAATTGTGCATGGACATCATCCGCGAGGAACACAAGACCACGCTGGTGAAGTCGCGCGACGGCGTGCCGACGCCGAAGGAGATCTGCAAGGTCCTCGACGACTACGTGATCGGGCAGGACCATGCGAAGAAGGTCCTCAGCGTCGCGGTGCACAACCACTACAAGCGCCTGGCGCATGGCGGGAAGAACTCGGACATCGAGATCGCCAAGTCCAACATCATGCTGGTCGGCCCCACCGGGTCGGGCAAGACGCTGCTGGCGCAGACGCTCGCGCGCATCCTCGACGTGCCCTTCACTATGGCGGATGCGACCACGCTGACCGAGGCCGGCTATGTCGGCGAGGATGTCGAGAACATCATCCTCAAGCTCCTGCAGGCCGCCGACTACAACGTGGAACGCGCGCAGCGCGGCATCGTCTACATCGACGAGGTCGACAAGATCTCCCGCAAGTCCGACAACCCGTCGATCACGCGCGACGTGTCCGGTGAGGGCGTGCAGCAGGCGCTGCTCAAGATCATGGAAGGCACCGTCGCCTCCGTGCCGCCGCAGGGCGGGCGCAAGCATCCGCAGCAGGAATTCCTGCAGGTCGACACCTCGAACATCCTGTTCATCTGCGGCGGCGCCTTCGCCGGCCTCGAGCGCATCATCGGCGCGCGCGGCAAGGGCTCGGGCATCGGCTATGGCGCCGAGGTGCGCGACCCGGACGAGCGCCGCACCGGGCAGATCCTGCGCGAGGTGGAGCCCGAGGACCTGCTGAAATTCGGTCTGATCCCGGAATTCATCGGCCGCCTGCCGGTGGTCGCGACGCTGGACGACCTGGATGAGAAGGCGCTGATCGAGATCCTGACCAAGCCGAAGAACGCGCTGGTCAAGCAGTATGCCCGGCTGTTCGAGATGGAGGGGGCGAAGCTCACCTTCACCGAGGACGCGCTGAAGGCGGTGGCCACGCGCGCCATCCAGCGCAAGACCGGCGCGCGCGGGCTGCGCTCGATCATGGAAGCTATCCTGTTGTCGACCATGTTCGACCTGCCTGGCCTCGATTCCGTCGAGGAGGTCGTGGTGAACCGCGAGGTCGCGGAAGGCCGCGCCCAGCCGCTCTTCATCTATGGCGAGAGGCCGGCGGAGCAGACCTCGGCCTGAGGCGGCGGGGCGCGGGCCCGCGCCCTGTCAAGATCTTGAGCGGGCGCCACGGGGCCCCACATCCGGGAGATACCGTGGCGCCCCGCCCGTGCCGCCTTTGGGCGGGCCGGGCGCCGACTGTCCCTGTGAGGTCACATGACGGAAACCATCCGCGGCGAACTGCTCCCGGTGCTCCCCCTGAGGGACATCGTGGTGTTCCCGCACATGATCGTCCCGCTCTTCGTGGGCCGCGAGAAATCGGTCCGCGCGCTGGAAGCGGTGATGAAGGACGACAAGCAGATCCTGCTGGTCGCGCAGAAGAACGCCGCCCAGGATGACCCGGGCGCGGACGACCTCTATCAGGTCGGCACAGTCTCAACCGTGCTGCAGCTGCTGAAGCTGCCCGACGGCACGGTGAAGGTGCTGGTCGAGGGCGGGCGTCGCGCGAAGATCGCCGCCTTCAAGGAAACCGCCAACTACTTCGAGGCTTTCGCCGAGGTGGTCGAGGAGACCATGGCCGAACCCCGCGAGGCGGAAGCCCTGGCGCGCACCGTGGTCTCCCAGTTCGAGCAGTACATCAAGCTCAACAAGAAGATCGCGCCCGAGGTACTGGTCTCGATCAACCAGATCGAGGAGCCGGCGAAGCTCGCCGACACCGTGGCCTCGCATCTGGGCCTCAAGATTCCCGAGAAGCAGGAGCTGCTCGAGACGCCATCCGTGACGGCGCGGCTCGAGCGCGTCTTCGCCCATATGGAGGGCGAGATCGGCGTTCTGCAGGTGGAAAAGCGCATCCGCAACCGCGTGAAGCGGCAGATGGAGAAGACGCAGCGCGAGTACTACCTGAACGAGCAGCTCAAGGCGATCCAGAAGGAACTGGGCGAAGGCGAGGACGGGAAGGACGAGGCCGCCGAGCTCGAGGCGCGCATCAAGGCCACCAAGCTGTCGAAGGAAGCGCGCGAGAAGGCGATGCAGGAGCTCAAGAAGCTCCGCACCATGTCGCCCATGTCCGCCGAGGCGACGGTGGTGCGCAACTACCTCGACTGGATGCTGTCCATTCCGTGGAAGAAGCGCTCCAAGGTGCGTAACGACATTGTCGCCGCCGAAGCCGTTCTCGAAGCCGATCACTACGGGCTCGAGAAGGTGAAGGAACGCATCATCGAGTACCTGGCGGTGCAGTCGCGCAGCCCGAAGATCCGCGGCCCGATCCTGTGCCTGGTGGGTCCGCCCGGCGTGGGCAAGACCTCACTCGGCAAGTCCATCGCGAAGGCGACGGGGCGCAACTTCGTGCGCATGTCGCTCGGTGGCGTGCGCGACGAGGCGGAGGTGCGCGGCCATCGCCGGACCTATATCGGCTCGATGCCCGGCAAGGTGATCCAGGGCATGAAGAAGGCCAAGACCAGCAACCCGCTGTTCCTGCTGGACGAGATCGACAAGCTCGGCGCCGACTGGCGCGGGGACCCGTCCTCCGCGCTGCTGGAGGTGCTGGATCCCGAGCAGAACTCGACCTTCGCGGACCACTACCTCGAGGTGGACTACGACCTGTCGGACGTGATGTTCGTGACCACCGCGAACTCGCTCCGCATGCCGCAGCCGCTGCTCGACCGCATGGAGATCATCCGCATCCCCGGCTACACCGAGGATGAGAAGATCGAGATCGCCAAGCGCCACCTGATGAAGAAGGTGAGCGAGGCGAACGGCCTGAAGGCGGGCGAGTGGAGCCTGTCGGAGGAAGCGATCCGCGACCTGGTGCGCTACTACACGCGCGAGGCGGGGGTGCGTAACCTCGAGCGTGAGATCGCGGGCCTCGCGCGCAAGGCGGTGAAGGAGATCGTCTCCAAGAAGTCGAAGAAGGTCGCGATCACCGCGCGTAACCTCGAGAAGTTCGCCGGCGTGCGGAAGTTCCGCTACGGCGAGGCCGAGGCCGAGGACATGGTCGGCGTCGTCACCGGCCTGGCCTGGACCGAGGTGGGCGGAGAGATTCTGACCATCGAGAGCGTCATGGTGCCCGGCAAGGGCAACGTGAAGACCACGGGCAAGCTCGGCGACGTGATGCAGGAGAGCGTGTCCGCCGCGATGTCCTACGTGCGCTCGCGCTCGACCAGCTTCGGCCTCAAGCCGACGATGTTCGAGAAGCGCGACATCCACGTGCACGTGCCCGAGGGTGCGACGCCGAAGGACGGTCCTTCGGCCGGCATCGCGATGGCGACCAGCATCGTCTCGGTGCTCACGGGCATTCCCGTGCGGCGCGACATCGCCATGACGGGCGAGATCACGCTGCGCGGGCGGGTGCTGCCGATCGGCGGGCTCAAGGAGAAGCTGCTGGCCGCGCTGCGGGCCGGCATCAAGACCGTGTTCATCCCGAAGGACAACGAGAAGGACCTGGCCGAGATCCCGGACAACGTGAAGAAGAACCTCGAGTTGGTTGCTGTCTCGCACGTCGACGATGTCATCGGCCGGGCGCTGGTGAGGAAGCCCGAGCCGATCACCTGGGAGGAGCCGGAGGAGACACCGGCGCCGCGCGGGCCGGAGCAGGGCAGCGTGGGAACGGTGCTCCCGCACTGACGTCTTCTTCTCAGTTCGACGCCTGAAAAACCCCGGCGAAGCGCGGCTTCGCCGGGGTTTCCTGTGGAAAACCCAGGAAAGCGTTGCAGTTTTGCCGCATCGGGTCCCGCGAATGGCGGTTTTCCGCCGCGAATCGGGTGCTGCATCGTTGACGCTGTGAAATCGGCACTCCTACTCTCCGCCCCGACATGGCCGGGCGAATCGCACCGGCGCGTCATCCGCGGGACCAACGGAGGGATACCCCAGTGAACAAGCAGGACCTCATCGCCGCCGTCGCCGAGGCGACCGATCTGCCGAAGGCGAAGACGGGCGACGTCGTGGACGCGGTCTTCGCCGCGATCGAGAAGGCGCTGTCGAAGAAGGGCGGCGAGGTTCGCCTGGTCGGCTTCGGCACCTTCTCGACCTCCAAGCGCAAGGCCGGCAAGGGCCGCAACCCGCGCACCGGCGAGGAGATCAAGATCCCCGCCAGCACGACCGTGCGCTTCAAGGCCGGCAAGGGCCTGAAGGACGCCGTGAACTGATCCTGCCGCTTCGGCAGCGTCGCATGGGGGCCGGTCCGCGAGGGCCGGCCCTTCCTGTTGATGGGGGCTGCGAATCCCACCCTCGCGCGGGGCACCCGATCTGCGGTAGGGAACGATACAGGGGGCGCTTAGCTCAGCTGGTAGAGCGCCTGCTTTACACGCAGGATGTCGGCGGTTCGAACCCGTCAGCGCCCATTTTTCCTGCTGCACCCGCGATGCGGGTGCAGCAGGAAAAATCCCCCGGAGGGAGAGAGAAGCGACCCGCGACGCACTGCGTCGCGGCGCGGACCCCTAATCCGCGCAACACGCACACTCACCCGCTTGACGAAACCCGCCCCACCCCGTATCCCCCGCCACCTGTCGCGCAAGCGGGTGTAGCTCAGTTGGTTAGAGCGCCGGCCTGTCACGCCGGAGGTCGCGGGTTCGAGCCCCGTCACTCGCGCCACGCGACGACAGCGATGGAAAAGCGGCGCCGCGGCTATGCCCGGCGCCGCTTTCGCGTTCTGGACCCGCGCGCGCCCGATCGTGACGCAAATGCTTGAAAGCAGGACCCTGCGACCTATGGCGGAGCGCCCCAAGGGCGGCTAATGTCCGCCCGCGCTGCGCTGCGGCAAACGCCAACGTGCAGCCGCCGCATGCCCGGAACAGGGCAGGGGAGTTGAGGTTGAGATGACCGAGCCGCTGCTGGCCGCGTATTTCCCGGTGCTCGTTTTCCTGGGCATCGCGGCGGGGATCGCCATCGCGATGGTGGGCGGGGCTTTCCTCGCGGCGAAGCAGAAACCCTATGCCGAGAAGCTCTCGGCCTATGAATGCGGCTTCGCGCCCTTCGACGACACGCGCCGGCGCTTTGATGTGCGCTTCTACCTGGTCGCGATCCTGTTCATCATCTTCGACCTCGAGGTGGCCTTCCTGTTCCCCTGGGCGATCGCGCTGGGGGATATCGGCTGGCTCGGCTTCTGCTCGATGATGGGCTTCCTGTTCGTGCTAACGGTCGGCTTCGTCTACGAGTGGCGCAAAGGCGCCCTGGACTGGGAGTGAGCGCAGCATGAGCAGCGCCAGCAACGATATCGCCTGGAACAAGGACGCGCTGCCGCCCGGCGCGGCGCAGGACGCGGTCATCAATGCCGTGACCGATGAGATGCAGGAGAAGGGCTTCGTCGTCGCCAACATCGACAAGGTGGTGAACTGGGCGCGCACCGGGTCGCTCTGGCCGATGACCTTCGGCCTGGCCTGCTGCGCGGTGCCGATGATCCACGCCTACATGGCGCGCTACGACCTCGACCGATTCGGCATCATCCCGCGCGGATCGCCGCGCCAGTCGGACGTGATGATCGTGGCCGGCACGCTGACCAACAAGATGGCCCCCGCCTTGCGCAAGGTCTACGACCAGATGAGCGAGCCGCGCTGGGTCATCAGCATGGGCAGCTGCGCGAATGGCGGGGGCTACTACCACTACTCCTACAGCGTGGTGCGCGGCTGCGATCGCATCGTGCCCGTGGATGTCTACGTGCCGGGCTGCCCGCCGACGGCAGAGGCGCTGGTCTACGGCATCCTGCAGCTGCAGAAGAAGATTCGCCGGACGGGGACCATCCTGCGTGGCTGAGAACGAGATCGCGGCGGCCGAGCCGGCCGCGCCCGAGAACTCGCTGCGCGCGCTGGGCG
>NZ_JACADR010000157.1 GCF_016106005.1 Roseomonas rosulenta
AAGCCCGCGGCCCGGCCTGCGGCGGCACCGGCACCCGCCACCACCGCGCGTCGCGCGCCCGCCAACCCCACCGCCCGCGCCAGCGCCCAGCGCGGCCAGAACAACGCGGCGGCCGTTGCCGCGAGCACCAGGGGCAACGCCACCACGCGCAATGGCCGCCGCGGTCATGCAGCGGTCGGCGGCTATTCCGGCGGCATCTCCTGCGTGCCCTATGCACGCCAGGCGACCGGCATGGACATCAGCGGCAATGGCCGCGACTGGTGGCACAACGCCGCCGGCCTCTATGCCCGCGGCAATCGCCCCGAGGTCGGCTCGGTCATGGCCTTCCCGGGTTCGGGCGGCATGCGTGCCGGCCATGTCGCGGTGGTGGAGCGCGTGATCTCCTCCCGCGAGGTCCTCATCCACCACGCCAACTGGGGCGGTCCCGGCATCCGCCGCGGGTCGATCATGCGCGGCGTGTCCGTGATTGACGCCTCGCCCAACAACGACTGGACACAGGTGCGCGTGCAGGTCGGCCACAGCGCGGAGAACTACGGCCGCGCCTATCCGCTCTATGGCTTCATCTACAACCGGCCCGACGCGACCGGCGGCACCATGATGGCGGGGCGCGACCTGCTGCGGGTGAATGCGGCGCAGGCCGCGAGCCTCGGTCTTGAGGAAGTGGCGCAGGCCCAGCCCCGCCGGCGCTGAGCCGCGCGCCCGTTCGACACGGCAGGGCCGCCCCGTGCTGGGGCGGCCCTTCGCGTTTCAGGCGGCCGCCATCTCCCGGCTGCGGTCCCACAGGTTCGGCACGGCGGCGTTGTCGTAGCCCGAGACGAAGCGCTTCTGCGCTCCGGTCTCGGGGTCGAAGACGCTGCGGATGATGGCGCCGATATTTCCGCCATAGACATGGATGCTGATGGAGGCGCGGTCCGGCAGCGCGTTCTCGACCACGTGGATGTCGTAGGTATCGGCGCTGACGGCCACCACCTCGCCCTGCCGCAGCCGATCCACCTGGCCGGGGCGCATCGGCACGCCGGGGCGCATCGGCACGCCGGGGCGCATCTCGGTCGAGACCTCCTCCCCCCGCAGCATGCCCACAAGGCCCCAGACCGTGTGGTTGTGGATGGGCGTGCGCTGCCCGGGGCCCCAGACGAAGGAGACGACGCAGAAGCGTTCCAGCGGGTCGCAATGCAGCAGGTACTGGCGGTAACGCGGGCCGGGCTCGGCAAAGGCGTCGGGCAGCCAGGCGTCGTCAGCGACCAGGCCGCGCAGCAGCGCCGCACCCTCGGTGAGCCAGCGGGTCTCGCTGGCGCCCTCCTCGGCCATGCGCGTCATGGCGCGGATGAAGTCCCGTAGGGGTGCGATGTCCGTCATGCTGGAGCCCTCCGCATGCCTGGGGCATGCTGGGCACAGGATTCCACGGGAGCCGGAGGACGGGCAATGCATGAACACCGGCGCGACGGCGCGGAGATTCTGCTTCTCCGCGAGGACCCCGCCATCCCCAACAACCCGCGCCTGCCGGTGGTCCTGCATCGCGGCGCCGTCCCGGCGCAGGACGCCGAGGCTGCCGAGGCGCTGTTCCGCCGCCATGGCTGGCGCCCCGCCTGGCGCGGCGGGATCTTCGACTGGCACCACTACCATTCCAACGCGCATGAGGCGCTCGCCATCGTCGCCGGGCATGTGCGCGTGCAGCTGGGTGGCGAGAGCGGCGTCGCAATCGACCTGTCGGCCGGCGATGTCGTGGTGCTGCCCGCCGGCACGGGGCATCGCAACCTCGGCGTCGATCCGTCGCTGCTGGTGGTGGGCGCCTATCCCGACGAGGCCGCGCCGCCCGACCAGCTGCACGGCGCGCCCGAGGAACGGCAGCGTGCCGTGCACGCCATTGCCACGACACAGGACCCCGCGACCGATCCGGTGACCGGCGGGGCCTATCCGCGGGGCTGAACCCCAGCCCGCCGCGCCCGGCCCGGGCGCGGCGGGGTGCTGCCGCCCTCAGGCCGCGGTCAGCACGATCCGCCCGACCACCTTGCCGTCCTTCAGCCGGTTCAGCGCGGCATCGGCCTGGTTCAGCGGCATGGTGGTGATCGGGATGGCGGGCAGCGCGCCGGATTGCGCGATTCCAACGAGTTCGCGCAGTTCCTTGACATTGCCCACGTAGCTGCCCTGGATGGTCAGGGCACGGATGGGCACCAGTGGCAGCGGGATGTTCATCTCGCCACCGAACAGGCCGACCTGGATCAGCTTGCCGCCTTTGCGCAGGGAATCGAAGGCGAAGCGCGCGGTGTCGGTGCCGTTCACCAGGTCGATGATGGCGCCGACCGGACCGCCGGCGGCGGCCATGATCTGCTTCGCCGTGTCGGGGCCGGCGGCGAGCACGGTGTCGGTCGCCCCCTCGGCCTTCGCCGCGTCGAGCTTCGACTGCGCCACGTCCACCACCACGATCCGCCGGTGGCCCTTGGCCTTCAGCACCGCGATGGCGTTCAGCCCGAGCCCGCCCGCGCCGACCAGCACGATCGGGTCGTCCGGATCCATCGGCATGACCTTGTTGATGGCGCTGAACACCGTGATGCCCGAGCAGGCATAGGTCGCGGCCAGCGCAGGGTCGAGGCTGCCGACCGGGACCAGGTGGCGCGGCTCGGGGGCCAGCACATGCGTCGCGTAGCCGCCATTCTGGTAGACACCGAGGCTGCGCGGCGTAAGGCACATGTTGTCCTCGTCCGCCAGGCACTTGGCGCATTTCCCGCAGCCGACCCAGGGGAAGACGATCATGTGGTCGCCGACCTTGAGGCCGGCGCCGTTCGCCTCCGGCCCCCATTTCAGCACGCGGCCGACGATCTCGTGGCCCATCGCCAGCGGCAGGGTCACGCCGCGGTCGGTCAGGCGCATCTTGCCGCGCGAGCCGAGGTCGTATTCGCCCTCCCAGATGTGCAGGTCGGAATGGCAGACGCCGGCATGGGTGATCTCGAGCAGGACCTGCTTGCCGGTGGGCTCCGGCGTCGGCAGTTCGATCTCCTGCAGGGGCATGCCGGTCTCGATGACGGCCCAGGCGCGCATGGCGGTTCCTCCGGTTGGTGATTGGCGTGGGGCCATCGGACCAAGGGGGGTGGCGCGGGTCAAGGTGGGCCGCGCCTGCGCTCAGTTCCGCACCCGCTCCCGCAGGAACAGCATCACCTCGTTCAACCCCTGCCCGCCCGCATCGTTCAGCACCGCGGGATGCGCCCCGCCCGGCAGCATCACGAGCCGCCCGTCACGCGCGGCCTCCACCATCCGCCGCGCGTGGTCCGCCGGCGTGATCCGGTCCTGCGCGCTCGCCACCACCAGCACCGGCGCGGCCACCCCGGGCAGGCGCGACAGGCTCTCGAAGCGGTGCCGCAGCAGCCAGTCCGTCGGCACCACCGGGTACATGCCGCGCGCGAGGTCGGCGACAGACGTGAAGGGGCTCTCGAGAACCACCGCCGCGATACCGGGCCGGTTCTCTGCCAGTCGGGTGACCACGCCGGTGCCCAGGCTCTCGCCCCACAGCACCAGCGGCCGGTCGGGGAAGCGTGCCACAGTCCAGGCCAGGATCGCGGCGGCATCGGCGGCGATCGCCTCCTCGCCCGGCCGGCTGGGATTGCCGCCATAGCCGCGGTATTCCGCAAGAACAACGCTGTAGCCGGCGCGGTTGAGAGCAAAACCGAGCCCAACCCGGTCCTCCGCATTGCCACCATTGCCGTGGAAATGCAGCACGACCGGCGCGCGCGGGCGCCCTTCCATGGCCAGGAAGGCCAGCTCCAACCCGTCCGCGGTGCGGATCACCGGCCGCTCCCAACCGGGCGGTGCGGCGATCACCCGCGGGTCCGTCAGGAAGATCAGCCGCTCCTGTCCCGCCCAGAGCGCGCCGACCAGCAGCAACGGCAACCCGGCGACGATGGCGATGGCGGTCAGCACGTGGCGCATGGCGCGGTCATGGCCGGTGATCTGCGGGCGCGCCCCGCGCCCCGCAAGCGCCGCGCCATGGCTCAGGAACCCCGATACGCGACGCCCGGCCGGCGCGGGCCCCACCCGGCCGGACCGGCGCGGTACCGATCGCCGCGACCGGGCCGCACCCGGCTACTTCGCAGGCTCGCAGGGGACGCTGCCGATCGCCGCCCCGGCCAGCGCGCCAACACCGGCGCCGATCAGCGCGCCGCGTCCGGCATCCGCCTGCATCGACCCCGCGATCGCGCCCATCCCCGCCCCGATCGCCGCGCCATAGGCCGCGCCCGTCGCCGGGTCCTCGCAGACCGGCGCCGCCGGGATCGGCATGGGCACTGGTTGCACCACGACGCAGCCGGCGAGCGGCAGGGCGAGCAGGAGTCGCTTCATATGCGCACCCTGCCACGCGAAGCGGGCGCCGGTGTGGCGCGCTTCAGTCCGGGCGGATGTTGTTCTCGCGCACCACCCGCGCCCAGGTCTCCATCTGGCGCGCGACGAAGGGCCCGAACACCGCCTCCCCGTGCGGGTCGAGGTCGATGCCCAGGCCGATCACGCGCTCGCGCACCTCCGGGATGTCGAGCGCCTTGCGGATCGCGCCCTCCATGCGCTGCTTGATCGCCGGCGGCAGGTTGGCCGGCCCCAGGAAGCCCCAGAAGGCGCGCGCATCGATCCCCGGAATGCCGGATTCCGCCAGCGTCGGGATGTCGGGCATGGAGGGGGAGCGCGTCGCCCCGGTCTGCGCCAGCGGGATCAGCGCGCCGGAATCGATATGCGCGCCGATGGCGGGGCGGGTGGCGATGGGCAGGTCCACCTCCCCCGCCACCGCGGCGATGGAGAGCGGCCCGCCGCCGCGATAGGGCACGTGGACCAGGCGGAAGCCGCCGGTGCGCTGCGCCAGTTCCATGGTCAGGTGGGCCAGCGACCCGTTGCCGATGGTGCCGTAGGTCACCGTCTCGGGCCGTGCCTTGGCGGCCTCGATCACCTGCGCCATCGACCGGTAGGGCCGCGTGCGGTGCGCGGTCAGCACCATGGGGGCGGTGCCGAACATCAGCAGCGGCGTCAGGTCGCGCTGGGTGTCGAAGCCGATGGTCGGGATCAGCGCCGGGTTCACCGCATGGGTGTCGAAGACCAGCACCCAGGTATTGCCGTCCGGCGCGCTGCGCGCGACCGCGGCGGTGCCGAGCGAGCCCGAGGCACCGGCGCGGTTCTCGACCACGATCGGCACGCCGAACTCGGCCTGCAGGCGCGGCTGCAGCATGCGGGAGAGCGCATCGGTCGACCCGCCCGGCGGGAAGGGCACGATGATGCGGATGGGCCCGCTGGGCCAGGCCGCCTGGGCGCGGGCGATGGCTGGCGCCGCAGGCAGCAGTGCCGCCGCCAGAAGCGGGCGTCGATGGATCATGGCCGTTGTCCTTCCCGGAACTCCGGCGCCGGGGTCGCCCGCGGCGCCGGGTCCGTCAAGGGGACGGTCTGGTCATTGGCCACCGCCCCGGCTCGGGCCGGCCGCCAGTGCGGCCAGGGCAGCGCCGGCGGTCGGAATGCGCGGCGGCTGCGCGAGGCGGCGGATGGTCTGCTCCGGGCCGGCGGTGAAGATGCTGCGCGGCAGCGCCTGGGCGGCGGCCGCCCTATCATTCGCGTCGAGCGCATCGGCGGCGCGCATCAGGCCGTCGATCACGCCCTGCGCCGGCGCGCTCGCGGGGATGCCGAGCGCCTGGCGCCCTTGGTTGCGGGCCAGGGTGAGCTGGTTCATCGCCTGCCCGGAGGCGGTCTGCCAACGCGGATCGGCCGGAACCGCGCCGGTCAGGTACTCGATGTCGGCGATCGCGCGCGCCGCAGCCGCCGGCTGGTTCGGCTGGGGCTGACGGAAGAACGCACCTGCATTCTGGCGGGCGACTGTGATGGGGTCGGTGGTCACGGTGCCGGCGCCGGCGGTGCCCGGCAGGGTCGGCGGCGGCGTGGTCGGCCCGCAGGCGGCAACCGCAAGGGCGCCGAGCAGGATGGTGCGACGGATCATGGGGGGGGCTCCTCAATCAGTACCGCGACCCTAGCCGACCATCGGCGCCGTGTCTTGATGCAGCGCAAGTCGCGCACGGTCTCAGCCGTAGCCTGCCTCGCGGATACGGGTGCCGAGGACGTTGACCTGGACGGCCAGGGCGGCGCTCTCCTCCTCGCGCAGGCGGGTGAGCAGGCCGCTGGCGGCGGCCTCCATCTCGCGCAGCAGGGAGGGCAGGCCCGGGGGCGGGACGGCGCCGGCGGAGAGGCGCGCGGCGATCCGTTCCAGGCCGTCGAGGTTCACGCCGAGGAACCTGCGCGCTTCCTCGAGCCGTTCTGGGCGGCGCTCGAACTCGTCGAGCACGGCGCCGATGGCGGTGACGACCGGCAGCAGGCGCGGTTCGTGCAGGCGCTGTGCGGCCTCGATGATCGCACGCAGCCGGGCGCGCGCATCGTCCAGCGGGCGCGGCGGTGGCGGCGCTTCCGGTGTGGGAGGCGGCAAGGGTGCCGGCGCCTCCTCGATACCGGCATAGAGCAGCCTGGTCCCGCCCCAGGCGCCGGCCGCCAGGATCAGCGCGGCGACCGGCCCGGCAGAGGCGCCGAGCCAGGCGACGCTGGCCACGCTGGCGCCCATCGCGAGCGCGGCCAGCCCGGCATCGCCGGCGCGCCCGCGGCGCATCAGCCAGGCCGCGACGATTGGGAAGCCGAGGCCGAGCAGGCAACCGAGCAGCGCCACCTCCCGTCCGGCGAACAGGTTGAACAGGGTCGCCGGCAGCAGCGGCAGGATGGTGAAGGGCAGCAGCCAGCGCCGCCAGAAGGCCGAGATCATGTCGGCACCACCGCCATCACCGCGCGGAACAGCGCGAGCAGCCCGGCGATCCACATGGTGCCGCCCAGCAGGAAGAAGCCGATCAGCCGCGTGCCAACCGGCGGCGGGGCGGTGGGCGGGGCCATGGGTGCGTTGCGCGGGGTCATCTCGCGGCCTTAGATCGCCCCCCGGCCCGGGCCGATCAAGGCGGGCGCATGGAGGGTCGCGCATGGAACGCATCGCGGTGGTGGGGGCGGGGCTGATCGGCAGCGCCTGGGCCATGGTGTTTGCCCGTGCGGGGCATCCGGTGCGCCTGTGGGACCCGGCGCCAGGCGCGAGCGAGGCAGCGATGGCGGTGGTCGGCGCGCGGCTGCCGGACCTGCACGCCGCGGGGCTGGTCACCGAGGCGCCCGCCGCCATCGCCGCGCGCATCGAGGTCGCGGCGACGCTGGAAGCCTGCCTCGCGGGCGCCGGCCACGTCCAGGAGAACGGGCCCGAACGTGTCGAGGTGAAGCGCGAGACCTTCGCGCGGCTCGATGCGCTGTGCGGGCCGGAGGTGGTGCTGGCCTCCTCTACCTCGGGAATCCCGGCCTCCGCCTTCACCGAGGGGCTGGCGGGGCGTGCGCGCTGCCTGGTCGCGCATCCGGTCAACCCGCCCTACCTGGTGCCGCTGGTCGAGCTGGTGGGCGCGCCCTGGACGGATCCGGCGGTGGTGGCGCGCACGCGGTCGCTGATGGAGCGGGTCGGCCAGGTGCCGGTGACGGCGCTGAAGGAAACGCGGGGCTTCGTGCTGAACCGCCTGCAGGCCGCGCTGGTGGCCGAAGCCTTCCGGCTGGTGCGCGACGGGGTGATGTCGGTCGAGGACGTCGATGCCTGCGTGAAGGACGGCCTCGGCCTGCGCTGGTCCTTCATGGGGCCCTTCGAGACCATCGACATGAACGCGCCGGGCGGTGTGGCGGACTATGCCGCGCGCTTCGGCGCGCTGATGGGCGGCATCACCGAGGAGCAGGCGCCTTATCACTACGACGCCGGGACCGTGGCGGCGGTGGATGCGGCGCGGCGCGCGGTGCTGCCGCGCGACGGGATTGCCGAGCGCTCCGGCTGGCGGGACCGGCGGCTGATGGCATTGGCGGCGCACAAGCGCGGTCAGCCGGGCTGACGGCGCACACCGCCTGCCCAGCGCGCGGCCCTGGCGGAGCGGCCGGCCGCCCTGGCAGGATGCGGCGCGCAGCAGATCGAGGGCGGGACGCGATGCAGGTCAGCTATCAGAGCAGCGTGGCACAGGGCGGCCGCGTCGGGCGGATCGTCGCGTGGATCTTCCTGCCCCTCGGGCTCGCGCTGCTTGCCGGGGGCGGCTACGCGGCCTGGCGCGAGGTCGAGTTCCGTCGCGGCGCCATCGAGACCGACGGCCGCGTGGTGGAGATGCGCTCGCGCATCGACAACGACCGCAACCGCGGCACCTCCCGCACCTATGCGCCGGTCTTCACCTTCGCGCTGCCGAGCGGGAAGCTGCAGCGCGTCGAGGCCGGCATCTGGTCCAACCCACCCTGCTGCACGGTGGGCGAGGCGATCCGCGTGCGCTACCGGCCGGAAGCGCCCGAGCGCGCGCAGATGACCGGCTTCATGGAGAGCTGGTTCGTCGCGACGCTGCTGGGCGGCATGGGGCTGGTCTTCACGCTGGTGGGTACCGCGGTGCTGCGCGTCGCGCGCCCCGGCGGGCCCGGCCTCGCGATGGCGCCGCCGGGCGCGCCCGGCATGGCGATGCCGCAGGCCGGCGTGCCACCCAACGCCATGACCTTCGCCGTGCCGCTGGTCGGGATGCGGCGGCAGGGCGGCGCCTGCATCCTGCAGGCGCGTTGGGCCGACCCGCGCAGCGGCGTCCAGCGGCTGTTCGAGAGCCCGCCCATCCCCTTCGACCCCGTGCCGCAGATGCGCAGCATGACCAGCGTGCAGGTCACCTTCGACCCCGGCATGCCGGACGGGCCCTATGCCATGGACCTGTCCTTCCTGCGCGAGCCGGACGCCGATGCGACGGTGGTGCAGCGGCGCGGCTGAAGCGGGCGCGCGGCCGCCGCGCTTACCGGATGGGCGGCGGCGCTTCTCGCGCCGCCGCCGCCGGCACGACGGCATCATGCCGCACCGTGACCCCGGGCACGGCGCGCCGCCCGCGTTCCTGGTTCCGATGTCCGTCGGCGGCGGGAGGAAGACCTGATGGCGCGACGCTTCTCCCTCGACCGGCTGATGCACCTGCTGCCGCTGCTGATCGGCCTCGCACTGCTCGTGGCGGCGGCAGCCACGACGGTGTCCCAGATCATCTTCCGCGCCGGCGCCGAGGTGACCCAGGCGCGCATCGTCGAGATGCGGGCCAGCACCTCGCGCGAGCGCGACGGACGGGACTCCACCGTCTACTACCCCGTCTACGAGTTCGACCTGCCGGATGGCCGCAGGGTGCGGACCCGGGGGCCGGTGGGCAGCGCAACGCCCTGCTGCGAGGTCGGCGACCTCGTGCGCGTGCTCTACGACCCCGCGCACCCTGAGCGCGCGGGACAGGACAGTTTCGAGGACAGCTGGCTCCTGCCCACGGTGCTCGGCGCCTTCGGTGCCCTGATGTTCGGCGCGGGGGTGCTGGTCTGGCGCGTGTTCGGCGGCGAGGCAGCCTCGCCCAAGCCGGCGGTGCGCCGCTTCGAGGAACGCGCCCTCGCCCGCGTGGCCGGCGTGAAGCGCATCGAGACAGCCGACGGGCCGCGCTGGATCGTGCAGGCGCGCCTCGATGATCCACTGACCCAGGCGGAGCGCATCTTCGCGAGCGAGCCCCTCCCCTTCGATCCGTCGGCGCAGTTGCGTTCGCTGCAGACGGTGCCGGTGGAATACGACCGCGACCCACGCGGCGGCTTCCGGATGGACCTGCACGCGCTGCGCCCGCCCGTGGCGCCGGTTGTGCCCCGCGACGCCGCGCCGGCCAGCCGCGACGTCACGCGCCTCAACGGCATCGCGATGGATGGCAGCGAGCCGGTGACACGCTCGCTGCCGCTGACGCTGCTGTGCATCGGCGCGGTGTTGCTGCTCGGCGCGGTGGCGCTGGCCTGGCCGCAGCTGGCGTTCCGGATCGGTGCGGCCAGCGCGCCGGGGCTCGTGGTGGACATGCGCGTCACCAGCGGCGGCAGCGCGCCGGTCTTCACCTTCACGCCGCCCGGCGGGCGCGAGATGCGCGTCGTCTCCCCGATCGTCTCCAACCCGCCCTGCTGCCACGTGGGCGAGGCGGTGACGGTGCGCTACCGGCCCGAGGAACCGCGCCGGGCGCGTATCGCGAGCCTGCAGGATGACTGGTTGTTGCCTGGCGTGCTGACCGGCTTCGCGATGCTGTGGCTGCTGCCCGGGCTGATGGCGCTGCGCGCGCGGCGGATCTTCCTGCGGCGCGGCGGCGTCGTGGCATCGGCCCGCGAGGACCGGCCGCCGCCGCCGGCGGTGGAGCCGCCCGGGCACGGCGTCCCGGTGCCGCTCGCGGGGTT
>NZ_JACADR010000158.1 GCF_016106005.1 Roseomonas rosulenta
CGGCGCGCGGCGGCGCGGCCGTCACGGCAACGCCAGGTGCGCCGGCCGCTGGGGCAGGCACCGGGGCCTGCGCCGCTGGGCTCGGCGCGGGCGGCGGCGTCGGGCGGTTCGTGCGGTTCCAAACATCGAAGATCAGCAGGATGCCGATCGACAGGGCGATGGCCGCGAAAAGGCGCTTCTGGTCCACGAATCTCAGCCCTTCGGCGCTAGAGCAGCATCCCGGTCAGGTGGACTCACCGGATCGGGCGAAGATGCTCGCGAGAACGAATTCTTGGCGGGGGGCACCGGGTCGAAACCTCCCGGATGCCAGGGATTGCAGCGCAGGATGCGCCGCGCGGTCAGGCCGGTGCCTCGCAGGGCGCCATGCGTGTCCAGCGCCTCAAGCGCGTAGTCGCTGCAGGAGGGGTAGTGCCGGCAATGGCTGCCGATGATGCCGCGCAGCGTGTAGCGGTACGCGTGGACGCAGCCTTTGAGCACCATCGTGGCCGGCGCGGCAGTCACGGCGTCACTCCGGCCTGGCGCAGCGCGCCGCGCAGGTCGGCGATCAGCGTGGCGAAGTCCCGCGCGCCGGTGCCATCGCGGCCGATCAGCACGAGGTCCCAGCCGATGGCGCCGGTGCCGGGCAACGTCAGGCGCGCCGCTTCCTTCAGCCGCCGCCGCGCGCGGTTGCGCACCACGGCGTTGCCGACCTTCTTGGTGACGGTGAAGCCGACCCGCAGCAGGCACGGATCGCCGGGCGCCGCCTGGAGAACGAGCCCCGGTCGAGCCGCGCGCTTCCCACGCGAGGCCACGCGCAGGAAATCCCTGCGCTTCTTCAGCCGGCCGGCGGGCGCACCCGGAACGGGCGGGGCCGGGTCAGCGGCTCCCGACATGCGAGGCTCCGCGCGGCGGTCGCGATCAGGCCGAAAGGCGCTTGCGGCCCTTGGCGCGGCGGTTGGCGAGCACCTTGCGGCCGCCCACCGTTGCGGTGCGGGCGCGGAACCCGTGCCGGCGCTTCCGGACAAGCTTCGAGGGCTGGTAGGTACGCTTCACGACAAGTCTCCTGAAACTCGGTATCGGCCCGCTGGCGGCGCCGCCAGCAGGACGCGCCGGCGGCAACCCAGCGAAAGGGCACCCCGGCGAGGCGCGGAGGTATAGGGAGGGGGATCGCCAGGCGTCAACCGCGCACCGCCCGCCCGGCGCGTAACTCTGGGCGCAGGGATGCCGAACCGCTATCCGAGATGGACATGCCCCTTCCCCGCGCGCCGATCGCAAGGTTCTGGCCCCTGCTGCTGCTGGCGGGGCTGGTGGCGGCCGCCTGGGCGTCCGGCGCCACGCGCCTGCTGTCCTTCGAGGCGCTCGGCCAGCACCGGGCCACGCTCGATGCCTGGGTCGCGGCGCGGCCGGTGCTGGCGGCCGGGGCCTATGTGCTGGCCTATGTGGTGGTGGTGGCGCTCTCCCTGCCCGGCGGGGTGGTGATGACACTGGCCGGCGGGCTGCTCTTCGGCGCCTGGATCGGCACCGCGCTGACCGTGGTGGGGGCGACGATCGGCGCCTGCCTGCTGTTCCTGGCGGCGCGCAGCGCCCTCGCCCCCCTGGTCGCCGGCCGTGCGGCGGGGCTGGTGGAGCGCATCCGCCCGGGGCTCGAGCGCGACGGCTTCTTCTACCTGCTGACGCTGCGGCTGATCCCGGTGGTGCCCTTTTGGCTGGTCAACCTGGCGCCGGCGCTGGTGGGGATGCCCTTCGGCGCCTATGCCGCGGCGACCGCGATCGGCATCATTCCAGGCACGGTGGTGTTCTCCGGCATTGGGGCGGGGCTAAGCGACATCCTGGCGGCGGGGGGGCGGCCGGAGCTCGGCATCATCTTCTCGCCGCCCATCCTGCTGCCGCTGCTGGGGCTCGCGGCGCTCTCCCTGATCGGCGCCTGGTGGCGCAAGAGGAACGGCGATGCCTGACGTGGATGTGGCGGTGATCGGGGCGGGTGCCGCGGGGCTGTCGGTGGCGGCGATCTCGGCCGGGCTGGGCCTGAAGGTGGCGCTGTTCGAACGCGGCGAGATGGGCGGGGACTGCCTGAACTATGGCTGCGTACCCTCCAAGGCGCTGCTGGCGGCCGCGCACGCCGCGGCCGAGGCGCGGCGCGCCCACCGCTTCGGCGTGCGGGTGGGCGAACCGCAGATCGACTGGGCCGGGGTGCGCGCGCATGTGGCCGGTGCCATCGCCGCCATCGCCCCCAACGACTCCGCCGAACGCTTCCGCGGCATGGGCGTGGACGTGGTGCGCGCCACCGCTCGCTTCGTGGCTCGCGACACGATCGAGGCCGGCGGGCGGCGCTACCGCTTCCGCCGCGCCGTCGTCGCCGCGGGATCGGCCGCCATCGTCCCGCCCATCCCGGGGCTGCAGGAGGTGCCGTTCCTGACCAACGAGACGCTGTTCTCGTTGCCAGAGAAGCCCGGCCACCTGGTGATCATCGGCGGCGGCCCGATCGGGCTCGAGATGGCGCAGGCGCATGCGCGGCTCGGCTGCCGCGTCAGCGTGGTGGAGGCGCTGTCCATCGCCGCGCGCGAGGATGCGGAATGCGTCGCCGGGCTGCGACCGGCGCTGCTGGCCGATGGCGTGGCGCTGCACGAAGGGGCCCGCGTGGCGCGCGTGGAACCGGACGTCCAGGGCGTCACCCTGGTGCTGGAAGATGGCGGGCGGATCACCGGGACGCATCTGCTGCTGGCGGTGGGCCGCGCGCCGCGGCTCGATGCGCTGGGGCTGGAGGCTGGCGGGGTGGCCTTCGGGCCGCGCGGGGTGGCGACCACGCTGGCCTTGCGGTCGGTGTCCAACCGCCGGGTCTGGGCGGCGGGGGACATCGCGGACCCGGTCGGCCTCGGTCCGCGCGCCTTCACCCATGTCTGTTCGCAGCATGCCGGGATCATCGCGCGGTCCATGCTGTTCCGCCTGCCGGCACGGGTGTCCTACGATGCCCTGCCGCGGGTCACCTACACCGATCCCGAGATCGCGCAGATCGGCCCGACGGAGGCGGAGTTGCGTGCCGCGGGGCGCACGGCGCTCACGATCCTGCGCTGGCCGCTCGCGGAAAATGACCGCCTGGTCGCGGAGGGCCGCGCCGAGGGCCTGGTCAAGCTGATGGTGGACGCGAAGGGCCGGCTGCTCGGCGCCTCGCTGGTCGGGCCGGGCGTCGGAAACATGGCCGGGATGTTCGCCCTGATGATCGGTCGCCGCCTGTCGGCCCTGGCCGGCGCCGTGCTGCCCTACCCGACCGCGCAGGAGGCGGGCAAGCGTGCCGCCTCCGAGTTCTACACGCCCAAGCTTCTGTCCGCCCCCGTGAAGCGCATCGTAGGCCTGTTGAAGTACCTGCCCTGAGTCTCCGCGGTCCAGGGGGCCGCAGCCCCCTGGTCGGGGAGCCCGAGGGGCTGAAAGCCCCTCGGAGTGTCACGCCGCGCGAATACCCGCGAGGAACCCATCCACCTGCCCCCGCAGCCTTTCGGACTGCTCGGCCAGTTCGGTGGAGGCCCCGCGCAGGTCCTGCGCCGCGCCACCGGTACGCTCGGCCCCCTGCTTCACGCCGATGGCGCTGCGCGAGGCCTCCTGCGTGCCCTGTGCCGCCTCGGCCACGGCGCGGCCGATCTCCTGCGTGGCGGCCGCCTGCTGTTCGGAGGCGGCGGCGACCTGGCTGGTATTGGCGTTCAGTTCCTCGATGGTGCGGGCGATCGCGGCGATCGCCTCCACCGTGCGCCCCGTCTCGGCCTGCATGGCGGAGATCTGGGCGGCGATCTCCTCGGTGGCCTTGGCGGTCTGGGTGGCGAGGTTCTTCACCTCGCTGGCCACGACGGCGAAGCCCTTGCCGGCCTCGCCGGCGCGGGCGGCCTCGATGGTGGCGTTCAGCGCCAGCAGGTTGGTCTGGCCGGCGATGTCGCTGATCAGGCGCACCACGTCGCCGATCTTGTTCGCCGCCTCGGCCAGGCCGCGCACGGTGGTATCGGTCTCGCGCGCGGCGTCGGCGGCACGGTTGGTGATGCCGGCGGTGTCGCGCACCTGGCGCGCCACCTCGGCGATCGAGGCCGCGAGTTCTTCGGTCGAGGCGGCGACGGTCTGCACGTTCATGCTCGCCTGTTCCGAGGCCGCGGCGACGACGGTGGCCTGTCGCGTGCCGTCCTCGGCGGTCTCGGTCATGGCGGAGGCGGTGGCCGCGAGTTCGGTCGCGGCGGCGCTGACGGTGCGCAGCACGGCGGTCGCCTCGGCCTCGAAGGCCTGCACCAGGGTGTCGATGCGCTCGGTGCGGGCAGCGCGCTCCGCTGCCTGCGCGGCCTGGGCGGCGGCCAGGCGGTCGGCCTCCTTCAGGCCGTCGCGGCATTCCTCGAGCGCGCGCGCCATGGCGCCGATCTCGTCCTTGTGGGCGATCGCCTTGTTCTCGAAGCCGTAGTCGCGGCGCGCGAGGCTGCCCAGCGCGACGGAGAGTGCGACGATCCGCCCCGAGATGCTGCGCCCCAGCATCGCCGCAATGACCAGGCCCAGCAGGATCGCGACGCCGCCCAGCGCGAGTGTGACGGTGATGCTGGTGGACATGCTGGACCGCGCCACCTCCGTCGCCGCGGTGGATTCGCGGGTGATCAGCGTGTTGAGATCCTCGATCGCGGCCACGAGCTGCGTCACGGCCGCTCGCGAGTCGAGCAGGGCGGCATTGTTGCGCGCACGGTCGCCCGCGCGCACCGCTGCCATGATGCGCTCGTGGTGGCCGAGCACGTCGCGCAGCGCGCCCTCGATCCGCGCGAAGATGCGTGCCTCGTCCCCCGGGGTCACCAGCGGGCGATAGGCCTCCACCGCGACATTCACCTCGCGCACCAGGCGCGAGGCCGCTGCGATCTGTTCCTGTCGGACCGCGGGGTCTTCGAATACGCCAAGGGCGAGTTCGGTGCGGCGCAGGTCGAGAGCGGCATTGTTGATCCGCGACGACGCCAGGATGGAGGGCAGCCAGTTGTCCTCGAGCGCCGCGACGCTGGTCTGGACAGTCCGGTTGAACACCACGGCCGTGCCGACCAGCAGGGCCAGCAACAGCAATAGCAAACCCACCCCGAGGCGGAGCTTGTTCGAGATCGAGAGGTTCGAAACCATCAGAGGCCCTCACGGTTGATGGACAGCCAGGCAGGCATTCCAAACCGGCCGGGCGGCAGCGTAAGGTGCGATCGATTGCCACTTCCTAACCGCGCCCCGACAGATCCGCCGGGGGTTCCTCGGCGGCGCGGCTTTCGCCACCATGCGCCCTCAACTCCGGATCGAAGGCACACCCGACATGGACCGCACTCTCGAAGGCCGCACGGCGCTGATCACCGGATCGACCTCCGGCATCGGCCATGGCATCGCGCTCCTGCTCGCCGAGGCGGGGGCGAAGGTGATGCTGAACGGCTTCGGCAAGCCCGAGGAGATCGCCGCCGCACGCGCCAGCGTCGGTGCGGCGATGGGCGGCGGCGACGCGCCCTATTCCGCCGCCGACATGTCGAAGCCCGACGAGATCCGCGCCATGGTCGCCGACTGCGAGGCGACGCTCGGTGCCGTCGACATCCTGGTGGACAACGCCGGCATCCAGCATGTCAGCCCGGTCGAGGACTTCCCCGAGGCGAAGTGGGACGCGATCATCGCGATCAATCTGTCGTCCAACTTCCATGCCATCAAGGCGGCGCTGCCGGGCATGCGGAAGCGCAACTGGGGGCGGATCATCAACATCGCCTCGGCGCACGGCCTGGCGGGCAGCCCCTACAAGGCCGCCTATGTGGCGGCGAAGCACGGCGTGGTCGGCCTGACCAAGGTGGTGGCGCTGGAAGTCGCGACCACGCCCATCACCTGCAACGCGATCTGCCCGGGCTTCGTGCGCACGCCGCTCGCCGAGGCGCAGGTCGGCCCGCTCGCGGCCAAGTACGGCGTGAGCGAGGAAGTGGCGCTGCGCGACCACCTGCTCGAGAAGCAGCCCTCCAAGCGCTGGATCGAGGTGGAGGAGGTGGCGCAGATGGCGCTGTGGCTGTGCGGCCCCGGATCGGGCGGGGTGAACGGCGCCGCGCTGTCGATCGACGGCGGCTGGATGGCGGCGTGAGCGAGCCGGCCGCGCCCGCCATCGCGAAGCCGCCCGCGCGCCGGCGCATCAGCCTGGCGCTACAGGGCGGGGGCACGCATGGCGCCTTCACCTGGGGTGTCCTCGAGCGCCTGCTCGAGGACGACCGGCTCGAGGTGGACGGGCTGTCCGGCACCTCGGCGGGGGCGATCAACGGCGTCATGCTGGTGGAAGGGCTGCTGGCCGATGGGCCGGCTGGCGCGATCAAGGCCCTCGACCGCTTCTGGAGGTCGATCGCGGCGCGGCTCGCGATCAGCCCGCTGCGGTCGACACCGTTCGAGAAGCTGATGTGGGGCCACGACCTCACCTGGTCGGTCGCCTACCGCACCTTCGACACCCTCTCGCGCGTGCTCTCGCCCTACCAGATCAACCCCTTCCCCTACGACTACAACCCGCTGCGCGCGGCACTCGAGGACAGCATTGACTTCGAGCGGCTGCGCATGGAGGCGAAGGCGCCGCGGCTGTTCGTCTCGGCGACCTCCGTGCGCACCGGCAAGCCGCGCGTTTTCACGCGGCGCGAGTTGACGGTGGAGATGCTGCTGGCCTCGGCCTGCCTGCCGCAGGTGTTCAAGGCGGTGGAGATCGACGGCGAGCCCTACTGGGATGGCGGCTACCTCGGCAATCCCGCGCTCTGGCCGCTGTATGACCAGGGCGGGCCGCCCGACCTGGTGCTGGTGCAGCTGAACCCGCAGGTGCGCGAGGAAGCGCCGATCAGCGCGTCCGACATCCTGAACCGACTGACCGAGATCACCTTCAACGGATCGCTGATGGCCGAGATGCGCGCCATCGACTTCGTGCAGCGCCTGCTCGACACCGGGCGGCTCGAACAGCCGCGCTACCGGCGCCTGTTCATCCACGTGATCGAGGATGAGGAACGCATGCGCAAGTTCAAGCTCAGCACGAAGTTCAACGGCGACTGGGACTTCCTGTGCACGCTCAAGCAGTACGGGCGGGACGCGGCGGAGCTGTGGCTCGGCGAGCATTTCGACAAGCTCGGCCGGGCGAGCAGCGTGGATATCCGCGCGCGGTTTCTATGACATCAGGCGCCGGCGCCCGCATCCGCGGGCTTGGCTTGCGCGCCATGCACTGGCGCTTTGGCGACGGCGGTTGGTCTGGGCGCGGTCGCGCTGTGCGCTCCCGGTCCGAGGCAGGGCCTCGGGCCGAAAGGAAGGTGGCACGATGAGCCAGTCCAGTTGGGATGCCGCGCAATATCTGCGCTTCGAGGATGAACGGCTGCGCCCGGCGCTCGACCTGATCGGGCGCATCGCGCATCCGGGGCCGACGCGGGCGGTGGACCTCGGCTGCGGCGCGGGCAATGCGCTGCCGGCGCTGGCGGCGCGCTTCCCCGGCGCGGCCGTGATGGGCGTGGATGGCAGCGCCGCCATGCTGACGAAGGCGACAGGCTTCGCGACGCAGCAGGCCGACATCGCCGCCTGGACGCCGGACGCGCCGGTGGACGTGCTGTTCTCCAACGCCGCGCTGCAATGGCTGGGCGGGCACGCGGCGCTGTTCCCGCGCCTGCTGTCGCACCTCGCGCCCGGCGGCGTTCTGGCCGTGCAGATGCCTTCGATGCACGCCGCGCCGCTGCGCGCGGAGCAGGACCGCATCGCACGCGAGGGTCCATGGGCCGCGACGCTCGCGCGCGTGGCCAGCGCACCGGCCATCCTTTCGCCCGGCGACTACTACGACCTTCTGCGTCCGCGCGTGGCGGCACTCGACCTCTGGGTCACCGAATACATCCACGTGCTGCGCGGCGAGGACCCGGTGGTGCAATGGGCCATGGGCACCAGCCTGCGCCCCTTCCTCGACGTGCTGGAGGGCGCGCTGCGCCAGGGCTTCCTCGACGCATACCGCGCGGCGATGCGCGCCGCCTATCCGCCGCGGGCGGACGGGGCGGTGCTGCTGCCCTTCCGCCGCCTGTTCATCCTGGCGCGCATGCCATGACCGCCACGGCCGAGCTGCGCCGGCTGCTCGAGGCCGCCGGGCGCATCGCCATCTTCACCGGTGCGGGCATCAGCACCGATTCCGGCATTCCGGATTTCCGCGGCACCAACGGCGTCTGGACGAAGATGCAGCCGATCCTGTTCCAGGATTTCGTGGCCGACCCGGCCGCACGGCGGGAGGCCTGGCGCCGGCGTTTCGACAGCGACGAGGTGATGCGCGCCGCCCGCCCCAACCGTGGCCATCGCGCCGTGGCGCTGCTGGTCCGCCAGGGCCGGGCGCGCGCCGTCATCACGCAGAACATCGACGGGCTGCACCAGGCCTCGGGCATTCCCGACGACCAGGTGATCGAGCTGCACGGCAACTCGACCTACGCCGCCTGCCTCGACTGCGGCACGCGGCACGAGATCGCGGAGCTGCGCGCCGCCTTCGACAGGCATGGCGAGGTGCCGGGATGCACCGGCTGCGGCGGCCTGGTGAAGACCGCGACGGTCAGCTTCGGCCAGTCCATGCCGGAGGAGCCGATGCGCCGCGCGCAGCAGGAGACGCTGGCGGCGGACCTGTTCCTGGTGCTCGGGTCCTCGCTGGTGGTCTACCCGGCGGCGGGCTTCCCCGAGGTCGCGAAGCGGAACGGCGCGCACCTGGTCATCCTGAACCGGCAGGAGACGCCGCTCGACCCCATCGCAGACCTGGTGATCCGCGAGGGCATCGCCGAGGTGCTGGGCAGCGCGACCGGGACGAACTGACGCCGGCCCGCAGGATGCCGCCGCCGCGGTCAGACCGGGCGCTGGCCCATGATACGGTCGAGGGCGCCGATCACGCTCGGCTTGTACTGGCTGCGCAGCCCGCAGGCCCAGACCGCGCGTTCGGCGGCATGCAGGCGCCGCGCATCCGCGCGCGAGAGCGTGCCCGCCGCCATGCGTTCGAGGTCGGAGGCCGACGCGCCCGGGGCCCCCGCCAGATGCGCGAGTTCGTGCAGCAGGGTCCCGGCCAGGAAATGCGCGCTGCGCAGCGCCGTGATGTGGATGCCGATCTCGGCGAAGGATGTCGCGGGATAGGTGCCGACCACCTGCCCGAAGGCGACGCCGTCGTCCGTTGCCGACCACTGGCCGATCTGCCCCGCCGGGCCGAAGGCAAAGAAGTACAGTTTCCAGCCCTCGAGGATCTCCGACAGCGTCAGTCCGCCGCCGAGGCTCCGGAAATGCGCGTCGCAGGTGCGCCGCGCCGCGCATTCCGCGAGTTCCGCGAAGGCCGCCTCGAACAGGTTGGCCACGCGCAGCGACGTGCCGCCGCCAGCATAGGCCGCCGGGACGTCGACGGATTCCGGGAACTTGTACCCCACATAGTCGGACACCTTGGGGGGAGAGCGGTCGCTCGATATCCCGTAGAGCAAGTACGTGGCCATGCGGGCGGACCTCGTTCCGGTTGCGGCGGAGACCCCGAGGCTAGCCCGGCCGGCCCGGCTTCGTCAGCGGCTTTCCGCAGGCGGGCGCGCCAACTCGCGGCGGAACAGCGCGAACAACGCCAGCGCCGCCACCAGCAGCGCCGCCGCCAGCAGCACCGGCGCCGTCGCACCGCCGAAGCGGTCCGCGAACCATCCGGCGAGCGGCGGAAAGCCGGTGCATCCGGCATAGAAGAAGATGAAATAGACGCCGAGCCCCTGCGCCCGTCGTTCCGCCGGCACGGCCATCGCCGGCAGCGCCGAGAACACCGTGATCGGCAGCGCATACAGCAGCCCATGCCCCGCCAGGATGGCCGCGCCCCAGCCGACCGGCGCGAAGGGCAGCGTGGCAGCCGACAACGCGGCGGCCGTGATGCAGCCCACCACCATCGGCCGCACGGCGCCCGCGCGGCGCGCCGCCATCGCCCCCGCCGGCACCGCGAGAATGTTCACCCATGACATCAGCGAGGTCGCGAAACCTGCCTCCGCCACACCGAGCCCACGTTCGACCAGCAGCGGCGGCGCGAAGGTGACCAGGACCATGTAGGTCCCGTTCACGCAGGCCCAGCAGGCACCGGCCAGGCACATCAGCCGCACCTCGCGCGCCGAGAGCCGCGCACTGCCGGGCGGGGGCGTCGCCGCGCGCGGCACCGGGCGGGACGCGGCCGCCAGCGCGGCGAAGGCGGCC
>NZ_JACADR010000159.1 GCF_016106005.1 Roseomonas rosulenta
CGCCAGGGCGGCGGCCAGGGCGGCCGGGGCGGCCTCGCGCCCCGCGAGGCGCGCGGCCTCCGTCTCGTTCACCACCAGCAGGTCGGTGGCGGCAAGCAGGGCCCCGGACAGCGGCTGCGCCGGGGCGGCGTTCAGCAGCGTGATCGCGCCGACCTCGCGTGCGGCGGCGAAGGCGGCCTCGGTCGTGGCCATCGGCGTTTCCAGCTGCGCGACCACCAGCGTGGCGTCGGCGAAGACTGCTGCCGGCGGCGGCGCCAGCGCGGCATTGGCGCCTGCGACGATGACGATCTCGTTCTCGCCGCCGTCATCGACCAGGACCAGTGCCTCGCCGGTCGGCAGCGCCGGGTCGTGCGCCACGTGCCGCGCATCGATTCCTTCGGTCGCCCAGAGCTCGAGCGCCCCCTGCCCCGCCGCATCCGCGCCGATCGCCGCGACCATCGCGGCCGCGGCCCCGGCGCGCACCGCGGCGACCGCCTGGTTGCTGCCCTTGCCGCCGTGGAAGCGCGCCATGCCGGACGCGGCGAGCGTCTCGCCCGGCCGGGGAAAGCGCGCAACGCGCAGCACCGTGTCGCGGTTGTAGGACCCGATGACGACGATGCGGCCCATGCACCCCTCCCCTGCGCGGGCCACGCTGGCGCGCGGCCCCGCGCATGGTCAAGGCTGCGCGCCGGAGGAGCCCGCCATGTCCGATCCGTTGCAGGTCGTCTGCCCGCATTGCGATGCGATCAACCGCGTTCCCGCCGCGCGCCTGGCCGAACGCCCGGTCTGCGGCGCCTGCAAGGGCGCGCTGTTCACCGGCAAGCCGGTCGCCCTCGACGAGGCCCGCTTCCGCAGGCACCTGCGCGCCTCCTCCGTGCCGCTGCTGGTCGATTTCTGGGCGAGCTGGTGCGGGCCCTGCCAGGCCATGGCGCCCCAGTTCGAGGCGGCGGCGCGCGTGCTGGAACCCGCCATGCGCCTCGTGAAGGTCTCGACCGAGGACGCGCCGGCCCTGGCGCAGGAGATGGCAATCCGCTCGATCCCGACGCTTGCGCTGTTCCGCGGCGGGGCCGAGGTGGCGCGCCAGGCGGGGGCGACGGGTACGGCGCAGATCGTGGCCTGGGCGCGTCAGGCGGCGGCCTGAGCGCCGAGACGGCTTGCGGGCCGGCGGATGCGGCCCATCCTTTGCATCAAACACTCCGAGCAACCGCGAGATTTCCCATGCCCGACACCAACCTCGCCGACCCTACCCTGCTGAAGTTCGGGATCGGCCAGCCCGTGAAGCGGCAGGAGGACCCGATCCTGCTGCGCGGGCAGGGCCGCTACACCGACGACATGGCGCTCGAGGGCCAGGTGTGGTGCGTCATGGTGCGCAGCCCCTATGCGCATGGCGTGATCCGCAGCATCGGGACGGAGGCCGCGCGCGCCATGCCGGGCGTTCTCGGCGTCTACACCGCGGCGGACATGGCAGCCTATGGGCCGATGCGATCAGTTCTGCCGTTGAAGAACAAGGACGGCACGCCGCTGATCAACATCGATCGCGGGCCGCTCGCCGCCGACCGCGTGCGCTTCGTGGGCGACCCGGTCGCCTTCGTTGTGGCCGAGACAAAGGCGCAGGCCAAGGACGCCGCGGAAGCGGTGGAGATGGACATCGACCCGCTGGAGGCGGTGACGGAGGCCTCGGCCGCGGCCGCCCCCGGCGCGCCGCAGCTTTATGACCATGTGCCGGGCAACGTGGTGCTCGACTTCCGCTTCGGCGACGCCGAGAAGGTCGCGGAGGCCTTCGCCAAGGCCGCGCACGTCACGACGCTCAACATCCGCAACAACCGCATCGTCGTCGCGGCCATGGAGCCGCGCAGCGCGATCGGCGAATGGGACGCGGCTTCGGGCCGCTACGTGCTGCGTGTCGGAAGCCAGGGCGTCTTCGGCCTGCGCGCCCAGATGGCCAACGACATCCTGAAGGTGCCGGTGGAGAAGGTGCGGATCATCACCGGCAATGTCGGCGGGTCCTTCGGCATGAAGGCCAGCGCCTATCCCGAGTACGCCTGTGTGCTGCATGCGGCGAAGCTGCTCGGCCGGCCGGTGAAGTGGACCGATGAGCGCAGCGGGTCGTTCCTGTCGGACTGCCACGGTCGCGACCATGAGACGGAAGCCTCGCTCGCTCTGGATGCCGAGGGGCGGTTCCTGGCCGTTCGCCTACGGTCCTACGGCAACATGGGCGCCTACCTGTCCACCGTCGGCAACCTCATGGGCACGGGCAATTTCAGCAAGAACATACAGTCGAACTACGCGACACCCCTGCTGCTGGTCGAGACGAAGAACGTGGTGACCAACACCACGCCGGTCAGCGCCTATCGCGGCGCCGGGCGGCCCGAGGGCAACTACTTCATGGAGCGGCTGATCGAGACCGCGGCGCGCGAGACCGGGCGCGACCCGATCGCGCTGCGCAAGCTGAACCACATCAGGCCGGAGCAGTTCCCCTACAGCGCGGCCTCGGGATCCGTCTATGATTCCGGCGATTTCTCGGCGTTGCTCGACCAGGCGCTCGAGGCCGCGGACTGGAACGGCTTCGAGGCCCGCAAGGCGGCAAGCGCCGCGCGCGGCATGCTGCGCGGGCGCGGCCTCGGCAACTTCCTGGAATGCACCGCGCCGCCGATGAAGGAACAGGGCGAGCTGGTCTTCGAGGCGGACGGGACAGTGACGATCGTCACCGGCACGCTCGACTACGGCCAGGGACATTGGTCGGCCTTCGCACAGGTGCTGCACAGCAGGCTCGGCGTGCCCTTCGAGAAGATCCGCCTGGTGCAGGGCGATTCCGACCGGCTGATCGCAGGCGGCGGCACGGGCGGGTCGAAGTCGCTGATGGCCTCGGGGGCGGCCATCCTACAGGCGGCCGATATCGTGATCGAGAAGGGCCGCAGCGCCGCCGGCTACGTGCTGGAGGCGGCAGCGGAGGACATCGAATTCGCCGCCGGGCGCTTCAGCATCGCCGGCACCGACCGCGGCATCGGCATCATGGAACTCGCGGCACGGCTGCGCGAAATCGGGCCGCTGCCCCAGGACGTGCCCAACAGCCTCGATGCCCGCACCGTCTATGACCAGGCGCCGATGGCCTATCCCAATGGCTGCCACGTCTGCGAGGTGGAGATCGACCCCGAGACCGGCATCGTGCGCATCGACCGCTACGTCACGGTCAACGACTTCGGCGTGATCGTGAACCCCATGCTGGTGGAAGGCCAGGCGCATGGCGGCATCGTGCAGGGCATCGGCCAGGCGCTGCACGAGCGCGTGGCCTATTCCGAGGACGGCCAGCTGCTGACCGGCACCTACATGGATTACGGCCTGCCGCGCGCCGACGACCTGCCGAGCTTCGGCTTCGAAAGCGCGCCCAGCCCCTGCACGACCAATCCGATCGGTGCGAAGGGCTGCGGCGAGGCGGGCTGCGCCGGGTCGCTGCCGGCGGTGATGAACGCGATCTCGGATGCGCTGGGCGGCAGGCATATCGACATGCCGGCTACGCCCGAGCGGATCTGGGCCGCGCTGCACGGGTGATCTGCCGGGCGTGGGTTTGCGCGGGCCGGGCTTCGGCCTAGTTTCGCGCAGGCCACTCCACGCAAGGACAAGACCGCCCATGACCCCGCCCGAAAGACTGCGCGCCCTGCTCAACGAGCCAGGCTTCGTCGTGATGCCTGCCGTATGGGACGGGCTGTCGGCAAAGATGACGGCGGCGGCGGGGTTCAAGACCGCCTTCCTGTCGGGCTCCTGCGTGGCGGCCAGCAGGCTCGGTGGCCCCGACCTCGACCTGCTCTCCTTCGCCGAGATGCTGAACAGCCTCGAGATGGTGCGCGGCGCCGCGCCGGATCTCCTGGTGCTGGGCGATGCCGACCATGGCTACGGCAACGCGATGAACGTGCAGCGCACGGTGCGCGCCTATGGCCGCGCGGGCGCCGCCGCCATCCTGGTCGAGGACAAGATCACCCCGCGCGCGCTGACCTCCGACGGCAAGCCCTGCATGCCGCGCGAGGAGGTGCGCATGAAGATCCGCGCCGCGGTCGAGGCCGCGAAGGACAGCGGCATCCTGGTGATGGCGCGCACCGATTGCCGCCCGACAGCAGGCATCGAGGAAGCGCTCGCACGCATCGAGATGTATGTCGAGGAAGGCGCCGACATCCTGTTCCTCGACAGCCCGCAGGACGAGGCGGAGGTGCGCGCCGCCGTCGCGACGTCGAAGGGCCGGCCGCATTTCGCGGTGCTCTCGCCCGGTGCGAAGCGCGAGACGCCGACCCAGGCGCGCGCCGCGGAGCTCGGGCTGAAGATCGGCACCTTCCCGACCGGCACGCTCTCGCCGGCCATGGCGGGGATCAAGGCGGGGCTGGCGGCGATCGCCGCCGGCGGCTCGGAGGCGTCTTCCGCGCTGCCGTCGGGGGCCTTCCGCGATGCGTTGGGCTATGGCGACTACGACGCGCAGGCGAAGCGCTTCGTGCACAGGTGATGATCGGCCCGGCGGGGCGTTCCACCCCGCCGCGCACGCTGTTCATGCGGCGAGGAAGACCCCGCCTTCCTCGCTGAGGGCCGCCAGGTGGTGGTCCATGTCGCCGAACATGTTCTCGATCACCGTCAGCCGCTTCAGGTAGTGGCCGCCGGCATATTCCATGGTCATGGCGATGCCGCCATGCATCTGGACCGTCTGCTGGCCGACGAAGCGGGCATTGCGGCCGATCTCGATCTTCACCGCGCGCATGTTGCGGCGGCGCTCGGCGTCGTTCGGCTCGCTCGCCATCATCGCCGCCAGCATCGCCATGGAGCGCGCCTGCTCGAGGCAGACCATCATCTCCGCCGCGCGATGCTGCAGCGACTGGAAGGAGCCGATCGGGCGGCCGAACTGCTTGCGGGTCTTGAGGTAGTCGACCGTCAGGTCCTTGGCCGCCTCCATGCAGCCGATCGCCTCCGCGCCGAGGGCCGCGATGGCTTCGTCCGCCACGCGTTCAACGAGGGCCAGCCCGCCCTTGAGTTCGGCCGCGCCATCCACCTTCACCGCATCGAAGGTGATGTCGGCGGCGCGCTGGCCGTCGGAGGTGCGGAAGCCGCGCCGCGTCACGCCGGTCGCATCGGCCGGCACCAGGAACACGCCGATGCCGTCGCGGTCGCGCCGCGAGCCCGAGATGCGTGCGGTGACCACCAGCTGGTCGGCGGTGTCGCCATGCACGACCACGCCCTTGCGGCCTTCGATGACCCAGCCCGCGCCGTCCTTCTTCGCGGTGGTCGCGACATCATGCAGATCGAAGCGCGACTGCTGCTCGGTATGGGCGAAGGCCATCAGCAGGGTGCCGGCGGCGATCTCAGGCACCAGCGCGCCGCGCTGCTCGGCGGTGGCGCCGTGGCGCAGGAAGCCGCCGCCGAGCACCACGGTGGAGACGAAGGGTTCGAGCGTCAGCGCGCGACCCATCTGCTCCATCACGATCATCGTCTCGACGGCGCCGTAGCCGAGGCCGCCATCTTCCTCGGCGAAGGGCATGCCGAGCAGGCCGAGCTCTGCGAAGGCCGCCCAGACCTCGCGCGACCAGCCAGCTTCCGACTTCAGGTACGCCTTGCGCTGCTCGAAGCCGTACTTGTCCTTCAGCAGCTTCGCCAGGCTGTCCTGGAGAAGGCGCTGGTCTTCGGAGAGATCGAAATCCATGGTGCGTTACAGTCCCAGGAAGGCCTTGGCCATGATGTTCTTCTGGATCTCGGTGGACCCGCCATAGATCGACTGCTTGCGCCAGTTGAAATAGGTCGCCTGCGCCAGCGTCTGCCAGTCGGCTGCGACATCAGGCTCGTTGCGGCCGTCGGCCTCCGGGTCGTGCGGCGCGGCCAGTCCGTAGGGGCCGGCCGCCATCACGTAGAGCTCGCTGATCGCCTGCTGCAGCTCCGTGCCGCGGATCTTGAGCACCGACGACGCCGGGTTCGGCTTGCGCTGGCTGAGCGCGCGGTTCTCGTCCGCCAGCACGCGCAGCGTGGTCATCTCGAGCGCCTTGAGCTGCACTTCCACATCGGTCAGACGCGAGCGGAAGCGCGGATCCTCCATGACGGGCCGCGCGCCGCCCGGCGCCTCCTTCGCGATCAGCTTCAGCCGGCGGATGCGCTCCTTCGAGGCACCGACGCGCGCCTGGCCAGTACGCTCGTTCGACAGCAGGAACTTCGCGCAGTCCCAGCCGCGGTTCTCGGTGCCGACCAGGTTGGCCACGGGAACCTTCACGTCGTCGAAGAAGACCTCGTTCACCTCATGCGCGCCGTCGATGGTGATGATCGGGCGCACGGTGATGCCCGGCGTCTTCATGTCGACCAGCAGGAAGGAGATGCCCTCCTGCTGCTTGGCCGCGCCGGCATCGGTGCGCACTAGCAGGAAGATCCAGTCGGCATGCTGCGCGAGCGTGGTCCAGGTCTTCTGGCCATTGACGATGTAGTGGTCGCCCTCGCGCTTGGCCGCACACTTCAGCGAGGCGAGGTCAGACCCCGCGCCCGGTTCCGAGAAGCCCTGGCAGAACCACAGGTCGAGGCTCGCGAGCTTGGGCAGGAAGTGCTTCTTCTGCTCCTCCGTGCCGAAGGCGATCAGCACCGGGCCGAGCATGTTGCAGTTGAAGCCGAGCGGCGAGGGCGCCGGCGTGGACTGGATTTCCTCGCTCAGGATGAAGCGCTTGATGGCACTCCAGGGCTGTCCGCCCCATTCCACCGGCCAGTGCGGCACCGCCCAGCCCTGCGCATAGAGGCGCTTCTGCCAATCCACCTGCATCGCCTTGGTGGGCGTGCGGCCCGACGCCATGCGCTCGCGCGTCTCGGCCGGCAGGTTGGCGTCGATCCAGGCGCGGACTTCCTCGCGGAAGGCGCGTTCCTCGTCGGTGAAGCGGAGTTCCATCTCTCTCTCCCGTTCGAATGCGTCAGGCGGCCTTGGCGGCGGCGCCCATGGCGGCGAAGGACCCACCCTCGGCCGCGAGCTTCTCGATCAGCGCGGCGGGCTTGAGGTTCGCATCCCCCGTTGCCGCCGCGTAATGCGCGAGCTTGTCGCGCACGTTCTTCAGGCCCTGTGTGTCGGCCCAGAACATCGGCCCGCCGCGGAAGGCCGGCCAGCCGAAGCCGTTGGCGAAGATCACGTCGATGTCGATGGGCCGATAGGCAACGCCTTCCTCGAGGATGCGCGCGCCCTCGTTGACCATCGGCAGCATCAGCCGCTCGATGATCTCCTGGTCCTCGATCTTGCGGCGGCGCACCTGCATCTTCTCGGCGACGTCGAGGATGATGCGCTCCACCTCCGGGTCGGGCATGCGGGTGCGCTTCTCGTCGTACATGTACCAGCCCTTGCCGGTCTTCTGGCCGAAGCGGCCCTGCGCGACGATGGCATCCGCAACGGGTGCGACGGTCCCGCGCGCCTTGCGCACCGCGGCACCGATATCGAGCCCCGCGAGGTCCCCGGTGGCGAGCGGTCCCATCGCCATGCCGTAGCCTTCCATGACGCGGTCGATGTCCTGCGGCAGGCAGCCTTCCAGCAGCAGCTTCTCCACCTGCGGGCCGCGCTTGCCGGTCATGCGATTGCCCACGAAGCCGTCGCAATTGCCCACCAGCACCGGCAGCTTGCCGATGCGCTTGCCGAATTCGGTGGCGGTCGCGATGGCGGCCCAGGAGGATTTCGACCCGCGCACATTCTCGAGCAGCCGCATCACGTTGGCGGGCGAGAAGAAGTGCATCCCTACCACCAGCTCCGGCCGGGACGTGGCAGACGCGATCTCGTCGATCGACAGGGTCGAGGTGTTGGACGCCAGCACGATCCCGGGCCGCGCCGCCTTGTCCAGGCGCGCGAAGACCTCCTTCTTCACGCCCATGTTCTCGAAGACCGCCTCGATCACCAGGTCGGCCTTCGCAACGGTGCCCTCGAAATCGGTGCTGCCGGTCAGCAGGGCGCGGCGCTTCTCGTACTCCGCCTGCGACAGGCGCCCGGAGGCGACGGTGCGTTCCCAGTTCGCGTGGCAGCGCGCGAGGCCCTTCTGCAGCGCCTCCTCGCTGGCCTCCAGGATCGTCACCGGCACGCCATGATTGGCCGCCGACATGGCGATGCCCCCACCCATGGTGCCGCCGCCGATCACCACCAGCCGTTCTACCGGCAGCGGCTTCGCATCCGCCGGCATGCCCGGGATGCGCAGCACCTCGCGCTCGCCGAAGAAGATGTGGCGCAGAGCCTTGGACTGCTCGCCGGCGACCAGCGTTGCGAATAGGTCGCGTTCCTTCGCGAGCCCTTCCTCGAAGGGCAGCGTGAAGGAGGCGCGCACCGCCTCGGCGCAGCCCTTCGGGCTCTCCTGCCCGCGCGTGCGCTTGAGCAGCCCGGCCACCACCGCCTCGAAGGCCGCCGGATCCTGGCCCGCGATCCTGTCCGTCCGGTTGCGCGCGAGGGTGAAGGTCTTGCCGATATTGGCGCGCGCCCAGGCGACGGCGCCGGCCTCGAGATCGCCCTCGATCACGGCATCCACCACGCCCAGCTTCGCCGCCTTCTCGGCCGGGATCGGGTCGCCGCTGATGATGATCTTCGCGGCTTCCTCGGCGCCGATCAGCCGCGGCAGGCGCTGCGTGCCGCCCGCGCCGGGCACGAAGCCGCGCTTGACCTCCGGCAGCCCGACCTGCGCACCGGGCGCGGCCACCCGCGCATGGCAGGCCAGCGCCAGTTCCAGCCCGCCGCCCAGGGCCGACCCGTGGATCGCCGCCACCACGATGCCCGGGAATCCCTCGATCGCGTCGAATACCTCGGGCAGCGATGGCGGCTGCCGCGGCTTGCCGAATTCCGTCATCTCGGCGCCCGCGCAGAACATGCGCCCCGTGCCGATCAGCACGACAGCCTTCGCCCCGCCCGCCTTGGCCGCGGCGAGGCCCGCATGCAGCCCCGCGCGGATCTCCGTGCGCAGCGTGTTCACCGGCGGGTTGTCGAGCCGCAGCACATGGACATCGCCATGCTGCGCGTGCTGCACGAAGTCGGACACGGGCGTCACTCCCTCAAGCGTGTGCGGGCCTGGCCCGCCCTTCTTGGCGGCGGAGTGTCCGGCAGAACCGGGCGGACGGCAAGCATGACGCGCCCTGTTGCCCGCGCGGGCCGCGCATGCTGCGCTGCGCCCCGCGCAGACCCTCGGGAGAAGAAACGCATGACCCTGTTCGACCTGACCGGCAAGGTCGCCGTCGTCACCGGCGGCAGCCGCGGCATCGGCCGCGCCATCTGCGAACGCATGGCGGAACACGGCGCCAAGGTGGTGGTCTCCTCGCGCAAGGTCGATGCCTGCCAGGAGGTGGTGGACGCCATCACTGCCAAGGGCGGCACCGCCATGGCGCTCGCCTGCAACATCGGCCGCAAGAACGAATGCCAGGCGCTGATCGACCAGACCATCGCCGCCTGGGGCCAGGTGGACATCATGGTCTGCAACGCCGCGATCAACCCCCATTTCGGCCCGGCCGTGACCATGCCGGACGAGATCTTCGACAAGATCATGGCGTCCAACATCAAGTCGAACCTCTGGCTCGCGCACATGACCGCGCCCGGCATGGCGGAGCGCGGCGGCGGGTCGATCATCATCGTCTCCTCGATCGGCGGCTTCCGCGGATCCCCGGTGCTGGGCGCCTACGCCATCTCCAAGGCCGCCGATATGCAGCTGGTGCGCAACCTGGCAGTCGAATGGGGCCCGCGAAACGTGCGCGCCAACGCCATCGCCCCGGGGCTGATCCGCACCGACTTCGCCCGCGCGCTGTGGGAGGACCCGGGCATCTACAAGAAGCGCACCAAGGACACGCCGCTCAAGCGCATCGGCGAGCCGGACGAGATCGCCGGCGCAGCCGTCTTCCTGGGATCCGCCGCGGGGTCCTTCATGACCGGCCAGACCATCGTGATCGATGGCGGCGTTCTGGCCGGCCCGCCGTCGCGCTCCGACGACGAGTGATCAGCGCAGCCCGAGCGGCTTGCCGGTCGGGTCGAAGCCCGGGGGCGGCCCGCCGCGCTGGATAGGTGGCTTCACGCTGATCCCGGGGCCTTCGCGCGTCGGCGCGGGCGCGGGCGGGCGTGGCGGCGTGACCGGCTGGCGCGGGGATTGCGCGGCCTGCGAGGGGCGCGACGCGGCCGGGGGCTCCGGATCCGCGGTCACGGGCGGCTGTGGCGGCG
>NZ_JACADR010000016.1 GCF_016106005.1 Roseomonas rosulenta
TAGTAGCCGAGATTGGAGTTCAGACCAGTGGTCTCCCGGTCTCCGCGCGGGTTCGAGCGCGGCGAGGCGCCCGGCCGCCACCGCCGCTTCCCACCCGCCGATGCCCGCGCCATCCCCGGCGACCGCGACGCGGTCGTGCGAGGAGGCGCCGAAGCCATCCGACACCGGGCGCCAGCAGTGCTGCGCCGCGTCCCAGGCGTGGTCGAGCCCGATGGCTCGCGAGACATGGGTCTGCGGGATCACGCCCTCATGCAGCAGCAGCGTGTCGCAGGGGCTGGCGCCGCCATCCCAGGCAATGCGTTCGACGCGCGTGGTGCCCTCCGCGCGCAGGCCGGTCACGCCGCGGATGACGCGCACGCCGCGGCGACGCGCCTCGGCGATCAGCGCAAGACCCTTCGCGAGCAGGCGGCGACCGGACCACAGGCCGCCCTGCGCGATCGCCGCGGCGACCGACGTGCCGCGCGTCTCCAGCACCAGCGGCGGCGCGCCGGCGCGGGCCAGCTGCACCGCCAGCAGCCAGACCAGCGGTCCCTGCCCCGCCAGCACGGTGGCGCCGGCGGGAACCGCGCCGGCGGATTTCAGCAGGATCTGCGCCGCCCCCGCGGTCATCACGCCGGGCAGGGTCCAGCCCGGGATCGGCACCGGGCGTTCCAGCGCGCCGGTGGCGAGCAGCACGCGGCGGGCGCGCGCCTCGCTCACGCCCTGCGGACCGGCCAGCGACAGCAGGCCCTCGTCGGGGTCGAGGTGCCACAGCGTGGTCGCGGCGCGTTGCTCCGCCCCGCAGGCGCGGAAGGCGGCGATCAGCGGCAGGCCGGGGGCGATCTCGGGGCCGACCGCGGGGTCGGCGACGGCGGCCTCGGCGGCGCGAAAGACCTGGCCGCCGGGGGCGGGATTCTCGTCCACGACCAGCACGGACAGGCCCTGCGCGCGCGCTGCCACCGCCGCCGCCATGCCGGCCGGGCCGGCGCCGATGACGGCGAGGTCGTGGGTCACGGCCGCGCCACGCGCGCGCCCTGCTGCCGGGCGATGCGCATGCCGGGTGCCACCGGCACCATGCAGGCCTGGCGGTTGGGCACGCCGTCGATCTCGGCCAGGCAGTCGAAGCACACGCCCATCATGCAGAGCGGCAGGCGCGGGCTGGCGCTGACCGGCGTCTCGCGGATGGCGGGCAGGCCGGCGAGCAGAACGGCGGCGGCGGCCGAGGCGCCCTCGGGCACCAGCACGGGGATGCCTTCGACCAGCACCTCGATGCGCGCGGGGCGGGCGTCAGGCCGCGCGCGGAACATCGAAGCGCCGGGCGGAGAACGGGGCGAGCACGGGGTCGAGCGCGCCGGCCGCGATCATCGGCGCCAGCAGCCGCGCATGCGCCCCGGCCAGCGTCACGCCGGAATGGCAGTTCGCGGTGAAGGCGCCGGGGAAGCGTTCCGACTGGTCATAGATGGGCAGGCCGTCGGGGGCCATGACGCGCAGCGCCGACCAGGCGCGGATGATGTTCAGCCCCGCGATCCAGGGGAAGGACAGCGCGGCGCGTTGCGCGATCTGCGCCATGACCGGGGGCGACTGGCGCGTGTCGAAGCCCAGTTCCTCCATGCTGTCGCCGAGCATGAGGGTGCCCTCCCCGGTTTGCCGGATGGTGGTGGTGGGCATGGGCAGGATCGACTGCGCGCGCTCGGTCACCAGGATCTGGCCGCGCTGCGGCCGCACCGGCGTGTTCAACCCGAAGACCGGCGCGAGGTCCGCATTGCCCAGCCCGGCGGCGAGCACGATGCGCGGCGCGGCGAAGGTTCCCGCCGCGGTCTCCACGCGGAAATCCTGCGGCGCAGCGGTGGCGGCGGTGACCTTGGCGTTGGGCACATAGGCGCCGCCGGCCTCGGTGAAGGCGCGGTGCAGCGCCTGCAGCAGCGCGAGCGGGCTGGCGTGCCCGTCATAAGGCGTCCAGGACGCGCCGACGACGGCGAGGCCGAGGCCCGGAAGCATGTCGCGCAATTCCTCCGCGCGGATCATGCGGAAGTCGTAGCCGTGGTTGCCAGCCTCCGCCTTCATCCGCGCCATGCGCTCCGCGCGGTCGTCGAATTCCGCCTCGCTCAGGCACAGGTGCACGCCGCCGGGCTGCTGCAGGGCGGTGTCGATGCCGGTGCGCGCCGCGAGGTCGGCGGCAAGCGCCGGCCATTCCCCGGCGGACCCCCGCGTCCAGCGCTGGTACCAGGGCGCGCCGAGGCCCTTCGACTGCACCCAGACCAGGCCGAAATTGCCGCGGGAGGCGCGGTGCGCGATGTCGCCCTCGTCGAGCAGGACGGTGTCGAGCCCGGCGTCGCGCAGGCCGAGCGCGATGGCCGCGCCGACCAGCCCGCCGCCGACGACGATCGCGTCGTGCGTCATCGGCGCGGCAGGGTCACGATGCCGGGCAGCGCCGCCACGCGCGCCACCCAGGCCTGCACGCCCGGCCAGCGTGCGAGGTCGAAGCCGCCTTCATCCGCAACATGCGTGTAGGCGAACAGCGCGAGGTCAGCGACGGTCGGGCCGGCATCGGTAAGCCAGTCGTGCCCCGCCAGCCGATGTTCCATGGCGTCGAGCGCACGCGCGCCGCCCTCGTCGCAGCGCGCGAGGCGATCGGCGTTCTGCGCCGCGGTGCCCTGGTAGGCGCGGATGTTGCGCGCCACCGCGATGTTGGGCTCGTGGCTGTATTGTTCGAAGAACAGCCATTCCATCACGCGGGTGCGCGCCAGGCCCGGCGCGGGGAGCCAGGGCGTGCCCTCCGCGACATGCAGCAGGATCGCGTTCGATTCCACCAGCACGGTGCCGTCGTCGAGCTCGAGCACCGGCACCTTGCCGAAGGGGTTGCGGGCCAGGAATTCGGGCCTGCGGGTCTCCCCGCCATTGGTGTCGACCTCGACCCAGCGGAAGGGCGTGCCGGTCAGGCGCAGGATCTGCGCGACCTTCCAGCAATTGCCCGAGGGCGCCATGCCATAGACGGTTGCCATGCGGCCGAGCCTAGCCCCGCGCCGCCGGGCCGCAAGCCCGTTTCCGGTTGACGGCCCAGGGCGCCGGCGCGAGCCTTCCCCCACCCCGCCGGAGAGACGCCCATGAGCCCGCTCGACGCCCCGCGCGACCCGCGCAATTCCGACCTCGAGGCCGCGCTGATCGAGGCGCGCGAGGGCTATTCCGCGGCGCGGCCCCGCAGCGCGGCGATCCATGCCAAGGCGCGCGAGGTCATGCCCGGCGGCAATACCCGCACGGTGCTGTTCTACACCCCCTTCCCCACCGCCATGGTGCGCGGCGAGGGCGCGCGGGTGTGGGATGCGGATGGGCGCGAATATGTCGATCTCTGCGGCGAATACACCGCCGGGCTGTTCGGCCATTCCGAGCACCGCATCCTCGATGCCGTGAAGGCGGCGATGGATCGCGGCGTGAACCTGGCGGCGGTGGGAGAGAATGAAGGGAAACTGGCCGCGCTGATCTGCGCGCGCTTCCCCTCGGTCGAGCAGGTGCGCTTCACCAATTCCGGCACGGAAGCGAACATCATGGCGCTGGCCGGCGCGCGCGGCTTCACCGGGCGGACCGAGGTGCTGGCGTTCCGCGGCGGCTACCATGGCGGCGTCTTCACCTTCCCGGTGGGCGTGCCGACCTCCCCGGTGAACCTGCCGATTCCGATGCGCTTCGCCGACTACAACGACGCCGAGGGCGCGGCGCGCGCCATCCGCGAGGCGGGCGACGCGCTGGCCGCCGTCATCGTCGAACCGATGCAGGGCTCCGCCGGCTGCATCCCGGCGACGCGCGACTTCCTCCAGGCGCTGCGCGACGCCACGCGCGAGACCGGCGCGGTGCTGGTCTTCGACGAGGTGATGACCAGCCGCCACGGCTTCGGCGGGCTGCAGCAGCGCATGGGCGTGACACCGGACATGACCACCTTCGGCAAGTACATGGCGGGCGGCATGTCCTTCGGCGCCTTCGGCGGGCGGCGCGACATCATGGCGATGTTCGACGGCCACCGCGCGGGTGCAATGCCCCATGCCGGGACCTTCAACAACAACGTGCTGTCGATGGCGGCGGGCTGCGTCGCACTCGGCGAGATCTTCGACGAGGCCGCGGCCGAGGCGCTGTTCGCGCGCGGCGAGGCGCTGAAGGCATCGCTCAACGCCGTATGCGCGAAGCATGGCGTGGCGATGCATTTCACCGGCGCGGGGTCGATGCTCTCCCCCCATTTCCGTCCCGGCCCGGTCACCGCCCCCTACAAGGCGAGCCTCGAGGAGGAGCAGATGCGCGAGCTGTTCTTCTTCGACATGCTCGCCGCGGGCATCTACCTCGCGCGGCGCGGCATGGTGGCGCTGATGCTGCCGGTGAGCGATGCCGATTGCGCGCGCTTCGTGGCCGCGGTCGAGGAATTCTGCGCGGCGCGCAAGCCGGTGCTCGCGGCCGGGTAGCGCGCTCAGCCCGTGGTGTTGCGGATGCGCCCGTTCAGCGTGTGCTCGCGATTGGCCTCGTTCTTCTCGGTCCAGTCGTACCAGATCAGGCGACCATCCACCGCGCCGATGTAGCCGTGCAGGTGGTAGTCGTTGGCGATGTCCTTGTCGGGGCCCTCGAAATGGTCCCACACCAGGGCCTGCTTGGCCCCGGACAGGCGCGGATGCGTATGCCAGTATGCGATGGGCGTGCCCGATGACGGGCAGCCGCAATTGGGCTCGTACTGGTAGATCTTCACCGTGGGCGTCGCGCGATCACCCCAGAAGGGCCCCGTGGTCTTGCACTCCCCGCCCTCGATGTAGAGCACGCCGCCACATTCGACCGCCTGTTCGATCGACGAGGGCAGGTGCTCGTTCAGCAGCTCGATGGCCTTGGCCTCGGCCAGCATGACGTCATGGGTGCGGGCCTTGAACTGGCCCCAGGGATGGCGCGGCATGATCGGGCTCCTTCGGTGCGTGCCGCACCCGACCATGGCCGGCCGGGCGGCTCAAGCAGGCGTTTCACACCCCGCGCGGCTACCGCCCGCCGCCCACCGGCAGGCAGGCGGCGGTGACGTAGGAGGCAGCGTCGGAGGCCAGGAACAGGATGCATTCCGCGACCTCCTCCGCGGTGCCGGCGCGGCCCATCGGCACGAAGGGCGCCAGGCGCTGCAAGCGATCAGGCTGGCCCGAGGCGGCGTGGAGTTCGGTCGCGATCAGCCCGGGGTTCACCGCGTTGACGCGGATGCCCTCCTGCGCCACCTCGCGCGCCAGGCCTTGCGTCAGCGTGTCCACGGCGGCCTTCGACGCCGCGTAGTGCACCCATTCCCCCGCGCTGCCGAGCTCCGAGGCGCGCGAGGAGACGTTGACGATCGCACCCCCCTTGCCGCCGCGCTTCGTGGACATGCGCCGAACCGCCTCGCGGCAGGACAGTGCCAGGCCGAAGACGTTCGGTTCGAAGGTGCCGCGCCAGTCATCGAGCGTGGTGTCGGCGACCAGGCGCTTGCCGCCGGTGGTGCCGGCATTGTTGACCACCACGTCGATGCCGCCGAGCTCGCGCTGCGCCGTGTCGTAGGCGGCGAGGATGTCGGCTTCCGACGCGGCCTCCCCGCGCAGCAGCACCACGCGTGCGCCGGCGGCCTCGCAGGCGCGGGCGGTCTCCTCGGCTCGGGCCGTCTCGCTGCGATAGGTCAGCACCAGGTCGTAGCCGCGCGCGGCGGCGAGGCGCGCGGTGGCCGCGCCGATGCCGCGTCCGCCGCCTGTGATGAGCATGATCCGTCGCGCCATGGCGTCCTCCGATGGATTACGCGGCATCATCCTCCGGATGCGCGCGCCTGTCAGCCTGGACGCCCTCGGCGACGCGCGCGAGCATGGCCGCGAAGGAGACGCCCGATGCTGCCCTATTCGCCCGAGACCTTCCGCCCGCTCACCTTCCACGATGCGGTGCCGCGCTTCCTGGATGGCTCCGACACGCCGCGCGCCTATCTCGAGCGCTGCCTCGCCACCATCGCGGAGCGCGAGCCCGAGGTCATGGCCTTCGCCAGCCTGAACGAGGTGGGCGCACGCGCGGCAGCGGATGCCAGCACCGCGCGCTACAAGGCCGGGGCGCCGCTCTCCCCGATCGACGGGCTGCCGATCGGCATCAAGGACCTGCTCGAGACGGCCGACATGCCGACCGAGATGGGCAGCGCCTTCTACAAGGGGAACCGCCCGGGCCGCGACAGCGCCCTGGTGCAGGCGCTGCGCCAGGCAGGCGCGGTGATCGTCGGCAAGACCGTCACGACCGAACTGGGCATGTCGCATCCCGGGCCGACGCGCCACCCCTTCGACCTGCGGCGCACGCCGGGCGGATCATCGTCGGGCTCGGGCGCCGTCATCAGCGCGCGGATGCTGCCCGCGGCGATCGGCACGCAGGTGCTGGGCAGCGTGATCCGCCCGGCCTCCTTCAACGCCAACTGGGCGCTGAAGCCGACCCAGGGCGGCATCAACCGCGGCGAGCGCCAGGGCTTCAGCCAATCGACCGTGGGCATCCATGCCGGAAGTGCGGAGGACATGTGGGCCATCGCGGTCGAGATCGTGAAGCGCGTCGGCGGCGATCCCGGCGCGCCGGGGTTGTATTTCACGCGCGAGGATCCGCCGGCGCCGGTGGTGCCGCGGCGCCTCGCGGTGCTCGAGACCGAGGGCTGGGCGGTGGCGGAACCGAAGGCGATCCAGGCCTTCGAGCGGGCGCTGGAGGCGCTGCGCGCGCGGGGTGTTGCCATCCTGCGCCGCGGCGACCACCCGCTGCTGGAGGCGCTGGAGCAGCGCGTGATGGGCGCGATGGCCCTTGCCACCGATGTCTGCGCCTATGAGAGCGCCTGGTCGGTGGCGAACATGATGGCGAAGAACCCCGATGCGCTGAGCGCGAGCCTGAAGGCGCGCTTCGAGCTGGGCTGCTCGGTCACGCTCGCGCAGTACCGCATGCGGCTGCTGCAGCGCGAGGAGATGCGCCGCGCCCAGGCCGCCCTCGCGGGCGAGGTCGATGCCTTCATCGGCCTGCCCGCCTGCGGCCCGGCGCCGCTGCCGGGCGACACCGGCGGATCGACCAACCGCATCCTGCACACTACGGGCAACCCCATCATGAACACGGCCTCCTCCGGGCTCGGCTGCCCGGTGGTGACAGTGCCGCGCATGGCGGTGGACGGGCTGCCGCTCGGCATCTCGGTCACCGGCCAGCCGCACCAGGATGAGCGCGTGACGGCGATTGCGCGCTGGATCGCAGAGGCCGTTCCGCCGATCATGGTCTGAAGAACCCAGGAGGACGCCATGAGCGAGATCGAGGTCACCGACGATGCCGGGCTGCGCACCATCCGCATCGCCCGGCCGGAGAAGAAGAACGCGCTGACGCGCGGCATGTACGCAGCGATGGCCGAGGCGCTGCGCGATGCCGCCGGCGCATCGGCCGTGCGCGCGGTGCTGATCACCGGCGGGACGGAATGCTTCACCTCCGGCAACGACGTGGGCGACTTCAAGGCGCGCGGGGACCAGGCGGCGGACGTGCCCTCCCCGGCGCGGGACTTCCTGGCCGCGCTGCGCGAATGCCCGAAGCCGGTGGTGGCCGCCGTCGCGGGCTACGCGGTGGGCATCGGCACCACGCTGCTGCTGCATTGCGACTTCGTCTATGCGGCGGAAAATGCCGTCTTCCGCATGCCCTTCGTCGATCTCGGCCTCTGCCCCGAGGGCGGGTCCTCGCTGCTGGTGCCGCAACGCGGCGGGCAGTTGCTGGCGAACGAGCTGCTGATGCTGGGCGATGCCTTCCCGCCCGCCATCGCGCTGCGCGCGGGCATCGTCAATGCCGTGGTGCCGGTCGGCGAACTGATGACGACGGCGGAGGGCGTCGCGCGGCGCCTGGCCGCCAAGCCGCCCGCCGCATTGGCGGTGACGAAACGACTGCTGCGCCAGGCCGGCGAGGCGGCGCTCTCGGCTCACATGACCGAGGAATTCGCCCGCTTCGGCGCGCTGCTGCGCGGCCCCGAAGCGGCCGAGGCGGTGGCCGCCTTCCAGGAGAAGCGCAAGCCCGACTTCACCCGCTTCCACGCCGCGGCGGAATAGCGCCCGTGTTCCGCGACGGGCTGTTCGACGGTGCGCGCGTGCTGATCACCGGCGGCGGCACCGGCCTCGGCCGCATGATGGCGGAGCGGCTGCTCAGTCTCGGTGCCGCGGTCGAGATCTGGGGCCGGCGCGGCGAGGTTGTGGCCGCCGCCGCCGCCGAGATGAACGTCGCGCATCCCGGCCGCGCGCACGCGCGCGCCGTGGACATCAAGGACCCCGATGCGGTGGATGCCGCCATCGCCGCCATGTGGGACGAAGGCCGCCCCGCCACGCACCTCATCAACAACGCCGCGGGCAATTTCGTCAGCCGCACCGAGGACCTCTCGCCGCGCGCCTTCCACGCCATCGCCGACATCGTCTTCCACGGTACCTTCCAGGTGACGCAGGCGGTGGGGAAGCGCTGGATCGCGGCGGGCACCGGCGGCGCGGTGGTGTCGATCATCGTCACCTGGGTGCGCACCGGCGCGCCCTTCGTCGTGCCATCCGCCATGTCGAAGGCGGGGGTGGATGCGATGACGAAGTCCCTGGCAGTGGAATGGGGGCGGCGCGGCATCCGGCTCAACGCCATCGCGCCGGGGCTGATCCCGACGGAAGGCATGCTCGCGCGCCTGCGCCCGGGCGAGGAAGGCCCTGAGCGCCGTGCGGCCGCAACCAACCCGATGCGGCGCATCGGCACGCCCGAGGACATCGGCGACCTCGCCGCCTTCCTGCTCAGCCCGGTCTGGATCAATGGCGAGACGATCGCCCTCGATGGCGGCAACTGGCTGACCGCGGGCGGCGGCTTTCAGGACTACCTCAGCTGGAGCGACGCGGAGTGGAACGCCGCGCGGGAGCGGATCAAGGCACGCAACGCTGCGGATCGTGCGGGCCGCGGTTGACGGGGAATTCATCCGCGCCGGTTTGCTGCATGGTTGCATGCCGCGACGCGGCGGCGCGATGCTCCCTCCAACGACAAGACCCGGAGGAGGAAGCGCACCATGGAATTCGGCTACTTCGCCATGCCCTCGCACCCGCCCGAGCGCGGCCTCAAGCAAGGCCATGACTGGGACCTGCAGGTGCTGCGCTGGCTGGACGAGATGGGCTTCAGCGAGGCCTGGATCGGCGAGCACCACACCGCACCCTGGGAACCGCACCCCGCACCCGATCTGCTGATCGCGCAGGCCCTGCTGCAGACCAAGCGCCTGCGCATCGGCCCCGGCGGCTTCCTGCTGCCCTACCACCACCCGGCTGAGCTCGCGAACCGCGTCGCGATGCTGGACCATCTCTCGGAAGGCCGGCTGAACTTCGGCATCGCCGCCTCCGGCCTGCCGTCGGACTGGGCGATGTTCAACGTGGATGGCATGTCGGGGGCCAACCGCGACATGACGCGCGAGGCGCTCGACATCATCCTGCGCCTCTGGAGCGAGGACGAGCCCTTCCACTACGAAGGCAAGTTCTGGAAGGTGGACAAGCCCGACACGATGTTCGGCTTCCTCAAGCCGCACATCAAGCCGTTCCAGAAGCCGCATCCGCCGATCGGCGTCGCCGGCCTGTCGAAGAATTCCGACACGCTGAAGCTCGCCGGCGAGAAGGGCTTCCTGCCGCTCTCGCTCAACCTCAACCCGGCCTACGTGTCATCGCACTGGGACAGCGTCGAGGCCGGCGCGCGCAAGTCCGGCCGCACGCCCTGGCGCGGCGACTGGCGCCTGGTGCGCGAGGTCTTCGTCGCCGAGACCGACGAGGAAGCCTGGCGCCTGTCCGTCGGCTCCCACATGGGCCGCATGATGGGCGAGTACTTCCTGCAGCTGCTCGCGCAGTTCGGCTTCAAGGACTACCTGAAGCACGACCCGTCCGTGCCGGATTCCGACGTCACGGTGGACTACTGCGCGCGGCACAACTGGATCATCGGCAGCCCCGCGACCGTCGCCGAGAAGATCGAGCGCATCTACGAGGAAGTCGGCGGCTTCGGCCAGCTGCTGGTCTTCGGCTTCGACTACATGGAGAGCGCCGAGGCGTGGAAGACCTCGCTCGGCCTGCTGCAGACGGAAGTGGCGCCGAAGCTGCGCCACCTGGTGCCCGCCCGCCAGGCGGCGCTGGCCGCGGAATGACCCGACGGGCGGGGCGTCGCGACAGCGCCCCGCCATCCCGTCACAGGGTGCACTCGTAGATCGTGTAGCTGCGGATATTGAGCCCGAAGCCCGTCTGGTACACCTGATCGAGCGTCTGCACGACCTCGGCCCCGATCGCACCGGGATTGTCGATCGTGAAGAACCCGGTGTTCGGGTCGAAGTAGCGCGGGCGCAGGCCGCTCTGGCCATTGCGGTAGGACAGCCCGACGACGTGCCCCCAGATGCCGTGCGCCTCGCCGGGATTGCCGTCACCGTCGATCGCCAGCATGACGACGTCGCCCGGCGAGAGCGTCTGCAGGCGTTGGCGGCACATCAGCGCGGATGGCGTGTCGAGCAGGCGGGTGACCGTCATGCCCTCCCGCCGGGCGGATTGCGGGATGAAGCGCGCCGAGGCATCCGCGATGGTCTGGTGGAATGCGGCGTAGGTCTGGTGCCGGCCGACGTCGAACCAGGTGTGGTCATAGGCCCGCTGGAACGACAGGATGCGCTGCCACCCCGGACCGTCCTGGTCGAACAGCGGTCCGAGCAGCTGCGCGGGGTCGCCGCCCTTGACGTAGCCCTTCGCCCATTCGAACACGAGCGCCATGCAGATGCCGCCCTGCAGCAAGCGGTCGAGCACGCCGCGTAGCCAGAAATTCTGGTTGATCCCATTCGGGAACCCGACATCGGGGCTCATGCATGTCTTCCTGCTGTGATGGCGCTTCGGCGCCGGGGCGCGCAGCATGGCAGCCCCTTCGTATCGACATCGATCACAACCAGGGGAGGATTTGAGCAACATGACGTCAACCAGTCTGCACCAGTGGCCGGCGCAGGGTCGCGTCCACCATGGCGCCGCCCTGGCCGAGGTCCTGCCGGGCGAGATCGCCGACGCCACGCGCGTGGTTCTGGTGACCACACGGTCCCTCGCGAAGGGCGCGCTGGTCGCCTCGGCCACCGCCGCGATCGGCGCGCGCCTCGCCGCCACCTTCGCCACCATGCGCGCGCACAGCCCGGTCGAGGACGTGCTCGCCCTCGCCGCGATGCTGCGCGAGAGCGATGCCGACCTGGTGGTCGCCCTCGGCGGCGGCTCCGTCATCGACGGGTCGAAGGTGGCCTGCCTCGCGGTCTGGCGCGGCATCGCCGATGCGGGCGAGCTCATCGCCGCCGCGGCCTCGCGTGGCGCCGCGCCGGGCAATTGGGACAGCGCGCCGCCCGCCCCGCGCATGGTCGCCATCCCGACCACGCTCTCGGCCGCCGAATTCGCGCCGCATGCGGGCTACACCGACCTCGCGGCGGGGCGGAAGTATCGCGCCCTCGATCCCTGGATGGTGCCGCGCGCGGTCATCCTCGATCCCGCGGCCACGCTCGAGACACCGGCGCAGCTGCTGCTCTCCTCCGGCATCCGCGCGCTGGACCACGCGGCGGAACGCTGGTGCTCCACCGCGCCACAACCCTTCTCCGACGCCGTCTCGCGCCAGGCGATGCTGATGCTGGCCGAAGGCCTGCCGCGCGTGCATCGCCACCCGCAGGACATGGCGGCGCGCACGCTCTGCCAGCAGGCGATGTGGCTCTCGGTGATGGGCGGCTGGTCGGGCGTGCCCGTCGGCGCCAGCCACGGGATCGGCTACATCCTCGGCGCGGCGAAGGGCGTGCCGCACGGCATCACATCCTGCCTCATGCTGCACGCGGTGATGCGCTGGAACGCGCCGGTCAACGAAAGCCGGCAGCGCGACGTGGCCCACATCTTCGGCGGCGAGGAAGCCGGGCCCGCGATCGAAGGCTTCGTGCGCGGGCTCGGCCTGCCGACGCGTCTGCATGAACAGGGGATCACGACGGACGACATTCCGGGACTGGCGGCGCGATGGAACGGGGATGCGCCGATCGCGACCAATCCGCGGCCGATTACCTCGGCCAAGGAACTCGAAGACATCCTGCGGCTGGCGGCTTAGCGAGGGGCGCCGCCCCTCGCGCTCCCCGCCAGGGGGCTGCGGCCCCCTGGACCGCGATCACTTAGAATCGCTCCACGGCGAAGGGGGTGAAGTCGAAATTCGGCCTCTCACCCGCCATCGCACAAGCCACAAGCGCACCCGTCGGCGCCGAACCGGTCAGGCCGAGATGGCCATGGCCGAAGGCGCACCACAACCCATCCCACGCCTTCACCGGGCCCATCACGGGCAGGCTGTCGGGCAGGCACGGGCGATGGCCCATCCAGGTCGTCGCACTCTCGATGCGCGCCTGCGGAAACACGGCGCGTAGATCCCCCAGCAGCAGCTGCGCGCGCGCCTCGTTCGGCGGAGCATCGAGGCCGGCGAACTCGACCGATCCTGCCACGCGCAACCCCTCCTCCATCGGCGAGATGAATACCTTGCGATCCGCCGGCGACAGCACGCGCCCCACCCGCACGCCGGCCTCGGGCAGCATCACGTGGTAGCCGCGCTGCGTCTCGAGCGGCACCTTGATGCCGAGCGGTGCGAGCAGCCGCGCCGACCAGGCGCCGGCCGCGAGCACCACCCGATCCGCGGCCACATCGCCGGCATCCGTGACCACGCCGGTCACGCGCCGCCCCTCGGTGGTGATGGCCCGCACCTCGGCCTCGCGGATCTCGCCGCCCATGCGCCGCACGCCATTCGCCACCACCTCGGCCAGGCGCGCCGGATTCACGCAGGACCCGTGGTCCGGCAGGAAGACCGCACGGGTGTAAGCGGGCGAGACCTCGGGTTCCAGCGCCACGAGCCCGGCGCGGTCGAGCACCTCCATGCGCAACCCGTGGCGGCGGCGCAGGTCGAGCGAGCCCGCATCTTTCGCCATCTGCGCATCGTCGCGATAGAGGTACATCTGACCCTGCGCGCGGATCAGGTCGAGCGCGTCCTCCTCCTCCAGGATCTCGCGATGCCGCTCCGGCGCGCCATACAGCAGCGCGGCGAGCGCGACCGCCGCGGCCTCGACCTTCTCGCGCCGGGCGGAGGCGACGAAGCGCAGCAGCCAGGGCATCGCCTGCAGCCAGTAGCGCATCGGGATGTGCAGCGCGCCGGCCGGGTCGGTCAGCATCCTCGGCACCTGGCGCAGCACGCCGGGCATGGCCAGCGGCGCGACCGATCCATGGCTGATCGCCCCCGCATTGCCGGTATAGGCGGCATGCGGCTTGCGCGCCTCGATCACGATCGGCTTCAGCCCGCGCCAGGCCAGGTGCCAGGCCACGCAGAGCCCGACGATGCCGCCGCCGACCACAACGATCCGCGGCTTTTCCAGGGTGTTCCACATGCCGCCATGCTGCCCTGCCCGCGGCCACGGCGGAAGCCGCCCCGGCGCGTTGACGCGGCGCGGGCCGCGTCGCACTTTCCGCCCAACACGTCCGAGGAGCGTCCGATGAAGATCACCCCGAACAATGCCGGGCTGGGCGCACGCATCGAGGGCATCGACCTCGCGCGGCCGCTCTCGCCGGAGGATTTCCGCACCGTGCTGCGCGCGCTTGGCCAGTACGGGGTGCTGTGCTTCCCGGGCCAGGACCTGGATGCTGCCGCGCTGTCCGACTTCGGCTCCCGCTTCGGCGAGCTGGAGGTGAACGTCGCGAACCTGTTCCATGCCGAGGGGCATCCGGAAGTGATGCACCTGTCCAACATGAAGGATGCGGCGGGCAAGCCGATCGGCCTGTCCGATGCCGGCCAGGGCTGGCACACCGACATGTCCTATTCGAAGGAGATCGCGCTCGCCAACGTGCTGCACGCCAAGCGCGTGCCGCGCCGCAATGGGCGCGCGATCGGCTGCACGCAGTTCCGCAACATGCACGCCGCCTATGACGACCTGCCCACCGAGGTGAAGCAGCGGATCGAGGGCCGCACCGCCATCCACGACTTCGCCAAGTTCTGGGACATGATGCGCATCAGGCCCGGTTCGATCCGCGGACCGCTCACGCCCGAGCAGCGCGCGAAGAAGCCGCCCGTCTCGCAGCCCATGGTGCGCGTGCATCCCATCACCGGGCGGCGCGTCCTGTACTGCAATTCCGGCTACGCCATGTATGTCGAGGGCATGGACCGCGCGGAATCCGACGCGCTGCTTGACTACCTGTTCCGCCACCAGGCGCAGGAGAAGTACTTCTACGAGCACGAATGGAACGAGGGCGACGTGCTGATGTGGGACAATATCGGCACGCTGCACAATGCGGTGGCCGACTACGGCCCGGAAGAGCCGCGCTTCATCCTGCGCGTGCAGGTGATGGCGAGCCTCGACTACGCGGAACTCGCCGCATGAGGCTGGTGACGCTCGAAGGCCCGGTCCTGGGCGGGCTGGTGGGCGAGAGCGTGGTGGCGCTGCGGCCTGCGCTGGCCGCCGCGCAACGCGCCGCGGGCGAAGCGCCGTCCGACATCATCCCCGACGACATGGTGGCACTGATCGCCAGCGAGGCGGCGATGGTCGCGGCCGCCCGCGCGCTGGCCTTCGCCGCGCGGCCGGAGAATGCCGCGCTGCGCGCCCCGCTCGCGGACGCACGGCTGCTCGCGCCGCTCAGGCCGGGCAAGATCCTGGGCGTCGGGCGCAACTACGGCGACCATGCGAAGGAGGTCGGCGGGCCGAAGCTCGAAGCGCCGCGCATCTTCCTCAAGCCCGCTTCGTCGGTGGTCGGCCCGGGTGCGGCGGTGCGCATCCCCGCGTCGGTCAAGAAGCCGGACTGGGAGGCCGAGCTCGGCGTGGTGATCGGCCGCCGCGCCAAGGATGTGAGCGAGGGCGTCGCCCTCGAATACGTCGCCGGCTACACCGTGCTCGACGACATCAGCGCGCGCGAATTCCAGTTCGACGTGCCGCTGTCCATGACCTCCTTCGCCAAGGGCATGGACGGCTTCTGCCCGATCGGCCCCTGCATCGCGACCGCCGACGAGGTGGGCGAGCCCTGGGCGCTCGACATCCGCTGCTGGCTCAACGGGGAGGAGGTGCAGCACGGCAACACGCGCGACCTGATCTTCCCCGTCAGCACGCTCATCTCCTACCTCAGCCGCTACATGACGCTCGAACCCGGCGACGTGATCGCGACCGGCACGCCGGCGGGCGTCGGGCATTTCCGCGACCCGCCCCGCTACCTGAAACCAGGCGACCGGCTGCGCATGGAAGTCGAGCGCGTCGGCGTGCTGGAACACACCATCGCCTGATGATCGGGAGGACAACGAACATGATCCGCAGGACGCTGCTCGGCGCCGCCTTCGCCCTCGCCGCTCTGCCCGCGCTGGCGCAGCCGCGCGCGCCGGGCACCGACTATCCGAATCGGCCTGTGCGTATCGTCGTCGCCCTCGCCCCGGGCGGCAATGCCGACATCAATGCGCGCCTGGTCGCGACCGGCCTGTCGCAGCGGCTCGGCCAGCAATTCGTGGTGGAGAACCGCCCCTCGGGCGGCGGCACCGTGGCCTTCGAGACGGTCGCGCAGACCCCGCCCGACGGCTACACGTTGCTGGTGGGCGCGCTGGGCTCGCATACGCTCAATGTCGGGCTCTATGGCGACCGGCTGCGCGTGCATCCGCTGACCGGCGTCGATCACATCACCATCTCCAGCCATTCGGCGATCGTGCTGGTGGTGAACAACAACTTCCCAGCGCGCACGCTGGCGGAATTCCGCGCGCAGCTCGCGGCCAATCCGAACCGCTTCGACTTCGGCTCCTCGGGCAATGGCACCACGGGGCACATCGCGGCCGCGCTGATGCTGCACCTGATGGGCGCGCAGGCGCAGCATGTGCCCTATCGCGGTTCGGCCGCGGCCTTCCAGGACCTTCTGGCCGGGCGCACGGCATTTCAGGCCGACACCATCTCCTTCGTGACGGAGCCGATCCGTAGCGGCCAGGTGCGTGGCCTCGTGATCGCCACCCCGCAGCGCTCGCCCATGATCCCGGACGTTCCGACCTCGGCCGAGGCCGGGCTGCCGGACTTCCAGGCGACCACCTGGACGCCGTGGTCGGCCACGCTCGGCACGCCCGCGCCGATCCGCCAGTTCCTCTACGAGCAGATCACCGAGGTGCTAAAGACACCCGAGGTGCGCGACCGCCTGATCGCGCTCGGCAACACCATCCCCGAGGGCATGACGCCCGACGCCACGCGCGCCTTCATCGCGGCCGAGATCGACAAGTGGGTGCCGATCGTCCGCGCCTCCGGCGCGCGGGTCGATTGATCAGTCGCGTGTATCGGTGCGGAACACCTTGCTCACGATCCGCCAGCCCTGCTGCGTCTTCAACAGCACCAGGTAATCGGTGAAGTAGCGCGGCGGGATCTGGCAGGCGACCTTGGCCAGGGCGGTCTCCGGGCCGGACTGGTCGATCATCAACACCCGGTCGTCGCGCGCCAGGCCCTGCGCCTTGGCGTTCGGCCGGTTGCGCACCCATTCGAACCACTGCTCGCGCGGCAGGTCCTGCACGACACCGTCCTTGTCGGAATACAGGTGCGCGCAAGGGTGGAAGGCGGCATCGAGCTTCGCCACGTCGCCTTCGTGCAGCCCGTCGAAATAGGTCTGCAGCACGGCCTCGATGGCGGCGATGTCGGTAGCTGGCATGGGTCTCGTCCCTCCCGAATGGCGCGCGCATCCTGCCTCGGAACACTGGACGTTTACAGGGGCGGCCGGGCAGGGGAATGTCCGCGCCAGGGAGAACCGTCATGAAGACCGCCCGCCGCACCGTCCTTGCTGGGGCCGCAGCCCTCGCGCTGCCTGCGCCGCTCGCCGCGCAGGGCGCCTGGCCGACACGCCCGGTGCGCCTCATCGTGCCCTATGCCGCGAGCGGGGGCACCGACATCCTGGCGCGCGCGCTGGCCGAGGCGCTGCGCCCTGCCCTGCCGCAGCCCATCGTGGTGGAGAACCGCGCCGGTGCGGCCGGCGTCATCGGCTCCGAGGTGGTGGCGCGCGCCGAGCCCGACGGCTACACGCTGCTGATGGTGGTCAGTACGCATGTGATGAACCGCTACCACCTGCCCTCCCTGCCCTACGACCCGATCCGCGACTTCACGCCGATCGCCATGCTCACGCGCAACACCATGGTGCTGGTGGCTGGGGCGAACCAGCCCTTCGACAGCCTGCGCGCCATGATCGACCACGCCAAGCGCAACCCCGGGCGCGTGGGCACCGGCAGCACCGAGGCGCTGTCCTCCTTCATCGGGCAGGAGCTCGCACGGCGCGCGGGCATCGACATGCCCGACGTGGCGTATCGCTCGGGCGGGCAGCTGATGAACGACATCGTCGCCGGCCACCTGCCTACTGGCTGGACCAGTACGGTCAGCGCCATGCCGCATATCGGCACCGGCCGCGTGCGCGTGCTGGCGGTCTCGACCGGGACGCGCACGCCCTATTTCCCCGACGCGCCGACCGCCGCCGAGCAGGGCGTACGCGAGTTCGACCTCTCGGGCTGGGTCGCGCTGCTCGGCCCGCCGCGCATGGACGCCGGGCTGGTCGGTACGATCGGCGGCGCTGTGCAGCGCGTCTTTGACGACGCTGGCTTCCAGCAGCGCCTGGTGGCCCTCAGTGTCGAGCGCGATTTCCGCCCGCCCGCCGCGCTGCTGGAAGCCATGCAGCGCGACGACCAGATCTGGGCCGCCGCCGCGCAGGCCGGCCACATCCGACCGCAGCAATAGGACCACGACCATGGCCAATCCCGCGCTCCGCAAAGCCTTCGCCGAGAAGCGATTCATCGTCGCTCCGGGGATCTTCGACATGATCTCGGCCAAGGTGGCCGACGGCATGGGCTTCGACTGCCTCTACGGCACCGGTTTCGGCACGGTGGCCTCGCATCTCGGCGTGCCGGATGCGGGCATCGCGACCTATACCGACATGGTCAGCCGCATGGGGCAGATGGCGCGCGGCGTGCGCACGCCGATGATCGCCGATGCCGATACCGGCTATGGCGGGCTGCTCAACGTGCGCCACACCGTGATGGGCTACGAGGCGGCAGGGATTTCGGGCATCCAGCTCGAAGACCAGGAGATGCCCAAGAAATGCGGCCACACGCCCGGCCGCCGCGTCATCCCGGCCGAGGAGATGGTGCTCAAGATCAAGGTCGCGGCCGAGGCGCGCACCAGCCCCGACTTCCTGATCGTGGCCCGCACCGATGCGCGCACCACGCTCGGCCTCGAGGAAGCGATCCGCCGCGGGCGCATGTTCGGCGAGGCCGGCGCGGACATCGTCTTCATCGAGAGCCCCGAGAGCGAGGAGGAGATGCGCGCCATCGGCAAGGCCATCGACAAGCCGCTGCTCGCCAACATGGTGGAGGGCGGGCGCACGCCGCTGCTGCCGGCGGCCAAGCTGGCCGAGATAGGCTACGCCATCGCGATCTACCCGGCGGTGGGCTTCCTCGCCATGGCGGCGGCGATGGAGCGCGTCTATGCCCACCTAAAGCAGCACGGCGACAGCATCGCCATCGGCGAATCCTATGGCTTCAAGCGCATGACGGAACTGATGGGCTTCCCCGAGGTCTGGGACTTCGAGACGCGCTGGGCGCAGCAGCCCGCGAAGGCCGCCGAATGAGCGCGCTTCCCCATGTGAAGGCGCTGGTCTTCGACGTGTTCGGCACCGTCGTGGACTGGCGCAGCGGCGTGGCGCGCGACGCGAAGACCTTCCTCTCGAAGCACAACCGCACTGACGTGGATCCCTTCGCCTTCGCCGATGCCTGGCGCCGGCGCTACCAGCCGGCGATGGAGGAGGTGCGCTCCGGCCGCCGCCCCTTCACGCGGCTCGATGTGCTGCACCGGGAGAACCTCGACGCGCTATTGGCGGAACACGGCATCGCCGCGGAGGAGGGCGAGTGCCAATGGCTGAACCGCGCCTGGCATCGCCTCGACCCCTGGCCCGACACCATCCCCGGCCTGATCCGGCTGAAGGCGCGCCACTTCATCGCGCCGCTGTCCAACGGCAACATCCTGCTGCTGGCGAACATGGCCAAGCGCGCGGGCATCCCCTGGGATGCGATTCTGGGGGCGGAGCCGGTGCAGGCCTACAAGCCGCAGCCTGAGGCCTATACGCGCACGGCCGAGATCCTTGGCCACGCACCGGGCGAAGTCGCGCTGGTCGCCGCCCATAACGGCGATCTGGCGGCGGCGCGCAAGGCGGGGCTCGCCACCGCCTTCGTGCTGCGCCCGGCGGAGCACGGCGCCGCGCAGACCACCGATACGCGCGCCGAATCCGACTGGGGTGTGATCGCCGGCAGCTTCGAGGAACTGGCCGACCAGCTGGGCTGCTGAACCCTGGTTCGGCCACGCGCTGGACGCGATTGCCGCCGACGGCCCGGCAACAACGCCGGGCCTGCGGGCGGCGCGTCGCTCACTCCGCGCGGATGTTGCCCTCGCGGATCACCGGCCCCCACTTGGCGATGTCGCCAGCGACCAGGGCCGCGAACTCCGCCGGCGTGCCGGCGACGATCTCGGCCGCCTGGCGGGTCTCGACGGCGGACTTCACCTCGGGGTTGGTGATGATGGCGCGGAAGGCGGCGTTGATGCGCTGCACCAGCGCGGCATCCATCCCCGCGGGGCCGGAGATGCCGTGCCAGGTCATCGCCTCGAAGCCGGGGTAGCGGTCGGCAACGGCGGGAATGCCCGGCAGCGCGGGCACCGGGCGCGGCGTACCGATCGCGATGGCGCGCACCTTCTCCTCGCGGATGAAGGGCAGCGCGGTGGAGACGGAGGGGATGCTGAACTCTGTCTCGCCCGCGATGACGCTGCGCAGCACGTCGGCGCCGGAGCGGTAATGCACCGCGGTAAACTTCACGCCGGCGCGCTGCGCCAGCAGCTCGGCCGCAAGGTGGCTGACATGGCCCACGCCGGGCGAGGCATAGGGAATGCCGTCCGTGCGCGCGCGCGCCAGCGCCGCAAGGTCGTCCAGCGTGCGCACGCGGCTGCTGGCCGGCACGATCACCACGATCGGCAGGTTCACCAGGTGGATGATCGGCGTGAAGGCCGTGGCGGGATCGTAGGCGAGCCCGGGCTGCAGCAGCTTGCCGATCGCGTTGGCGCCGACATCGGCCATCATCAGTGTCTGCCCGTCGGGGCGCGACTGCGCGGTGAACTGGCCGGCAATGGCCCCGCCCGCGCCGGAGCGGTTCTCCACCACCATGGGGTGCCCGTTCGAATACGGCCCGAAGGCGTTGGCAACGGTGCGCGAGAGCGTATCCACCGCCCCGCCCGCACCGAAAGGCACCACCAGCCGCACGGGGCCGGTCGGCCAGGCGGCGGCCTGCGCATGGGCGAGCCCCGGCAGGGCAGCGGCGGCCACGCCCAGGGCGCGGCGGGTCAGTCGGATGGTCATGGCGCTGGTCCTCCCGTTGGATTGCATCCGTCATCGGCGGGCGGGCGCCCTGCTGTCAACAGCGGCGCGCCGGTGCAGGATGGGCGGGCACAGCGGAGCCCTTCCCCATGACCTGGTCCATCGTCGCGCGTGATCCCGCAACCGGCGCCTTCGCCGTCGCGGTCACCACCTGCAACCTCGCGGTCGGCGCCGCCTGCCCCTTCCTGCGCACCGGGGTGGGCGCGGTCTCGACGCAATCCATGAGCAACCGCTACCTCGGCCCCGCGGTACTGGAGGCGCTGGCGCGCGGGCTTTCGCCGCGGCTCGCGCTGGACAGTGCTCTCGCGGGCGACGAGGGGCGCGGGCTGCGACAGATCCATGTGGTGGATGCCGCCGGGCGCGTTGCCGCGCATACCGGCGAGAATTGCGTCGAATGGTGCGGGTCGGTCGCCGGCGAGGGCTTCTCCGTCGCCGGCAACATGCTGGCGAATGGCTGCGTCATCGAGGCGACGGCCGAGGTCTTCGCCGCGCGCACCGACCTGCCCTTCGCCGAGCGCCTGATGGAAGCGCTGCATGCCGGCCAGGCCGAGGGCGGCGACAAGCGCGGGAAGCAGTCGGCCGCGCTGACGATCACCACGACCGAGGACTTCCCCGACATCAACCTGCGCGTGGACGACCATCCGGAACCGCTGGTGGAATTGTCGCGGCTGCTGGCGCTGTGGCGCGTACAGGCGGAGCCGACCCAGCACACCCGCCCCTCGCGCGCCAATCCGGCGGGGCTGACCGACCTCGATGCGATCGAGGCCGGCTGGCGCGCGCGCGGGCTGGACCTGCGCCTGCGCCGCTGAGCCCTTGCGCGCCGCCGCGCCGCGCGCCACACGGTCGCCGCCACAGGAGGGACAGCACATGCGCCAGCACAGGATCGCCGCCATCGGGGGCGACGGCATCGGGCCCGAGGTGATCGCCGCGGGCTGCCGCGTGCTGGAAGCGACCGCCGCCGCGCAGGGCGGCTTCTCGGTGGCCTTCGAATCCTTCGACTGGGGCAGCGAAATGTACCGCCGCACCGAGAAGATGATGCCGGATGACGGGCTCAAGCAGCTCGAGGGCTTCGACGCCATCTTCTTCGGCGCGGTCGGCGCGCCGGACATCCCCGACCACATCACCCTGTGGGAGCTGCGGCTCGCGATCTGCCAGGGCTTCGACCAGTACGCGAATGTGCGCCCCACCCGCCTGCTGCCAGGCGTGCGCGGGCCGCTGCGCGAGGATCTCGGCCGCCAGATCGACTGGGTGATCGTGCGCGAGAACAGTGAGGGCGAGTACGCCGGCGTCGGCGGGCGCGCGCATCGCGGCCTGCCGATCGAAGTCGCGATGGATGTTGCGGTCTTCACCCGCGACGGCGTGGCGCGCATCTGCCGCCATGCCTGCGAGGTGGCGATGTCCCGCCCGCGCAAGCTGCTCACGGTGGTGACGAAGTCCAACGCCCAGCGCCACGGCATGGTGATGTGGGACGAGGTCTGCGCCGAGGTCACCGCGCAATACCCCGAGCTCGCGGTCGACAAGATGCTGGTCGATGCCATGACCGCGCGCATGGTGATGAAGCCGGGCACGATCGACACGGTGGTGGCCACGAACCTGCATGCCGATATCCTGTCGGACCTGGCCTCGGCGCTGGCCGGGTCGCTCGGCATCGGGGCGACCGGCAACATCGACCCGCAGCGGCGCCGGCCCTCGATGTTCGAGCCGATCCATGGCTCGGCCTTCGACATCACCGGTAAGGGCATCGCCAATCCGCTCGGCTCCTTCTGGACGGCGGCGATGATGCTGGAGCACCTGGGCGAGGCACCCGCCGCGCAGCGCCTGATGCGCGCGGTGGAAGCGGTCACGGCGCGCGGTGACGTGCTGACACCCGACCTCGGCGGCACGGCGACAACCGACCACGTCACCCAGGCGGTGATCGCGGCATTGTCGGGCGCCAACACGTAGCGGGTTGCGCCCTTGTCCGTTTCGTCGTCTGCTTCGCCCCCGGGACTACGCCGCGCGGCAGCAAACGACACAGGGAGACGGACGATGATGCGCCATTGCATCGCGGCCGGGCTGTTCGCGCTCGCGGCCTTCGCAGCGCAGCCCGCCCGTGCCCAGGACAGGGTCCTGCTGCAACTCGATTGGATCCCCACGGGCGAGCACGCCGCCTACTTCGCCGGTGCCGCACGCGGCGCCTGGCGGGAACAGGGGATCGAGCTCTCGCTCACCCGCGGCTATGGCTCCGGCGACACGGTGAACAAGGTGGCGGCGGGCACGGCGGCCTTCGGGGTCGCCGACATCAGCGCGGTGATGGCGGCGCGTGCCCGGCAGAACACGCCAGTGCGCGCCATCATGCAGATCTATACGCATTCGCCGCATTCGCTCTTTGTGCTGCGCTCCTCCGGCATCACCAATTTCCGCGGGCTGGAAGGCCGGCGCATCGGCATCACGCCGGGCAACAGCCACCGGCTGTATTTCCCCGAGGTCGCGCGCCGCGCCGGGACCGATCCCGACCGCATCACCTGGGTGAACACGGATGCCTCGGCCATGGCGGCGCTGCTGATCAGCCGCCGACTGGACGCCGCGCCCTTCTTCGCCATCCATCACTACTACCAGAACAAGGCGGCGCAGCGGGCCGGCGAGGAGATCGTGGTGCTGCCCTTCGTCGAGACGGGCTTCGCGATCTACGCCACGACACTCATGGCGACCGACGAGACCATCCAGCGCAACCCCGACCTGGTGCGCCGCTTCCTCCGCGGGGCGACCAATGCCCTCACCTGGGCGAACGAGAACCAGGAGGAGGCCTGCCGCCTGCACGTGCAGCGCAACCGTGAGGTCGAGCTCGACGACTGCCAGGGCTCGCTGCGCGCCACCATGACCTACGTCTTCACCGATCATGCGCGGCAGACCGGCCTTGGCCGGCAGGATCCGGAGCGGCTGCGTTTCACCTGGGAACAGGTCGCTGCGTCGCAGCAGATCGACCCCGCCTGGGACTATCGCCAGGCGGTGGATACCAGCCTGCTGCCGTGATCCGGTTCGAGAGCATCTCCAAGACCTTCCGCGGCCGCGACGGGGCGGCCGTGGAGGCGCTGCGCGACATATCGCTTGACGTTGCGGAGGGCGAATTCGTCGCCATCGTCGGCGCCTCGGGCTGCGGCAAGTCCACGCTGCTGAGGCTGGCTGCCGGGCTGGTGCCGCCGACCCAGGGGGCGACGCTGATCGACGGCTCGCGCGTGACCACGCCGCGCGCCGAGACCGCCATGGTCTTCCAGGCGGCCACGCTGCTGCCCTGGGCCGATGTGCTGCGCAACGTGACCTTCCCGCTGCGGCTGATGGGCCGCATGGCGACGGATACTGAGGACCGCGCCCGCGCGCTGCTCGCGACGGCGGGATTGGCAGGATTCGAATCGAAGCTCCCGCGCGAGCTCTCGGGCGGCATGCAGCAGCGTGTCGCGATTTGCCGCGCACTGCTGCAGAACCCTCGGCTGCTGCTGATGGACGAACCCTTCGGTGCGCTCGACGCCCTGACGCGCGAGGAGATGTCGATCGAGCTTCTGAGGTTATGGGCGGCGCGGAAGATGGCCGTGCTGTTCGTGACGCACTCCATCCCCGAGGCCGTGCTGCTGGCCGACCGCGTGGTCGTGATGTCCCCGCGGCCAGGCCGCATCGTCGATGTGGTGGAGGTGGACCTGCCCCGCCCGCGTTCCTTCGACCAGGAGGGCAGTGATGAGTTCCAGCGCTGCGCACGCCGGATCCGCGACCACATCTTCGGCGAGCGCGCCGCCCGCGCGGCGTGAGGCGATGACGCGCTTCAAGGCCGCACTGCCCGCCTGGATCGCCGTGGTCGGAGTGTTCGCTGCCTGGGAATTCGGTGTGCGCTTCTTCGGCATCCGCGAATTCCTGCTGCCCGCGCCATCCGCCATCTGGACCGCCACCATCGCTGTCTGGCCGATGGTGCTGGAACACACGATGTCCACGCTGACGACGGTGCTGCTGGGCTTCGTAGCATCGGTGCTGGTCAGCCTGCCGCTGGCGATGCTGATCGCATCCTCGCGCGCGATCTCGGCGGCGATCTATCCGCTGCTGGTGGTGACGCAATCCATCCCGAAGGTGGCACTCGCGCCGATCCTGATCGTGGCGCTGGGGGCGAACGAGGTGCCGCGGGTGATCGTGACCTTCCTGGTGGCGTTCTTCCCGCTGGTGGTGGCGTCCGTCGCCGGGCTGCTGGCGACGCCGCCCGAGCTGATCGAACTCGGACGCGCCTGCCGTGCCGGGCGCATCCAGGAACTGTTGCGCATCCGCCTGCCCTTCGCCGTGCCCTTCGTCTTCGGCGGGCTCAAGGTGGCCGCGGCGCTGTCCGTCGTGGGCGCGGTGGTGGCCGAATTCGTCGGCGCCGATGCCGGGCTCGGCTACCTGATCCAGACATCGATGGCCTTCTTCCGCACGCCGCTCGCCTTCAGCGCGGTGGTGATCCTGGCGATCATGGGCATCGTCCTGTTCCAGGCGGTGTCCGTCGCCGAACGCATCCTGTTTCCCTGGTCGAGCGGGTCGGAGAACACCGCCCCGCCCGCCGCCTGAACCGAGAGACCATGCCCATGGCCGCGACCGAACCCGGCACCACCATCATTCGCGGCGCGCTGCTCGCCGATCCCGGCCTGCGCCGCGCGGCACCTGCCGATGTGCTGATCCGCGACGGTATCATCCTCGAGGTCGGCGCGGGCATCGCCGCACCACCGGATGCGAAGGTGGTCGATGCCACGGGTTGCCTGATCCATCCCGGGCTGATCAACGCGCATACGCATGGCCATGGCGGCCTCGCGCGCGGGCAGGGCGACAAGTGGACGCTGGAGCTGCTGCTGGCCGCCGCCCCCTGGATCGGCGGGTCGCGATCGCTACAGGACAAGAAGCTGACCACGCAGATCGTTGCCGCCGAGATGGTGCTGAAGGGCTGCACCGCGGCCTACGACCTCTACTACGAATTCCCGATGCCGAGCGCGGAGGGCCTCGATGCGGTGGCGGAGGCCTACCACGGCATCGGCATGCGCGCGGTGATCGCGCCGATGGTCGCAGACCGGACCGTCTATGAGGCCATCCCCGGTCTCTACGACGCCCTGCCGACGCCGCTGCAGGCCCGCGTGGACAAGCTGCGCCTGCCGGCCTGGGAGCGCACGCTGGAGTCCATGCGCGGCGTGCTCGCGAACTGGCGCTGGGCCGGCCACGACATCCGCGCCGCCGTGGCACCCACCATCCCGCACCATTGCTCGGACGCCTTCATGTGCGGCTGCCGCGACCTGGCGCGCGACTACAAGGTCGGCCTGCACAGCCATGTCGGCGAGAGCAAGGTGCAGGCGCTGGTCGGCATGAAGCGCTACGGCAGGACGCTGATCCAGCACATGGATAGCCTCGGGCTGATCGGGCCGGACTTCGTCGCCGCGCACGCCATCTGGCTGGACGATGACGACCTCAGGATCGTGCGCGACCGCGGCGGGTCGCTGGCGCACAACCCGGGCAGCAACATGCGCCTCGGCAACGGCATGTTCCGCTTCCATCGCGCGCGCGAACTCGGCGTGAATGTGGGCCTCGGCACCGATGGCGCGAACTGCTCCGACAACCAGAACATGTACGAGGCGATGCGCTATGCCTCGATGCTCTCCAAGGTCCAGACGCCCGACCCGCGATACTGGGCGGGTGTGGAGGATATCTACACAGCCGCCACGCAGGGTTCCGCGCGCGCGCTCGGCTTCGACGACATCGGCGCGATCGCGCCGGGCAAGAAGGCGGACATCGTCTTCCTCGACCTCGCCTCGATCAACTGGATCCCGCACAACTGGTCGGTCAACCAGGTGGTGCACACCGAGGACGGGACCGGCGTGCGGCACGTGATGATCGGCGGGCGCTTCGTGGTGCAGGACCGCCGGCTGCTGACCATCGACCTCGCGAAGCTGGCGGTGGAGGCGGAAGCGGCGCGCGAACGGCTCGAGGCGCTGAACGTCGAGTTCAAGGACCTTTACGAGAAGCTCGAACCCGTCGTCTCCTCCTTCTGCCCGGCGCTGGCGGCGCAGCCCTATCACATCCGCCAATACCTCTGCGACGCGCCGGCCTGAGGGAACGCACCATGGAAATCGTCGATCTCAGCCGCGAGATCTTCCACCGCACGCAGACGCATCCGAGCCACCCGCCGGTGGTGATGACCGTCTGGAACGACCACAACGAAAAGAAGCACGCCGGCAACACGGTGTTCAGCAGCAAGGCGATGTACCTGTCGCTGAGCGACCATGCCGGCACGCATGTGGACGCGCCGGTGCATTTCGACCCGCGTCCCGGCGCGCAATCGGTCGACGAGGTCCCGCTCGAGAAGTTCTACACCAGCGCCTTCTGCATCGACCTCTCGCACATCCCGCTCAAGACCGCCGCGACGCTCGAGGAGGTCCAGGCGGCGGTCGCGAAATCAGGCCAGACCATCCAGCCTGGCGACACCGTTCTGGTGTGGATGGCGACGAACGAGCGCCTGCTCGGCAAGCCCGGCTACCTGCACGATTTCCCCGGCCTGTCGCTGCCCGCCATCCACTGGCTGGCCGACCAGGGCATCGGCATGTTCGGGGTCGAGGCGATCAGCCCCGCCCCCGAAGGCGAGCCCAACTTCCAGGCGCACATGGCCTGCGCGGAGCGGGGCATCACGCACATGGAATGCCTCGCGAACCTCGACAAGCTGATCGGGCGCGGGCGCTTCCGCTTCATCGGCTTCCCGCTGAAGATCCGCGGCGGGACCGCGAGCCCGATCCGCGCCGTGGCGATCTTCGAATAGCGTTACCGCTCGTTCAGGAAGCGGTGGATCTCGGTGTTGTCCACCTTGGGGCCAAGCAGCTCCACCGCTTCCGTCCACAAGGCGCGGCACAACTGCAGCGAAGGCGAGGCCACGCCCGTGCTCTCGGCAATGCTGCCCGCGGTCTCCAGGTCCTTGCGCATCAGGCCGAGCTGGAAGCCGCCGGCGTAGCGGCGCGGGATGATCTCCTGCCGCGCCTTGGTCTCGGTCGCGATGTTGCGCCCCGACGACGCGTTCATCACATCGGTCAAGATGCCGAGGTCGAGGCCCAGCGCCTCCCCCATCCGCAGCGCCTCGGCGGTGGCGAGCAGCCCCGCCGCATAGACGAAGTTGTTCAGCGCCTTCATCGCATGCGCGCTGCCCACGGCACCTGTCCGGATGATGGCCTCCCCCATCCCGCGCAGCACGGGCTCGGCCTTGGCGAAGGCGGCATCGTCGCCACCGACCATGATGGCGAGCGTGCCGGTCTTCGCCTTGGCCACGCTGCCCGAGACCGGCGCATCGACGAAGCCCGCGCCGCGCTGGGCCGCGAGCTCCGCGAAGCGCCGCGTCTCGCCAGGTTCCGACGACCCCATGTCGATCACCAGCATGCCGGGCCGCAGCGCCGGCAGCAGTGTCTCCATCACCGTCGCGACGATGCGGCTGTTGGGCAGCATCAGCACGACCACCTCCGCGCCCGCGGCCACCGCCACGGGGTCGGGGGCGAAGTCCACCGCGCCGGGTGCGGCGCCCTCGGCCAGTGCATCGCGCGCCGCGGCCGAGGTGTCGCAGGCCAGCACCGCGAAGCCGCGCGCCAGCAGCGACCGCGCCATGGGCAGGCCCATCATGCCGAGCCCGATGAAGCCGATGCGTTGCGCCATGTCCGTTCCCTTGCCCTCTCGCTGCGCCGGATGCTCCGCCGCCGCCGCCGCGCTGGCAAGCCGCGACACGGGCGTGACGCCCATGCGTCGCGCGCCTAGTCTCGCCGCATGGCGCCCTGGATCGCCGCCCTCGGGGCCACCCTGCTGATGCAGTCCGTCGCGTCCTTCATGACGCAGACGCTGCCCGTGGTGGCGCCGCTGATCACCGCGAGTGCTGGCCTCGCCCCGGAACGCATCGGCAATTTCTCCTCCCTGGTGGCCTTCGGCACCGTGCTGTTCCTGCTGCTGGGCGGGCCGTATCTCGCGCGGCTGGGGCCGGTGCGGATGCTGCAGGCGGGCGCGGTGCTGGCGGCCCTTGCGCTTCTGGTCGCGGGCCTGGGCACGGTGGCGGCAATCGGCCTCGCCTCGCTGCTGCTGGGCGTGGGCTACGGCCCCTCCCCGCCCGCGGGCAGCCGCATCCTGGCGGCGACGGCGCCGAAGCAGCACCGCACGCTGATCTTCTCGGTGAAGCAGGCGGGCGCGCCGCTGGGGGGCGCGCTGGCGGGGCTGGTCTCGGCGCCGATCGCCATCGCAGCGGGCTGGCCGGCGGCGCTGCTGGTGGCGGTCGGCGTCTCGCTGCTCGCGGCCGCGGCGATCCAGCCGCTGCGCGCGATGCTGGATGCGGAACGCGATCCCGCGCGGCGCATCGGCCTGCGCGACGTGCTCTCGGCGCACACCATCGCCGCACCGATCGCGGCACTGCGCGTCGATCCGCTGCTGCCACGCCTCACCGCGCTCTCCGTCGCCTTCGCACTCTGCCAGGGCTGCCTGTTCTCCTTCACCGTCACCTGGCTGGTGGAGACCCGCGGCATGGGCCTGGTCGAGGCCGGCGGCGTCTTCGCCGCCATGCAGGTGGCGGGCGTGGTGGCGCGCATCCTGCTCGGCTGGCTGGCCGACCGCACGGGCAACGCGACGCGCAACCTGGTGGTGCAGGCTTTCGTCGCGGCGGGCAGCGTCGCTGCACTCGCGCTGCTGCCGGAAGATGCGCGCACGCTGCTGCTGCCGCTATGCGTCCTCGCGGGTTTCGTCGGTGCCTCATGGAACGGCATCTCGCTGGCCGAGGTCGCGCGCGTCGCCCCGCCCGATCGCGTCAGCGACGTTACCTCGGGCACGACGCTGTTCGTCTTCCTCGGCTATGTCGCCGGGCCGTCGGTCTTCTCGCTGCTGGTCACGCTGACCGGCGGCTGGACGCTGCCGATGCTGGCGGTCGCGGCGCAGCTCGCCGTGGTGGCGGCGCTGGTCGGGCGGGCGCGGTGACTCACCCCGCCCATGCGGGCGGGCGCTTCTGCTGGAAGGCGGCGATGCCCTCGCGCGCCTCGGGGCCGGCCGCGCATTTCGCGAAGGCCTGCGCGCCGGCTTCGGCATAGCCCTCGGGCGAGAGCGGACCGAGGGCCGCGATCAGCGCCTTGGTCTCGGCCAGCGCCATCGGCGCGCCCTGGCGCAGGTCGGCCAGCACGGCGCCGACCGCGGCTTCGAGCGCGGCGGCATCCGCCACCACCTGGTGCACCAGGCCAAGCCGGCCGGCCTCCACGGCGTCGATCACATCGCCGCGCAGCACCATGCGCGTCGCGGCGCTGCGACCCATGCGACGGGTCAGCCAGGGCAGGATCTGCGCGGGCACCAGGCCGCGCCGCACCTCCGGCGCGCAGAAGCGCGCATCGCTGGTGGCGATCGCGATATCGGCGGCGCAGACCCAGCCGAGCCCGCCGGCATGCGCCGAACCCTGGATCGCCGCCACCACCACCTGCGGCAGCCGCGACAGGCGCAGGAAGCGCTGGCCGGTGCGATGGTTGCGCGCCTGCTGCGCGGCAAGCCGTTCCGCCTCCGTCCCGCCCGAGGCCACTTCCGACAGGTCGAGCCCGGCGCAGAAATGCCCGCCCGCCCCCGAGAGCACGACGACGCGCGAGTCGCGATCGGCCTCGAGCGCATCGAGCGCGGCGTCCAGCGCCTCACCCATCGCGTTGCTCATGGCGTTGCGGCGATGCGGGCGGTTGAGCGTGAGCCGCACCACCGGCCCCTCGCGCGTGATCAGCACCGGCGTCTCGGTCTCGGACATGCGTTCCCCCTTTGCAGCGAGGCCCAGGATAGACCGCGGCGCCGCACCCGGCGATACAGGCGGCCGCATCACGAGGGGATCGGTCATGGCGGAGAACATCGCACTCGGCATCGTCGGCTTCGGCATCATGGGGGAACGCCTCGCGCGCTTCGCCGCGGGGCATGCGCAGGTGCGCATCGCGGGGGTATGGGACCCTGCGCCCGAAGCGGCCGTGCGGCTCGCCGCGGCGGCGCCGGGCGTGCCGATGATGGAGTCCGCCGAAGCGGTGATCGCCGCCTGCGACTGCCTCTACGTGGCATCCCCGCCCGCCTTCCACCTGGCGCATGCGCAGGCGGCCTTCGCCGCGGGCAAGGCGGCCTTCCTCGAGAAGCCGCTCTCGGTGGACCTGGCGGCGGCGCGCGACTTCGTCGCGGCGGCGGAAGCGGCGGGCGCGCGCGGCGCGGTGAACTTCCCGATGGCCTCCTCGCCCGCGGTGGCGCAGCTGATCGCCTGGCGCGAGGCGATCGGCACCCCGCGGGAGGCCGCCATCACCATCGCCTTCGCCGCCTGGCCGCGATCCTGGCAGCGCGATGCCGTGTCCTGGCTGGATCGCCGCGAGCAGGGCGGCTTTACGCGCGAGGTCGTCTCGCACTTCCTGTTCCTCACGCGCCGGCAGCTCGGCCCGCTGGTGCTGGAGGCCGCGCGCGCGCGCTTCGATGCGCCGGGCCGCGCCGAGACGGCGGTCGCCGCGCGCCTGCTCGCCGGCGGCGTGCCGGTCACGCTCTCGGGCGGTGTCGGCACCACGCTGGCGGATGACCACAATGCCTGGGTGCTGGAAGGCCCGGGCGGCGCGATCCGCCTGCGCGACTGGTCCTTCGCCGAGCGCCGCGGCGCCGATGGCGCATGGTCGCCCGCCCCCGATGCGCTGCCGAACGAACGCATGCGGCCGATGGTGCTCGCACGGCAGCTGGATGGCGTGGCGGCGATGACACGGGGCGAGCCGCACCACCTGGCCACGCTGCGCGAGGCGCTGGAGGTGCAGGAGGTGGTGGAGGCGATCCTCGCTCAATCGGCGTAGGGCAGGCCCACGTAGTTCTCCGCCAGCGTGGTCTGCGCCGCGACCGATCCGGCCAGGTAGTCGAGCTCCGCCATCCTGACGCGGTGCTCGAAGGCGTCCTCGCCATCGTAGCGGTGCAGCAGCTGCGTCATCCACCAGGAGAAGCGCTGCACCTTCCAGATGCGGTCGAGGCAGGTGGCGGAATAGCGGTCGATCAGGTCGCCGCCCTCACCGGCGAAGAAGGCCTCCAGCGCCCGCACCAGCACGCGTACGTCGGCGATCGCGAGGTTCATGCCCTTCGCGCCGGTCGGCGGGACGATGTGCGCGGCATCGCCGGCGAGGAACAGCCGGCCATGGCGCATCGGCTCGGCCACGAAGGACCGCATGGCAGTGATGCCCTTCTGCAGGATCGGGCCTTCCTCCAGTTCGCCGCCGGCCGCGCCGAGGCGCGTGCGCAGCGCCGACCAGATCCGGTCGTCGGACCATTGCGCGACGTCTTCATCAGGCGCGCATTGCAGATACAGCCGGCTGACGGTGGTGCTGCGCATCGTGGCCAGCGCGAAGCCGTCGGCATGGCGCGCGTAGATCAGTTCCTCCGACATCGGCTTCGACCGCGACAGGATGCCGAGCCAGGCGAAGGGATAGACCCGGTCGAAGATGCGCAGGTCGGCGGACGGGATGGCGGCGCGGCAGACGCCATGGAAGCCGTCGCAGCCGGCGATGATGTCGCACTCCAGCGCCTGGTCGCGTCCGCCATGGCGAAAGGTGATGCGCGGGCGGTTGGTGGCGATGTCGTGGATGGCGACGTCGGCGGCTTCGAACAGCAGCGGCAGGCCGGCGGCGAGGCGCGCGGCGATCATGTCCTTCACCGCTTCCTGCTGGCCGTAGATGGTGACCACCTTGCCGCCGGTCAGGCCTGCGAGGTCGATGCGGTGCCCCGTGCCGCCGAAGCGCAGTTCCAGGCCATGATGCACGAGGCCCTCGCGATGCAGGCGGTCGGCGACGCCGGCCTCGGTCAGCGTCTCGACCGAGCCCTGTTCGAGCAGGCCTGCACGGATGCGGCTCTCCACGTAGGCACGCGAGCGCGCTTCCAGCACCACGGCATCGATGCCGCGCTGGTGCAGCATCTGCGCCAGCAGCAGCCCTGCCGGCCCGGCACCGATGATCCCGACCTGCGTTCGCATGGCGGATATCTCCCTGAACCTCCCGTATGGCGGCCGGCACGGGCCGCGGCAAGGCGCGGGCTTGCCGGGCGGGCACCGCAGTCCCTAGGCTATCCCCAACAAGCGGGAGAGCACCGACATGACGATCTCACGACGCGTTCTGGGCCAGGGTGCCGCGGCGGTCCTGGCAGCCCCGATGATCATGGCGCGGCCCGCGGCCGCGCAGCGCAGCGCGAACACCCTGCGCATCGCCTTCCGCGACGCTGTGCCGAATGTCGACCCCTATTTCAATAGCCAGCGCACCGGGTTGATCATCGGCCACCAGGCCTGGGACGGGCTGGTGCATCGCGACCCCGCCACCTTCCGCATCGTGCCGGCGCTCGCCACCGAATGGCGCTGGGTGGACAGCAAGACCATCGACTTCACGCTGCGCCAGGGCGTGAAGTTCCACGACGGCAGCGCCTTCGGGCCGGACGACGTGGTCTACACCATCAACACCGTGGCCGATCCGAACACGCGCGTCGCCACGCCATCGAACTACAACTGGATCGAGGGCGCGGAGAAGACCGGCGACTGGACCGTCCGCCTGAACATGAAGCGGCCGACGCCCGCCGCGCTCGAATATGCCGCGCTGGTCATGCCGATCTGGCCCAAGGCCTATCGCGAGCGGGTCGGGCCCGAGGGCTTCTCCCGCGCGCCGATCGGCACCGGGCCGTACCGCTTCACCAAGGTCGATGTCGCGGCGGGCGTCGAATACGAACGCTTCAACGACTACTATCAGGGCGGGCCCAAGGGACGCCCGGCGATCCAGAAGCTTACCGCGCGCTACATTGGCGATGCGGCGACGGAACTGACCGAACTGCTCGGGCAGCGCGTGGATTGGATCTGGAACATGAACCCGGACCAGATCGCCAATGTGAACCGCCTGCCGTATCTGCAGGCGACGCAGCAGGAATCGATGCGTGTCGGCTTCCTGAACCTCGATGCGGCGGGCCGCAGCGGCGCGGGCAACCCGATGACGCACCTGAAGGTTCGCCAGGCGGTCTGGCACGCGGTCGACCGCAAGTCGATCGCCGAGCGTCTGGTGGGCGGCGGGTCGCGCGTGCCGGATGCGCCCTGCTTCCCCTCGCAGTTCGGCTGCAACGCCGAGGCCGCGGTGCGCTACGACTACGACCCGGCCAAGGCACGCGCGCTGCTGGCCGAGGCCGGATTCGCCAATGGCTTCGACATTGAGCTCACCTCCTACGTGCAGCCGCGGCAATGGTCGGAGGCGGTGCAGAACTATCTGCAGGCCGTGGGCATCCGCGCGCGCCTGAACCTCATGCAGGTTGCCGCGCAGATCCAGCGCTCCATGCGCGGCGAGCTCGCGATGGAGATGGGCTCCTGGGGGTCGTACTCGATCAACGACGTCTCCGCGATCCTGCCCAACTACTTCAGTGGCGGGGCGAACGACTACGCGCGCGATGCCGAGATCACGCGCCTGGTCGAGGAAGGCGGGTCGAGCGCCGACGAGGCCGTGCGCAAGCGCGCCTACGACGCCGCGATCCGGCGTGCGACCGAGCAGGCCTACTGGCTGCCGCTGCACACCTATGTCAGCACCTTCGGCTTCCAGCGGCAGCTGGAATTCCCGACCTTCGCGGACGAACTGCCGCGCTTCTACCTGGCGAAGTGGAAGTAGGCGGGAGGCTTTCCCCGCCCTCATGCGCCGGGCGCGCGCTCCGCGCGCTTGGCCTGCGCGTCCGGCGCTGACGCACGCGCCGCGGCCGGCGGCCTGGGCGCGGTCGCGCCATGCGATCCTGGCCCGCGACTGACGCCGCGGGCCGCCCCTGTCATGCGAGATGGCACTCCAGGAGGCCCGCGGCGTCGGTCGCGGGCCCCGAGAGCGGGAGAGGACACGTCTGAA
>NZ_JACADR010000160.1 GCF_016106005.1 Roseomonas rosulenta
GACGCGCCGGCCCTCGCGCCCCGCCGCATCCAGCGCCGCCACGGCGGCCGCGGTGCGCGCCGGCCAGTCGGGCGCGGCCGCCCAGCCATCATCGATCGCGACCAGCAGCGGCCCCGTCCCGCCACCACCCGACTGCGGCTGCCACACCGGGCGCGCCAGGCCGACGATCAGCAGCGCCGCCGCCACCAGGCGCAGCAGCAGCAGCCACCAGGGGGTCCGGTGCGGGGTCTCCTCGGTCGGCGGCAGATCCTGCAGCAGGCGCAGCGCCGGGAAGGTCTGCGACTTCGGCGCCGGCGGGCTGACGCGCAGCAACCACCACAGCACCGGCAGCGCCGGCAGCGCCAGCAGCAGCCAGGGTGCCGCGAAGGCGAGGGGACCGGCCTGCCACATCAGCCGGGCGCCAGCCTGCGATGCAGCGCCAGCAGCGCCGCTTCCGGCGGCTGGTCCGTGCGATGGGTGGCAAACGACCAGCCTGATGCCGCGGCCAGCGCCGCCAGCCCCTCGCGATGCCGCGCCAGGCGTTCCTCATACAACGCGCGCACGCCCTCGACGCGCGGCACCAGTGCATGCTCCGCGCTGCCAGGGCCTTCAAAACGGATGCGGCCGGTGAAGGGCAGCGTCTCCTCCGCGGGGTCGAGCACCTGCACCAGATGGCCCCGGATGGAGCGCGACGCCAGCGCCGCGACGCGATTGCGCGTCTGTTCCAGGGGCGCCAGGAAATCGCTGAAAAGCACCACCCGCGCATGGCGTGGAATGCGGCCGTCATCCGCCTCCGCCGCCTGGCGCGGCAGGTTCTGCGCGAGCGCGTTCAACGCCCCTCGCCCGGTGAAGGCCCGCGGCAGGCCGAACAGACGGACCCGCTCGCCCCCGCGGAACAGCAGCGCAGCCAGCGCCAGCAGCAGCAACTCCGCCCGCACCCGCTTGGCGGGCAGGTCCCGATGGCTGCGCCAGTCCATCCCGGCCCCGCCCTGGCACCAGAGTGCGACCGTCTGCGCCGCCTCCCACTCGGTCTCGCGCACGAACAACCGGTCGGACTTGGCCGATTGCCGCCAATCGACCCGCGCCGCTGCATCGCCCGGCGTATAGGGCCGGAACTGCCAGAAGGCATCGCCCTGCCCGGGCCGCCGCCGCCCGTGCACACCCTGCATGACCGTGGCGGCCACACGCTCGGCCTGCACGACCAGCGGCGGCAGCGCGGCGCCGAGGGCCTCGGCCCAGGGAACGGTGACGGAGGTGCTCATGGGGTGGCGTCCTGGGGAGGGCGCTGCCCTCCCCTGACCCCTCCCGCCAGGGGGCTACGCCCCCCTGGACCGCGGGTTTTGAATCGGGGTGTTCGGGGAGGGGCATCGTCGGTGATGCCCGCCGCGCAGGTCGCGCCATGCCCCTCCCCGAACACCCCGATCAAGTCGAGGGTTCCAAGGGCCTTAAGCCCTTGGCGGGGAGAGGTTTGGTGAGGGGCAGAGCCCCTCTCCAAGGCGCCGCACATGCGCACGCTACGCCACGCTCTCCTTGAGCGCGTCGATCACCTCGCGCAGGTGGATGCCGTCCGCGCGGGCCGCGAAGGTCAGGGCCATGCGGTGGCGCAGCACGGGTTCGGCCAGGGCCAGGACGTCGTCGATGCTGGGGGAGAGGCGTCCGTCCAGCAGGGCGCGGGCGCGGGTGGCGAGCATCAGCGCCTGCGCGGCGCGGGGACCTGGGCCCCAGGCCAGGTGTTGGCGGACGCTGTCGAGGGTGGTGGTTTCCGGCCGTGCGCCGCGGACCAGTTTCAGGATCGCGTCGAGCACCTGTTCGCCCACCGGGATGCGGCGGATCAGCGCCTGTGCGGCGATCAGTTCCGCGCCGGTCATGGCCTGGACGGGGCGGGCTTCCTTGGCACCGGTGGTGGCCAGCAGCATGGCGCGTTCGGCGGCCTCGTCGGGGTAGCCGACCTCGATTTCCAGCAGGAAGCGGTCGAGCTGCGCCTCGGGCAGCGGGTAGGTGCCTTCCTGCTCGATCGGGTTCTGCGTGGCGAGCACGTGGAAGGGCGTGGGCAGGGCGTGGATCTCGCCGCCGATCGCCACGCGGTGTTCCTGCATGGCCTGCAGCAGGGCCGATTGCGTGCGCGGCGAGGCGCGGTTGATCTCGTCTGCCATCAGCAGCTGGCAGAAGATCGGCCCCTTGATGAAGCGGAAGGCGCGCTTGCCGTGGGCGTCTTCCTCGAGCACTTCGGAGCCGAGGATGTCGGCCGGCATGAGGTCCGGGGTGAACTGCACGCGGCGCGGGTCCAGCCCCAGCACGGTGCCGAGCGTATCCACCAGCTTGGTCTTGCCGAGCCCGGGGACCCCCACGAGCAGCACGTGCCCGCCCGAGAGCAGGGTGATCAGCACGCGTTCCACGACCAGGTCCTGCCCGAAGATGACGCGGCCGACCGCCTCCCGCACCCGGGCCAGGCGGGCGCCCAGCGCCTCCACCTCCGCGACGAGGGCGGCAGGATCCTGTGTCTCGGCCACTTCACTCATGCGGGCAGGGCTCCCTATATGACCTGGGCGGAGGCGCACGGGCCGGTGCACCCCCAAGGTGGAATTAGCTCGCATCGGCCACGCTGAGTGCAAGGGCGACGGAATGCAATGACGCTCCAACAGGACATGTCAGCGCCGCAGGCGGTGCAAAAACCGGGCTGCGCCGGTCCGCCGGCCGGGGCGTTGCTCGCCCGGGCGAAGATGGATTGCGGCAACTACGCGATCCGCATCGCCCGCGACGGGACCTGGCTCTACAAGGGCAGCCCGATCAACCGGAAGCCGCTGGTCTGCCTGTTCGCCTCGGTTCTGAAGCGCGGCGAGGACGGCGCCTATTGGCTCGAGACGCCAGCCGAGCGCGGGCGCATCGAGGTCGAGGACGCGCCCTTCATGGCGGTCGAGCTGTTCTGGCGCGATTGTGACTGCGGCTGCGCCAAGCCGCAGCAGTGCCTGACCTTCCGCACCAACCTCGACGAGATGGTCACGGCCGGGCCGGAGCACCCGATCCGCGTACACCTCGATCCGCGCTCGCGCGAGCCACGGCCCTATGTGCTGGTGCGGCCGGGGCTGGAGGCGCGGATCAGCCGTGCCGTCTTCTATGAACTGGTCGCGCTGGCGCAGCCCGAGACGGTGGACGGTCGCGAGGTGCTGGGCGTCTGGAGCGAGGGCGTGTTCTTCCCGATCGACGAGGCCCCCGCGCTGGACATGGCGGCGGATTGAGCATGCCTGCCCCTGACGGCAGCGTGCCGGAGCGGCTGCGGCCGGCACCATGAGCTTCGCCGGGCGCCTGGATCCGGACCGCCTGCGCCTGCGCCTGGCCGACCCCGAGAGCCTGCCGCGCGACCGTCCCTCGCCCGAGGACGACCTCGACCGCGTCGCGCGCACCGGCGGGCGGGTGGTGGCGGCGGCGGTGCTGGTGCCGCTGGTGCTGCACCCCGAACCGACAATCCTGCTGACCCTCCGATCGTCGCGGCTGAATTCCCATGCCGGCCAGGTCTCGTTTCCCGGAGGCCGGATGGAATCGGGCGAGACGCCCGAGCAGACCGCGCTGCGCGAGGCGGAGGAGGAGGTCGGGCTCGATCGCGCGCTGCCGCAGCTGCTCGGCCGCCTGCCGACGCTGCTGACGGGCACGGGCTACAGCGTGACGCCTGTGGTGGCGCTGCTGCGCCCTCCCTTCGAGCTCCGCCACGACCCGAACGAGGTCGAGGAACCCTTCGAATACCCGCTGGCGCGCCTGCTCGACCCCGCGGCACCGGAACGGCGGTCCCAGGAATTCCGCGGCCGGCTACGCGAATTCTGGGTCTGGCCGCATGAGCGCCACTACATCTGGGGCGCGACCGCCTCGATGCTGGTGACGCTGGCGGCGGTGCTGCGGGACCAGCACTAGCGCCGCGTCCCGTCGCCCCCGGGTCCCTCGGGCGGCCTTGGCCGGACCGGCGGCGCCATGGCCCAACGCCGGGACGCAGCGGACAGCGAAGCCGCTTCCTTTGCCCTGGCCGCGCCGCTATGGCTGGACGACGCGCGAAACGACGCGCCGACAACCACGGGGAGACACCATGGCCACCAGCATCGCCGCCGAACGCCGCCTGCTCGGCGACGACTTCGCCCTCATCGCGAACAGCCACCACCCCGCGCTCGCCGCCCTGTCGGCCGAGGACGCGCTGGCCCTGGCGCGGCTGCTGCGCGACCAGCGCGACCGCCTGCGCGGCATGGTCCACAGCAATCGCCGCGCCCGCCGCGGCAAGGGCGAACCCCGCGCCACCGCCGGCCACGACCCCGCGCTGCTGCGCCGCAAGCAGGTCTTCGCCGCCGCCCTGAAGCGCGTGAATGCGCGCATCGAGCTGCTGCATGGCGAGGCGCGGCGCGCCTACCACGCCGCCGCCCTGAAGGAGGCGCTGGCCCGCAAGCAGGCCGCCCGCGCGCATCATCCCGGCGCCGGCGCCACGGCGGGCGGGGGCATGCGCGCCAAGGCCAGCGGCAAGCGCCGCACGCGCATGGACCCGCGCAGCATCGGCAGCATCTCGCAGGCTGGCCGGAACGCGCAGGCACGCCGCGACGGCTGAACGACCCGCTCGATCATCGTTCGCATTCTTGTCTAGACCGTACCGATCGCGTATCCGCTTCGCTTGAGTTCAGGAACGATCGGGGGCCGGTTTGGTGACGCAAGCGCTCGTGCGGCTGGCAGCGGCGGCCATGATTGCGATCTGCGGCGGCGCAACGGCCGAGGAGCACCGAAGGGTCGCAGCGAACGGCACGACTTTCACATACGTTGAGGCTGGGCAGGGTCCGCCGGTCGTGCTCATTCACGGCGGCCTTCAGGACTTCCGCATGTGGCGCGACCTCCTGCCCAGCTTTGCTGCGCACTATCGGGTCGTCTCGTACAGCCGCCGCAACCGCTTCCCCGATCCGGTCAGCGCCGAGGGTACACCGGATGGCGCTGGCGACCTGCACGCCGAGGACCTCGCCGCGCTGCTTCGGTCCCTGGGGATAGAACGGGCGCACGTCGTGGCGCATTCGTCAGGTGCCGTCGCTGCGCTGTTCTTCGCAAGTCGCTACCCCGGGATGGTGCGTTCCCTCGCGCTCAACGAACCGCCAGCCGCCGGGCTTCTTGCCGGTACGCCTGACGGTCAGTCCTTGCTGCGCGAGCAGGGCCAACGCCTGGCGCCGGCGCGCAGCGCCTTTGCCGCGGGTGACCTCAACCACGGCGTGCGGCTGTTTGTGGATGCCGTGCGCGGCGCGGGCGCCTTCGACCGCCAGCCTGAGGCGGACCAGCGCATGGCACTCGACAATGCAGCGTCCCATCTGGCCGACCAGGTCTCCACCCACCCGCGCGCGCCCTTCGGCTGCGATGCTGCCTCAAGGATCAGCGCGCCCGTGCTGCTGACCGGCGGAGATCGCAGCACGCCGTTCTTCGCTGCCATTCTCGATGCGCTCGAGCGGTGCCTCGCCGACAGCGAGCGTGCAACCGTCGCGGGCGCCGCGCACAACGTTCCCGGCGATGCGCCTGAGGCTTACCGCGACGCGGTGCTCGCCTTCCTCGCACGGCACTGACCCTACGGCGCTCATCTGGCGCTGAACCGCTCCGCGGGATAATGCAGGGCACAGTTTGCACCGGGAGAGACGACACCATGACAACCCGCCGTACCCTGCTGTCGGCCGGCACGCGCCTGACGCTCGCCGCCGGCGCCGGCCTGCTGGCCGCCCCGGCCGTCCAGGCCCAGGGCGAATGGCCGGCCCGCACCGTGCGCGTCATCGTGCCCTGGCCGCCGGGCGGGTCGACCGACGTGCTGGTGCGCATCTACTGCGAGCTGCTCCAGGCCGCGCTCGGCCAGACCTTCGTGGTCGAGAACCGTGCCGGCGCCGGCGGCAACATCGGCATCGACGCCACCGCCAAGGCCGCGCCGGACGGCTACACCATGGGCATCGCCTCGGTGGGCCACTTGGTGATCAACCGCTTCCTCTATGCCCGCCTGCCCTATGACCCGACGCGCGACCTGACGCCGGTCGGCGTGGCCTGGGACCTGCCCAACGTCGCGGTGGTGTCCTCGCAGCACAACCCGTCGCGCACGCTGGCGGATTTCGTGGCGTGGTCGAAGGCGAAGCGCGGCGGCTTCACCTATGGCTCGCCCGGCGTGGGGACCACGGGGCATCTCTCCGGCGCGCTCTTTGCCGGGCGCATCGGCGTGGAGGGCACGCACGTCCCCTTCCGCGGCGCGGCGCAGATCATCCCGGCGATGCTGTCGGGTGACCTCGACTTCGCGCTCGACAACCTCGCTTCCTACGTCCCGGTCATCGCGGAGGGGCGGATGCGCGCGCTGGCCATCACCTCCGCCGAGCGCTGGCCGACCCTGCCGGACCTGCCCACCATGGCCGAGGCCGGGGTGCCGAACTTCGTCGTCTCCTCCTGGCAGGGCTTCGTCTTCCCGGCCGGCACGCCCGCCCCGGTCATCCGGCGGGTGAACGGCGCGCTGCGCACCATCGTGGCCGAGCAGTCGCTGAAGGACCGCTTCCTGCGCGTGGGCGCCCTGGCGGTCTGGTCGACGCCGGAGGAGATGGCAGCGCGCGCCGCGGCCGAGGCGGCGATGTGGGAGGAGGCCGTGCGCGTCTCCGGCGCCCGGGTCGAATAGCCGCCAAGCGGCGCGCGGCGCGGCGACGTGCTGGTGCCGCGCCCGCCGGCGGCGCTGACGGAGCAGGGCTTCACGCTCCGCGGCGCTTCCAAGGTCGGATCGGTCGCGCGGGCCGGCCCGGCCGGGATCGCCTCCGCCGCGGGACCCCGGGCCCGGGGCGACCCGGCGCCGCTTCAGGGCAGCGACAGGCGCACCACAAGCCCCGACAGGAACACCGCGATCACGAGGTCCAGCAGCACGAACCCCGCGGCGCGCACGCCATTCACCCCCAGCGCCGCGCGCGCGGTGAACCATTGCAGCCACAGCGCATAGCCGATCGCCGCCAGCCCCAGCGCATCCGCCACCAGTCCGGACAGGCCCAGCAGCACCGGCAGGGTGAAGCCCGCCAGCACCAGGTACTGCACCAGGTTCACCCAGTTCCACGCCGCCACCAGGCGCGGCCACAGCGCGCGCCGGCCCATCGCATGGGCCAGAGGCAGGCTGGCCAACGCGAAACCGACCCAGGAACAGACATAGGCGATCACGTCCGCCGCCAGCGCGCGCACCGGGTCGGCGCCGGCGGCGGAATCCGCGCCGCCGATGCCGCGCAGCAGCAGGAAGATCGGCAGGCAGAGCAGCGCCGCCACGAAGGAGGCGCGCGCCTCGGCCAGGGTCGGCGCGAAGGCCATCACGCCTTCCGCGCGGCCGCGCGCGAGCAGCAGCGCGCCGGCGATGCCGCGCACCACCGGCCCGGCCGGCGGGGGCTGGGCTGCGCTCAGCCGAGCACCTCGTGCAGGATGGCGCGGTAGGCCGCAGCCAGGCGGCGCAGTTCGTCGACCGGAGCGTTCTCGTTCACCTGGTGCAGCGTCGCGCCCACCGCGCCGAATTCCGCCACCGGGCAGTAGCGCGCGATGAAGCGCGCATCGGAGGTGCCGCCGCCGGTGTCGAGCCCAGGCGTCACGCCGGTGCTGGCCGCGATGGCGCGGGTGAGCGCATCGACGAAGGGGCCGGGGCGCGTGAGGAAGCTCTCGCCCGAGCATTCCGCCGTCATCTCGTAGCGGCAGCCGGCGGCGGCGAGCGCGGCATGCAGGCGCTGGGTCAGCGCCTGGCTCGTGTGCAGGTCGTTGAAGCGGATGTTCAGCATGGCGCGCGCCGTGGCCGGGATCACGTTCGATGCGGCGTTGCCCACGTCGAAGCCGGTCACCTGCAGCGTGGTCGGCGGGAAGAACTCGGAACCGTTGTCGATCGGCGCCGCCAGCAGCGGGCCGAGCGCCGCGACCAGCCGATGGATCGGATTGTCCGCCAGCGCCGGGTAGGCGCTGTGCCCCTGCTTGCCCTGCACCGCGATGCGCGCGGTCAGGCTGCCGCGCCGGCCGATCTTGATGGTGTCGCCCAGGGCGGCCTTGCTGGTGGGTTCGCCGACCAGCGCCATGTCCGGCACCTGGCCGTTCGCCTGCATCCATTCCAGCACCTTCGCGGTGCCATCGACCGATCGCGCCTCCTCATCGCCGGTGATGAGCAGGGAGATCGACCCGGGATGGTTCGGCCGCTCCGCGAGGTAGTCCGCGAGCCCGGCGATGAAGGCGGCGATCCCGCCCTTCATGTCGCAGGCGCCGCGGCCGTAGAGCACGCCATCGCGCACCTCGCCGGCGAAGGGATCCCCGGTCCAGGCCGTGACGTCGCCGGGCGGCACGACGTCGGTATGCCCGGCGTAGCAGAAATGCGGGCCGGCCGTGCCGCGCCGGGCGAACAGGTTGTCCACCCGGTAGTCGTCGGGGCCGAAGACCAGCCGCGTGCAGGCGAAGCCCAGCGGCTCCAGCGCCCGCTGCACGACATCGAGCGCGCCGTCATCGGCAGGTGTCACCGACCGGCAGCGGATCAGCGCCTGGGCGAGCGGGATCGGGTCGGTCGGCATGCGCCGCGCGCTCAGTCGCGCAGCAATTCGTTGATCGCGGTCTTGGCGCGGGTCTGCGCGTCCACCCGCTTCACGATCACCGCGCAGTACAGCGAGGGCCCCAGGGTGCCGTCCGGCAGCGGCCTGCCCGGCAGCGCGCCCGGCACCACCACCGAATAGGACGGCACGCGGCCGATGAAGACCTCGCCCGTCGCGCGGTCGATCACCTTGGTGGAGGCGCCGATGAACACGCCCATGGACAGCACGGCGCCGCGCTCGACGATCACGCCCTCGGCCACTTCCGACCGGGCGCCGATGAAGCAGTCATCCTCGATCACCACCGGATTGGCCTGTAGCGGCTCCAGCACGCCACCGATCCCCACGCCGCCCGAGATGTGCACGTTCTTCCCGATCTGCGCGCAGGACCCCACGGTCGCCCAGGTGTCGATCATCGTCCCCTCGTCGACGCGCGCGCCGACATTCACGAAGGAGGGCATCAGCACGACGTTGCGCGCGATATAGGCCGACCGCCGCACCACGGCGCCCGGCACGGCGCGGAAGCCGGCTTCCTTGAAGCGGTTCTCGCCCCAGCCCTCGAACTTGAGCGGCACCTTGTCGTAGGCGCCGGCGGCGGTGTCCATGGGCGCCGAATCGGTCAGGCGGAAGGACAGCAGCACCGCCTGCTTGAGCCACTGGTTGACCTTCCAACCGCCGGCGCCGTCGGGTTCCGCGACACGCGCCTGGCCGGAGTCGAGCGCCTCGAGCGCTTCCTCCACCGCGGCGCGGTCGGAGCCGGAGGTGGCGGAGGTGACGCGGTCGCGCACCTGCCACAAGGCTTCGATGCGGGCCTGAAGGGCGGTATTGTCCATGGCGGGTCTCCGGCGGTCCTGGGGCGGGCCGCGCTCCTTGCGGCCACGGCGCGGGCCTGTCAACGCGGCGGCGGCGGGTCCGCGACCGGGGCGACGCCGACGCGGGCGGGATCCCGCATAGCCGGGGCAGCACCGGCCCCTTGCCGATCCGCCCGACGCGGCGACGGCCCAACTCCTGCCCTGACGAACATCCCCGGATGGCAGGGCGGGACGAGGCGCGTCCCGCCGCCGCCGGATCGGAGGGCATGCTAACCCGGGATTCACCCGACCGGCGCTTCCATCGCGCCGATGAACACGGCGCTTCGCCCTGAGGACTGGTCGGCGATGGTCCCGCCGGCGGCGGCGGCCTCTGCGGCGCTGCACGGGGCGCTGCTGGAATCGCGCCAGCGCTGGCAGGACCTGGCCGGGCTCGGCGCCGACCTGGTGTTCGAGACCGACAATGCCGGGCGCTTCACCTTCCTCTGGCCCGACACGGTGCTGGGGCACCGCGCGGCCAGCCTCCTCGGCCGGCGCGCCGACAGCCTGCTGCTCGGCGCCGGGCCCAATCCGTTCACGCTGCGCCAGGCGGTGCGCGGACATCGCGCCTGGGTGGCGGATGCGCAGGGGCAGCCGCGCTGCCTGGCCTTGTCGCTGGCGCCGCTCAGCGATGCGCGCGGCGGCCATGCCGGGCTGCGCGGCGCCGCCCACGACGTGACCCAGCAGGAAACCGCGGCGGCCAGCGCGGCCG
>NZ_JACADR010000161.1 GCF_016106005.1 Roseomonas rosulenta
GCCGAGCCCGACGCCGAGCGCGAGGTCGCGCGGCGCCAGCGTGCCGCGCCAGGCGAGCGGCCCGGGGCCGAAGGCGCCGCCCACCAGCCCGCCGGCCAGCGCCAGCGACAGCACGTCGCCCTCGGCCGGGTTGAAGTCGGTGATCCAGTCGGGCGCATCGCCCTGCGCCTCGGCCTGGCCGCTGGTGGACAGGTCGATGACGAACAGGTCCGCCCCCGCGCCGCCGCTGAAGGTGTCCGCGCCGGTGCCGCCCAGCAGCGTGTCCGCACCCTCCGCGCCATCAAGGAGGTCGTCGCCCTCGCGCCCATGGACGAGGTCGTCGCCCGCCCCGCCCAGCAGGCTGTCCGCACCTGCGTCGCCCCAGAGAAGGTCGTCGTCATCCCCGCCCAGCAGGGTGTCGAGGCCGGCGCCGCCGAACAGCAGGTCCGGCCCGCGCCCGCCGGCGAGGTGGTTGCGGTCGTCGGACGATTCCGTTTCGGGCGAGAGGTTGTCGGCGGCAAAGAGCGTGTCCCACCCATCGCCCCCCTCAATCCAGTCGGAGCCCGGCCCGCCGCGCAATTCGTCCGCGAGGTCGCCGCCATTGAGGGTATCGTTGCCGAGCCCGCCCTCGAGAACGTCGACGCCGTCCCCGCCGGCGAGCACGTCGTCGCCGCCCTCCCCCCACATCATGTCATCGGTCCCGCCGAGCGCCGTGAAGACGTCGTCGCCCGGCCCGCCTACGAGCCCTGCGAAGGCGGCGAGGAAGTCGCCCGGGATCAGCGTCGTGGCGGTGTCGCCTGCGGGGACGGCGATGCGCAGGAACAGGTCGCCGGCGCTGAAGCGGCCGTCGTCGTTGAGGTCCGCCCAGAGCTCGAATCGCCAGGCCTCGCCCTCGACCAGGCGCCACATCACGTCGGCGAAGCCATCGCCGATGCGCGAGGCGGGCAGTTGCACGCCGGAGACCGCGTAGCCCTCGAAGACGAAATCCGCCGCCGCGACATGGAAGGTGAGACCGAGGCCGATGGCCGCGACGCCGGGCAGGCCGATCCGGTCGCCGCCGGCCACCCCCGCGCCCTCGAAATCCAGGATCAGGTCGGGGGTGGCGGGCGGGCTGTTGGGCAGGCCTGCCACGTCGAACAGGAACAGGTCGTCGCCGAAGCCGCCGACCAGCAGATCGACCCCGGCGCCGCCCGCCAGCGTGTCGTCGCCCCAGAAGCCGTTCAGCGTGTCGTCGCCGGCGCCGCCCACCAGCAGGTCCGCCACGAGGCCGCCGGCCAGCGAATCATCCCCGCCGCCGCCCAGCAGCGCCATGCCCGCGGCCGAGACCGCGCGGCCATCGACCGCGAGGCGCGAACCCACCCCCTGGGCCGATGCGTCGATCGTGAAGACCGATCCGGCTACGGGCGTGGCGGTCGCGACGGTGGCGGCATCGAGGGTGAGCGCGACATTGCCCGCGCCGACCTCGAAGCGCTCGATCCCCGTGACGGTCAGCGGGCCGAGCACCACGGACAGCGTGCCCGAGAGCACCAGCAGGTCGCCGGTCCCCTCCCCGCCATCGATGGTGTCGAGGGCGCTGAGCCCCGCCTCGCCGCGGATGTAGTCGTCCCCCGCGCCGGCGACGATGCGATCCTCGCCGCCGCGATCAGCGCCGATCCAGTCGCCGAAGGCGCTGCCTGTGCGGACGTTGTTCCCCGGCCCGTCCAGGATCAGCAGGCTGGCGTCCTGGAACACCAGGTTGGCGGCTGTAAGCCCCGACCCGCCGAGGCCGATGCCCAGCAGCCGCACCGTGTCCGACCCCACCGTGACCAGCAGGTCGCCGCCGGCGCTGGCGAAGCGCAGCGCCGCGGCGGAGACGCCGAAGGGCAGGACGAGCAGGTCCTCGGCCGGCACGAAGACCAGGCTGGCGCCGGCGGCATCGGTGAAGGAATAGGTGGCCATCGCGTCCTGCGATCCGATCAATGCAGGAAAGCGCGCGATAGTTGAATGAACAATGAACGGCCCGGCGAAAATTGCCGGGTGGTCGATATCGGGTCGTGGTCGGCAGCGCTCGACGCCGCTGGAGTTCCGGCGATGAGCGCCGGCCCTGGCGACGCGACGCGGATGCGCCGCCGCCGGTCGGGCAAGGTGTTGACGCGCCGCTGCGGCAGGCAGGACCCTGTGCCACGGGAACCACGGAAGGACGGCGCGGTGATGCGGTGGTGGATGGCCCTGGCGGTGGTGGTGCTTGCGGCAGGCGGCGCGCGCGCGCAGGAGCGGCCCTCGCTCGCCGCGGTGGAGGCGCGCGCCCTCGCCGCGCTGGGCGAGGGCTATGTCGCGCGGATCGAGGACGGGCTCCTGACCCTCACCTGCCCCGGCTGCGAGGGCGCGCCGGCGGTGGAACTGCGGCTCGGCCGGCAGGAGGACACGACCGAACAGCGGCTGCGGTCGGGATACACATCGATCGCCTCGCTCGACCAGCAATGCCGCGCGCGCAACCCGACCTGCCGGGTCGAGCGCGCCGACATCGGCCGGGCGGTGGGCTGGGTCACGGCCTATCGCGCGGGGGAGGTCGCGGGATCGGTGCTGGTGCTGCTGCGCGACGGGGGGATGGTGATCGCGCGATCGGTCGCGGCCTCGCCGGAGGTGGCGCGCGGCAATGTCGAGCGGCTGCGCGCGGAGGTGCTGCCCGCCCTGGTCGGGCCCTGAGCCCCGGCGCTTTACGCCGCGCGGGGCGCGCGCCAAGGTCGGCGGCATGAGCATCGCCACTGCCATCATCCCGGTCACGCCCTTCCAGCAGAACTGCACGCTGATCTGGGACGAGGAGACGAAGCAGGGCGTGGTGGTCGACCCCGGCGGCGACGCGGATCGCATCCAGGACGCCATCCAGCAGGCCGGCATGGAGGTGCAGCGCATCCTGCTCACGCATGGGCATCTCGACCATGCCGGCGCGGCCACCGAACTGGCGGAAGCGCTGGGCGTGCCGATCGAGGGGCCGCACCGCGCCGATGCCTTCCTGCTCGACGGCCTTGCCGCGCAGGGCGCGACCTATGGCATGGCGTGCCGGCCCGTCACGCCGGACCGCTGGCTCGAGGAGGGCGAGACGGTGGAGATCGCCGGCCAGGACTTCGCGGTGCTGCACTGCCCGGGCCATACCCCCGGCCATGTTGTCTTCGTGAGCGTGGCGCTGGGCGTGGCGCTGGTGGGCGACGTGCTGTTCCAGGGCTCGGTCGGGCGCACCGACTTCCCCTATGGCGACACCGATGCGCTGATCCGCTCCATCCGCACCAAGCTGTTCCCGCTCGGCGACGACATCCAGTTCATCTGCGGCCATGGGCCCGGTTCGACCTTCGGCACCGAACGCCGCACCAACCCCTATGCCGGCGAAGGAGCCGCGTGATGGATACGATCCAGGCCGATGTCGCACCGCTCGCGCCCGCGCGGCCGGAGAGCGTGGGCATGTCCTCCGCGCGGCTCGCGCGCATCCGCCCCGCGCTTGAGCGCGAGATCGAGGAAGGCCGCTTCCCCGGCGGCGTCGTGGCCATCGCGCGCGACGGGCGGCTGGTGCACATGGAGGCGGTCGGCTTCCTCGATGCGCAGGCGCGCGTGCCGATGCGCGCCGATGCGCTGTTTGCCATCGCGTCGATGACCAAGCCGGTCTGCGGCGTGGCGGCGCTCTCGCTCGTCGAGGAAGGGCGGCTGCTGATGTCCGACCCGGTCGGCGCCTACGTCCCGCCCCTGATGAACATGAACGTCGCGAAGCCGACACCGGGGATGCTGTCCGGCGAGGGGCCGCTGGAACTCGAGCCGCAGCGCCGGCCGATGACGGTGCAGGACGCGGCGCGCCACACCACCGGCTTCGTCTATGGCGGCTTCGGCGCCACGGCGGTGCATGCGGCGCATCCGGGGACGTCGCTGACCGTGGCGCGCGACCATGACGCGGCCTCGCTCGCGGCCGCGCTGGCGGCCACGCCGCTGCGCCACCATCCGGGCGAGGCCTGGGAATACGGCTTCTCGACCGACGTGCTGGGGCTGGTGGCGGGCGCGGCGGGCGGCGCCTCGCTCGGCACGCTGATGCGAAGCCGCATCTTCGAGCCGCTGGGCATGCGCGAGACGGGCTATGTGCTCCCCGAGGGCGGGCTCACGCGCTTCGCCAAGGCGCTGCCCACCTGCCCCATCACCGGCAAGCCACAGGCGGTCGAGGCGCCGGTCGCGCCGCCGCGGCTCGAGGTGGGCGGTGCAGGGCTGGTCTCCACCGCAGCGGACTACCTGCGCTTCGCCGAGATGCTGCGTGCCGGGGGGACGCTGGGCGGCGCGCGCGTGCTCTCGCCCGCGGCCGTGCGCTGGATGGGGTCGGACCACCTGCAGGGCATCGAGGGCGGGCCGGACCGGATGGACCCGGGGCTGACCGGATACGGCTTCGGCCTGACGGTGGCGGTCCGGCGGCATCCGGGCGGGTCTGCCTTCATGGGCGCGCCTGGCGCCTTCGGCTGGTCGGGCGTGTTTGGCACCTTCTTCTGGGTGGACCCGGCGGAGCGCCTGGCGGTGGTGCTGATGGCCCATGCCCCGGGCGAGATGCGCCTGCGCTACCGGCGGCTGATCAACATGCTGGCCTACCAGGCGATCGAGGGTTGAACACGGCTCCGGCACGGCCTGCTGGAGTTCGGTTGCGCTTCGACGGGGGCGGGCCGGCCGGTTGCGCCCGGCCCACCCCCCAACCCGCATCGATGCGTTGCGCGGGCCGGCCCGTCGGGCGCAGGCTGCGGCCAGAGACGCAGGGAGGCCTCGTGCCATGATGATCGTGCAGGTCAACTACACGCGCCCCGACATGCCAAAGGCGGAGTGGGAGGCGCGCTACACCGACGACCGGGCCAGGCAGTTCCTCGCCGTGCCCGGCCTGCAATGGAAGATCTGGCTGGACGGCGAGGAGGACCGCCGCGCCGGCGGCATCTACCTGTTCGACACGCGCGCGGCGGCCGAGGCCTACGTGAACGGCCCGATCGTCGCGCGGATGAAGGCGAACCCCGACATCACCGACCTGCAGATCCGCATCTTCGACGTGCGCGAGCGGATGACGGCGATCACCAACGGCCCGGTGCCGGGCCTGGCGATGGCGGCAGAATAGATCACACCAGGTCGCCGCGCCGGCGCAGCGCGGCGATGGCCTTCTGCACGATCACCGGCGGCTCGGGATCGACATCGAGGTCGATGACATCGGCCTCGGTATCCGGCGGCTCGAGCGTGGCGAACTGGCTGGCGATCAGGCTCGCGGGCATGTAGTGCCCGCTGCGCGCGGCCTGGCGCGCCATGATCAGCGCGGGATCACCGGTCAGGTGCAGGAAGCGGATATCGGCATGCCCGGCGCGCAGCCGGTCGCGGTAGGCGCGCTTCAGCGCGGAGCAGGCGATCACCACGCCGGTGCCCGCGATACGCGCCGCTGCGATGCGCGCGGCGATGGCATCGAGCCAGGGCCAGCGGTCGTCGTCGGTGAGCGGCGTGCCGGCGGCCATCTTCGCGACATTGGCGGGCGAGTGGAACCCGTCCCCGTCCTCGAAGGGCCATCCGAGCCGCTCTGCGAGGATCGCGCCGAGGGTGGACTTGCCGCAGCCGGAGACGCCCATCACCACGATGGCGGCGATGGTCATGCCTTCCTGGGCTCCAGATGCCCGCCGAAGCCGGCGCGCATGGCCGACAGCGCCTTGCCCGCGAAGTGGCCATCGTCGCGCGAGGCGAAGCGCGCATAGAGCGCGGCGGTGAGAACGGGCGCGGAGACCGCGGTCTCGACGGCCTGCTGCACGGTCCAGCGCCCCTCGCCGGAATCGCCGACGCGGCCGGAATACTTCGCGAGCGCCGGGTCCTCGGCCAGCGCCGCAGCAGTGAGGTCGAGCAGCCAAGACGTGACCACCGACCCGCGCCGCCAGACCTCCGCCACGTCGGCCACATCGACGCTGATGCGGTGCTGTTCCGGCAGGTCAGGGCTGTCGGCGGCGCGCAGCAGGTCGAGCCCCTCGGCCAGCGCCTGCATCATGCCGTACTCGATGCCGTTATGGACCATCTTGACCAGGTGGCCGGCGCCGTGGCCGCCGCAATGCAGCCAGCCTTCCTCGATGTTGGGGGCGCGGCCGTCGCGGCGCGGCGTGGCGGGGATGTCGCCCCGCCCCGGTGCCAGCGCGGCGAAGATCGGCGCGAGGCGCGCGACCGGCGATGCCTTGCCGCCGATCATCAGGCAGTAGCCGCGCTCGAGCCCCCAGACGCCGCCCGAGGTGCCGATGTCGAGGTAGTCCACGCCGCGGGCGGAGAGCGCCGCGGCGCGGCGCACGTCGTCCTTCCAATGCGTGTTGCCGCCATCGATCGCGACATCGCCGGGCGAGAGCAGGTCGCCGAGTGCGGCGATCGCCTGCTCGGTCGGATCGCCATGCGGCAGCATGACCCAGACGGCGCGCGGGGCGGCCAGTGCGGCGGCCAGGCCAGCAAGGTCGGGCGCAGCCGTGGCGCCATCCGCGACCACAGCCGCCACCGCCGCCGGGTCGCGGTCCCACACCACGCAGCGATGACCTGCGCGCATCAGGCGGCGGGCGATGTTCGCCCCCATCCGCCCCATCCCGACGATGCCGATCTCCATGCGCCCGCTCCCTGCCCTGCGCGATGGATGCCCCGGCGAAGCGTGCCGCGCAACCGACGTGTCAGGCTGCCTGCCCCCCCCTGCGCCCGCCGCCGCTGGCAATAGGAGGGTCGCGGCGGCGGCGCGGTGGCACGCGTGCGGGCAGACAGTTCGCCTGCGCGCGGTTCAGCCCGCGATGGCCGCCCGCACCCGGGCGATGAAGCCGTCCATTGCCGCAGGGTCCGTCCAGCGCAGCACCGCGACGATGCCGGACGAAGGTTCGATCCACGTCAGGTTTCCGCCGGCGCCGCTGGCGAAAAAGGCGTCGCGTGCGGCGGAGGGGAGCCAGGAACCGCTCTTGTTCACCCGCCACAGGAAGCCATAGGTGTCATTGAGTGAACACGGCTGGGTGGACAGGTCGAACCACGATGCCGGGACCAGCTGCCGCCCGCCCCAGGCGCCGCGGTTCAGCGCCAGCAGGCCCACTCGCGCCTGGTCCTCGGCATGGATCGCGACACCGCCGCCCCAATGCGTCCCGCCCGGCACGGACTGCGCGCGCCGGCCATCGGGCAGCGTGACCCACGACGTGCGATAGCCATCCCAGCGCCAGTCGGCGGACGCGCCGACCGGGCCGAGCACGCGCTCGCGGAACACCTCCGGCAGCGGGCGGCCGAAGACGCGCAGCAAGCTCAGCGACAGGCGGTTCACCCGCACGTCGTTGTATTCCCAATGCGTGCCGGCGGGTTCCAGCGCGCGGCTCCCCTTCTTCCCCTGCCCCTCGACGCCGAGGTTGCGGCCGCGGTCAATGCTGTCGGCCTTGCCGAACAGCGTGCCTTCCCATTCCGAGGTGTTGGTCAGCAGGTGCCGCCAGGTGATGGGCGCGTTCTGCGCGCTGTCGAAGCCGCCATCATCCACGCTCTCGCGCACCGGGCGGTCGATGTCCGGAATCAGCCCATCCGCCACCGCGATGCCGGCCAGCATCGAGAGGTAGGACTTGGCCACGGAGAAGGTCTGGCTGACCTCCCGCGTGTCGCCCCAGCGCGCCACCAGCACGCCATGGCGCGTGACCATCCCGCAGGGCGCGCCGCGCGGCCAGAGCACGCCCAGCACCTCGTTGTCCGGCGGCGGCTCGAAGCCGCCACGGCCGATATGACCGGCCAGGTCGTAGGGCCAGGGCGTCTCATGCGCGGCGGCATGGGCCACGGCCTCGGCCAGGCGCGCGCCATCGAGGCCGAGCGCGGCGGGCGAAGCCTCGGGCCATGACACGGGATGGGGATCGGGGAAGGTGATGCTCATGACCGGGACCATGCGCGGAACCCGTGCCGGGTCCAAGGGGGGCGTCCTCGGAGTGGATATGCGTCAGGAGCACCGTGCCGATCTGTTCGGGCGCGTCGCCCAGGGCGCGCAATGCGTCGAGCGTGCGCCCCGTCGTCGGCATGAACGAGGAATGTCCGGCGGCAATCGACTTTGAACAGGTTGCGGCTCGTGTTCACCGCATAGTCGCCGACCGGCTGGCGCAGCCCGTTCGGCATGAACCAGGCGCGCTCGCGCAGGGTCGCGATCCGCTCGGGCGTGCTGTCGGGGAACATGCGGGGGAGGAACTCCTCGCCGCCGCCGCCCATGGCGCCGTCGAGCAGCGCCGTGTCCTCGGTCTCGCCAAGCTACACGTGGTAGACGCCGGGGTTGGCGGTGCCGGCAGGCGCCGGGACGGCAGCGCGGGCGGTCGGCGCGAAGGCGCCGGCGCCGAGCAGGGCAGACCCGGCCAGCAGGACGCGCCGGTCGGCCCCGTCGGTTGGGGCATAGGTGGTGTCTTCGTCGGTTGTTTCGCTGGGGCGCAAGGTGCGAATTGCGCGGCGCGTTTCCAGCCTGCGGCGGCTTGCCGCGGGGCGGGTGCGTCCCCATGCTCGAACGGACCGCATCGAGGAAGCGCCATGTCCACCGCCACTGCCGGCCGGCTCGAGATCGTCTCGGACGCCATCTGTCCCTGGTGCTGGATTGGCAAGGCGCACCTCGACGGGGCGCTGGCGCTGCTGGCCGAGGAAGGGCTGGTCTTCGAGATTGGCTGGCTGCCCTACCAGCTGAACCCCGACATGCCGGCGGAGGGCGTGGACCGGCGGGCGTACCGGACCGAGAAGTTCGGCTCCTGGGAGAGGTCGCAGCAGCTCGATGCCCAGGTGGCGGATGCGGGGCGCGTCGCCGGCCTCGCCTTCCGGCATGACCTGATGGCGCGCACGCCCAACACGGTCGAGGCGCATCGCCTGATCCGCCTGGCCGGCGCGGACGGCGTGCAGCATGCCGCTATGGACCGCGTGTTCCGCGCCTATTTCCAGGAAGGCCAGGATATCGGCTCGCGCGCCGTGCTCGCCGCGCTGGGGGCCGAGGCCGGCATGGCCGAGGCGACGCTGGCGGCCTTCCTGGCCGGTGATGCGGCACGCGCCGAGGTGGTGGCCGAGTCCCGCGCGCTGGCGCAGGCGGGGATCAGCGGCGTGCCGTCCTTCCTGCTGGACCGGCACCTGCTGTTCTCGGGAGCGATGCCGGCCGAGCGCATGGCCGATGGCTTCCGCCGCGCGGTGGCGATCCTGCGCGAGCGCGCCGCCTGAGGCTGGCCGCCGCCGCGGGCCGCGCGCGGTTCAGGCGCCCCCAGCCCAGAGCGCGATCTCGGCGGCTGCCCAGGCCAGCACCAGGAAGCCGGTAAAGTCGCGCAGCGCGCGCCGGGCCGCGCGCGCCGGCGGCCTGGCGGGCACGAAGCGGATCACGACGGGCGGCGGCGGGATGACCAGGGAGGGGTCGATGGCGGTGCGCTGGCTCATGCGGTGATAAGAACAAAACCAGAACATGAATGCAAGCCCCTTGAAGGAATTCGGGGCGCATTGCCCATCGGACCGGTCCAGCGGCGCTTCGGCCTTGTGTCCGGAGGTCCTTGCCGCCGACACTGACGTCCCGGTTCTTCAACGGAGCAACGGCCCGATGCCCGACTCTCCCGACCATCGCCTCGCCCGGCGGCTGCTCGTCGTGCGAGTGGCGGCCGCAGGCGGAGCGGCGGCCCTGCCCGGAGCCGCCTTCGCCCAGGGCACCAAGGGGGAAGGCGGCGCCAGCCCCGCCCCTTCGCCTGGCCCGATCCCCGCTCCGCCGGCGCCGCGCAACGCGCCCTCCGGCGTGTCGGATTCGGACCCGTCCGACGCGCCCGGCCAGGGCCGCGGCACGGCGCCGGGCCAGCGCCAGCAGCAGACGGGGCTGACGGATGCCGACCCCAATGATCCGCCGAATGGAGGCCGCGGGCCGCAGGGCGGCGGGCGCCCCCGGACCGGCGTGAACGACGCCGACCCCGAAGACCCGGCGGGTGGTGGCCGCGGTACGCAGCGCGGCGGCCGGCAGCCCTCCGGCGTCTCCGATTCCGACCCCGGCGACCCGCCCGGCGGCGGACGAGGCGGCGGTACCGCCCGCCCGCGCACCGGCACCTCGGATGCCGACCCGGGCGACCCGGCGGGTGGCGGTCGC
>NZ_JACADR010000162.1 GCF_016106005.1 Roseomonas rosulenta
CGAGCGCCTCGGCCAGCGGCCGCAGCCGGGCCGGTTCAGGCACCGCGGCGGTGAGCGCCATCGGTTCGCCGAGCCGCCCTTCGGCGGTGATGCGGTTCGGGCCGAGCGCGAGCGTGGCGCGCCAGGGCCAGGGGGCCTCGGCCGCCATCGGCAGCGCGCCCGTCTCGGCGGTGATGCGCCCGGCCACGCCGTGCAGCGCGACGTCACCGGCGAAGGCGACCGGTCCGCCGCTGCCGAAGCCCGTCAGGCGCGCCTCGGCCACTGCGAGCGTGCCGAGCCGCGGATCGGGCAGCGCGATGCGGCTGTCCGTCAGGGTGACCTCGGCGATGGCAAGGCTGCGGCGCGGCGCCGGCGCGGCGGTGGCCGGCACGGGGGAGGGCGCCTCCGGCCGCGGCGCGGCGCGGAACACCCAGTTCGGCGCGCCATCGGCCGTGCGCTCCAGCAGGATCTCCGCACCCTCGATGGCGATGGCGCGGATATCGACCGCGCCCCGCAGCAGCGGCAGCAGCGCCACCTTCACCTCGAGCCGGCGGATGCGCGCCATTTCCGGCTGCGTCCCGCCGGGCAGGTTGGCGAGAGCCGCGCCCTCCACCGCGATGCGCGGCACCAGGCCGGGCCGCAGCGAGACCGCGCCGAGGCTCGCCGCGCGGCCGGTCGCACCCTCGATGGCGGCGGCGATGCGCGGCGTCAGGCTGCCGGCATCCACCGCCGCCATCAGCGCATAGACGCCGCCGCCCGCCAGCAGGGCCAGGCCCGCCAGCCCCGCCACCGCCCATTTCACCGCGCGCATCGGCCGTGCCTCAGGCCCGGCGCCGGCAGGGCGGCGTGCGCGGCCGGTCGAAGCCGAGGAAGGCGAAGGTCTCCTTCATGTGCGGCGGCAGGGGCGCGGCCAGTTCCAGCACGCCGCCATCCGGGTGCGGCAGGTGCAGCGCGCGGGCATGCAGGTGCAGCGTGCGGTCGCCGAAGCCGTCCGGATGCGCCGCGGCGCCGCCGTACTTGCCGTCGCCCAGGATGGGGCAGCCCAGCGCGGCGGCGCAGTGCACGCGCAGCTGGTGGGTGCGCCCGGTCAGCGGCGTCAGTTCCAGCCAGGCCGCGCGCTTCTGCGCGGAATCCACCATGCGATACAGCGTGACGGCGCGCGTGGCGTCCCGCGCATCCGATGGCACGGTGCGTTCGCCCTGCGCGCCGCCCTGCTTCGCCAGCGCCATGTCGATGCGCCCTTCCAGCGGATGCGGGCGGCCGACCACGATGGCCCAGTAGGTCTTCTGCACGTCGCGGCCGCGGAAGGCGCGGGCCAGGGCGGCGGCGGCGGCGGGCGTGCGCGCCAGCACCAGCACGCCGGTGGTGTCGCGGTCGAGCCGGTGCACCAGGCGCGGGCGTTCCTCGCTGCCGAAGCGCAGCGCATCCAGCATGCCGTCGATGTGCTTCGCGATGCCCGGGCCGCCCTGCACCGGCATGCCCTGCGGCTTGTCGATCGCGATCACGCTGTCGTCCCGGTAGATCACCAGGCGCTGCAGCGCGGCCGCTTCCTGCGGGTCCACCGGCTTCGGTTCGGCCTTGGGGGCCTGGCCCTCGGGCATGGGCGGGATGCGCACCTGCTGGCCGCCCATCAGGCGGGTGTTCGCTTCCGCGCGCTTGCCATCCACCCGAATCTGGCCGGTGCGCAGCATCTTCTGCAGCGCCCCCTGCGTCAGTTGCGGAAAGTGGCGGTGGAACCAGCGGTCGAGCCGGGTGTCGCGCTCGGACGCCCAGACGGTGCGTGTGGTGACGGGCATGGAGACATACTAACGCGCCCGGGCGGGGGGTGCCACGCGCGGGGGCACGGGCGGCGCGGAGTGCTTGCCGCGCGCCGGGGGGCGGCGTTTGATGCGCCGCTTCGGGGAACCGAGCCGGAGGATGACCCATGCTCGCCGCCGCACTCGCGCCGCGCCTCGCGCGCCATGGCATCCACTATGGATGGGTGATGGTCGCGCTGACCTTCCTGGTCTCGATCTGCACCTCGGCGGCGGTGAGCCTGCCGGGGGTGCTGATCCTGCCGATGTCGCGCGACCTCGGCTGGGGCCGCGGCGAGGTTTCCGGCGCGATGGGGCTGATGTTCCTGCTCTTCGCGGTGACCGCGCCCTTCGCCGGCGCGCTGCTGCTGCGCTACGGGCTGCGCCGGATGGTGGTGACGGGCACCGGGCTCGCCACGCTGTGCGTGCTGGGCGTGACGCGCGCCACCGAGCCCTGGCACGTCTGGGTGGCCTTCGGCGTGCTCGGCCTGGCGGCGGGGATGCTGGCGCTGGTGCTTTCGGCCACGGTGGTGAACCGCTGGTTCGCGGAGCGGCGCGGGCTCGCGATGGGCATCCTGACCGCAGCCTTTGCCGCGGGGCAGCTCAGCTTCCTGCCGGCCGCGGCCGCGCTCGCGGAGGTGCAGGGCTGGCGCATGGCGGTGCTGCCGGCGGTGGCCGGCCTTGGCGTCTGCTCTCTGCTCTACGTGCTTTTCGCGCGCGACTGGCCGGCGGATCTCGGCCTCGCCCCCTTCGGCGCGGCGGCGGTGGTACGGCCCACGACGCCGCCCAAGGGCAACGCCGTGGCCATCAGCCTCAATCTGCTGGCCGAGGCATCGGCGACGCGCGCCTTCTGGATCCTGGCCGGCACCTTCTTCGTCTGCGGCCTGTCCTCCACCGGGATCGTCAGCCAGCACTTCATCCCCTTCTGCGCCGACAACGGCGTCGGGGCGGTCACCGCGGCCTCCTACCTGGCGCTGATGGGGGTGTTCAACTTCCTGGGCACGGTGGGGTCGGGGTGGCTCAGCGACCGCGTCGACAACCGCACGCTGCTCGCGTGCTACTACGTGTTGCGCGGGCTATCGCTGGTCTGGCTGCCATTCGGCAGCTTCGACATGTTCACGCTCACGCTCTGGGCGGTGTTCTTCGGGCTCGATTTCGTGGCGACGGTGCCGCCGACGGTGCGGCTGACGGCGCAGCATTTCGGACCCGAGAAGGCGGCGGTGGTGTTCGGCTGGATCTTCGCGGCTCACCAGCTCGGCTCTGCCACCTCGGCGCTGTTCGCCGGCATCTGGCGCGATGCGGTCGCCACCTACCTGCCGGCCTTCGTGACGGTGGGCCTGGTCAGCGTGCTGGCGGGCGCGGTGGTGCTTGCGCTGCGGCAGGCGCAGCCGGCGTCGCCGCGGCCGGCCTGAGGGGGGAGTGCGGGCGCGCGGCTCGGGGGGCTGACGGGGCCCGCTTGCCGCGAAAGCGCTGGCTCAGCGCGGCGCGGACAGCAGCCGCCAGGCCGCGTCGATGTCCTCCTGCGCGCCGGGAAGCCCGGCCAGGGTGCGCTGCGCGCCGCGCATCATGAGCGCCGCCCAGTTGCGCGGGCGGGCGGTGATGACTTCGCTGAGCGCGGCCAGAACGCCCTCCTCGTCGCGACGCAGCAAGGCGGCGCGTGCGGCGGGCGAGATGTCGCCGCGCCACAGCCAGATGGTGGCGAGCCGCGCCGGCGCCTCCGCATGCGGCGCGATGCGCAGCGATTCCCGGATGTCCTCCAACGCGGGGTCCAGATCGGCGGGCGGCAGGCTGGCCTCGGGGTCGGCGCCGGCGCGCGTGCGCGCTTCGCTGGCCGACAGCGCCACGCTCATCCTGGCGTCGGAGCGATGGCGCAGCGCCTCGGCGCGCGCCGCATCGGGCAGATTCAGACGCAGCGCCTCGGTGCAGGAGCCGATGCGTGCGGCGGCGGGCCGGCGCTCGTCGGCGCAGGCGGCCAGCGCGGGTTGCGCGCGCGCCGGCACGGCGATGGCGGCCAGGAGCAGCGCAAGGATGGCAATCGGCTTCATGCGGGACCTCCGTGCTGCAGGAATGGCGCGGCCGGCGTCCGCCGCGCCGTGCGCCGCGTCACGCCGCCCGGCCTTGGCCGGCACGCCACGTGGCGCCTATCCTGCGCCCATGCCTCGCCAGACCGCCATCCCCTGCACCTTCATGCGCGGCGGCACCAGCCGCGGCCCGTATTTCCTCGCGGCCGACCTGCCCGACAGCCGCGAGGACATCGCGCGCGTGCTGCTCGCCGCCATGGGATCGCCCGATGCGCGGCAGATCGACGGGCTGGGCGGTGCCACCACGCTGACCAGCAAGGTCTGCATCGTCTCTCCTGCCAAGGCCGGGGAGAAGCAGCAGGTCGACTACCTGTTCGCGCAGGTTTCCGTGGACAAGGCCTTCGTCGATTTCGGGCCGACCTGCGGCAACATGCTCTCGGGCATCGGCCCCTTCGCGATCGAGAATGGTCTCGTGCCGGCGCGGGATGGCGAGACCTCCGTTATGATCCGCGCCGTGAACACCGGCGCGCTGATCGAAGCGGTGGTGCAGACCCCGGGCGGCGAGGTGACCTACGACGGCGACACCGCCATCGCCGGCGTGCCCGGCACCGCCGCGCCCGTGGTTCTGAACTTCGCCGATGCGGTGGGCGGGGCGACGGGGAGGCTGATGCCCACCGGCCATGCGCAGGATGTCATCGAGGGGGTGGCCGTCACCTGCCTTGACGTCGCGATGCCGGTGGTGATCGCGCGCGCGGCGGATCTCGGCAAGACGGCGCGGGAATCCGCGAAGGAACTGGACACCGACCGCGACTTCATGGCGCGCATCGAGGCGATCCGACGCGCCGCCGGCCTCGCGATGGGCATGGGCGATGTGGCGGGCAAGGTGATGCCGAAATTCGCGATGGTGGCCGAACCGGCGGGCGGGGAGGGCATCGCCGCCCGCTACTTCACGCCCCTCGTCTGCCACGAGGCGATGGCGGTGACCGGGGGCATCTGCATCGCCACCGCGGCCATGCTGCCGGGCACGGTGGCGCACGGCCTTGCGCGGATCGGGCCTTATGAGCGCGAGACGGTGGTTCTGGAACATCCCACCGGACAGATGGAGGCGGTGATCACGACGCGCCGCGCCGGCAACGACGTGGTGGAAGTGCTGGGCGGCGGCACGCTGCGCACCGCGCGCAAGATCATGGCGGGCGAGGTCTTCATCCCCGCGCGTGTCTGGGGCGGCCGCGCTACCGCCTGAACAGCCGGAACCCCGCGATGTAGGCTGCGGCGCCGAGCCTGACGCTGAGCACGACATGCAGCAGCGCCAGCCGGGGCAAGCAGTGCCGGAGAAAGGTCGTCTCGAGGCAGAAGGCCGGGAAGGTGGTGAAGCCGCCGAGCAGCCCCGGCACCAGCGGCAGCCGCGCAGGGCCGCCGATCCCGTGGGCGGCCACCGCACCGATCGCGAGGCTGCCCAGGATGTTCACCGCGAGCATTTCCCGGGGAAAGCCGGCGCTGAACAGCGCGAGGCTCGCAAGCGACACGGCGCAGCGCAGCGCCGACCCCAACGCGCCCCCGCCGCGACGATCATCAGCGCCTATGGTGTGAACCCTCGTCCTCCTCGCCTGCACGGACACCGCCTGGCCATTGCGCGGTGCGACGCCCGCCGCTAGCGTCCGCGCACCGAGGAGAGAATTGCGATGGAAGTTGCTGGCTACACCAAGTCATTCTCCCTCGATCAGGGCGGCATCCTGGGCAACGACCAGACATTCCAGGCGCTTTTCGACGCCCCGCTCTCGGACGCGAAGCGCGGCGGGATCTGCATGGGCCTCTCGCTGATCTGGCTCGCGCGGCGGATGATGTTCCACAACGAGAGCGCCGAACAGCGAGCCGCGAGCCTGATCAGCGGCCCGGGCTTCAGGTGGGGCGGGCGGACACAGGACATCCACAACGACAGCCCGGCCGCCGGCACCGGGTGGAGGGACTACCTCGACACGATGCTGAGCGAGGCCCTCCGTGCCTACGTCCTGCGGATATTGCCGGCGACGATTTCCGAGGGGCGGCATTCCGATTCCGCTGGCGACGCAGACCTGATGTGGGCTCCCGCGCGCGATGCAGGTTCCTATGTGCTGCACTACATCTGGCTGACCGACAGGGGATCGTCCGTCGGGCACTGGACCGCGTCCTACACGTCCCACGGCACCTTGGGCCGCAACCGCCATTTCTACCACTTCGACCCGAACATGGGCGAATACCGCGTCGGCACTGACCAGGCCCCCGCGTATCTGAAGGGCTGGGTCGAGTCCTATGCGAACGCCTTCCAGGGCATCAATCATGTCTGCTCGGTCGAACTGGACCGCGGATGATCCGGTGCGCAGGCTCTCCGTGAGGGCCAGGGCTGCCCGTCATCGACGCTAGCGCCGGAGTTCCTCCTGTGCGCTGCCTTCTGACCGGCCGCGGACTGTTCGCCGCGCCGCCGCCACGGGCATGGGCAACATGGCGGGCAATGTGATGCCGAGATTCGCCGTGGTGGCGTAACCGCCAGGCGGGGAGGGGATCGCGGCGCGCTACTTCACGCCGCTCGCCTGCCACGAGGCGATGGCGGTGACCCGGGGGCATCTGCATCGCTACCGCGGCGATGCTGCCGGGCACCGTCGCGTAGGGCCTCGCGCGGATCGGGCCGAACGAGCGCGAGACGGTGGTGATCGAGCATCCCACGGGGCAGATGGAGGCCGTGATCTCCGCGCGGCGCGCCGGCAACGACGCGGTCGAGGTGCTGGGCGGGGGGACGCTGCGCACCGCGCGCAAGATCCTGAGCGGCGAGGTGTTCATCCCGGCGCGCGTCTGGGGCGGGCGTGGCGCGGCCGGCTGAGCTGCGGGACCCCACGGGCCGGGCGCCAGGCCCTGGTGCTCGGCACCACAAGGCGCGCCGGGCGCGATCCCGCCGGGACCTCGCCGTCCGCCGCACGGCGGGGAGGCCCGTGGCGCCGCATGGGAGCCCCTGGTCTGACGGCAGACGCCCCCGATTCTCGATGGCGCGCACGGCGCGCCACCGAGAGCAACCGGCAGGGGCGACAATGATGTGAAACGTTGCAGGTGTCGCCTGTCGTGACGTTCGCCGATCATTGCCGGCAGCGAACTGTCCGACTAGGTTTCGGGCCGGCAGGAGGACACCGCGATGGAAGTGACGGGCTACAAGAAGTCGTTCTCAATGGACCAGGGCGACGTCCTTGGCAACGACCAGACCTTCCAGGCGCTCTACAACGCGCCGCTGACAGACGGGAAGCGGGAAGGCATCTGCACCGGGCTGTCCATGATCTGGGCGGCGCGCCGCATGATGTTCCATGACGAGACCGCCGACCAGCGTTCGAAGGCGCTTTACACCGGTGCCGGTTTCCGCTGGGGCGGCAAGACGCAGGACATCCACGTCGCCTCGGGCGTATCCGGCACCAATTTCGGTGAGGAATGCGAGGTGATGTACGGCGAAGCCCTGCGCGCCTACGTCCTGCGGATCGTCCCGAACACCGCGCTGAAGGTCTGGGGTGGCGGCGCGGCTGGCGATGCCGCGGCGATCTGGCCCACGGTGAGCGAGACCGGGTCGTATTGCCTTTTCAACATCGGCCTCGCGACCAATACAGGCAACGCGGCACATTGCGTCGCCTCCTATTCGTCTCACGGGTCTCTGTTGGGTGGTAAGCACTTCTACCTGTTCGACCCGAACATGGGCGAGTACCGGGTCTCCACCAGCGACGGCGTCAAGTTCCTCGGCGCGTTCCTCGAAGCCTATGAACGCGACTTCGTGGCGGTGCGCTATGTCGGGGCCTTCGAAGTGCGCCGCGGCTGATCAGCCGCGCCTGCGCCGGCGCCGCAACTCCGCCCAGCGCGCCATGCGTTCCCCGATCGCGGCCTCGGCGCCGCGGTCGGTCGGGCGATAGAAGGATTGCCGCTGCATCCCCTCGGGGAAGTAGTCCTGGCCGGAGAAGCCTTCCTCCGCGTCGTGGTCGTATTCGTAGCCCGACCCGTAGCCGATCTCCTTCATCAGCTTCGTCGGCGCGTTCAGGATATGCGCGGGTGGCATCAGGGAACCCGTCTCCTTGGCCGCGCGCATCGCCGCGCCGAAGGCGGCGTACACCGCGTTCGACTTGGGCGCGGTCGCGAGGTGCACCACCAGCTGCGCCAGCGCCAGCTCGCCCTCGGGCGAACCGAGCCGCTCATACGTCTCCCATGCCGCGATCGCGAGCGGCAGCGCACGCGGATCGGCCATGCCGATATCCTCGGCAGCGAAGCGCGTGAGGCGCCGGGCGATGAAGCGTGGATCCTCGCCCCCCACCAGCATGCGCGCGAACCAATACAGCGCCGCGTCGGGATCGGAGCCGCGCATCGACTTGTGCAGCGCGGAGATGAGGTTGTAGTGCTCCTCGCGGTCCTTGTCATACAGCGCTGCGCGCTTCGCCAGCAGCGTGGACAGCGCCGCGGTGTCCATCGGCTTCGTCGCGGGCGGCAGGGCGAACAACTGCTCCGCCATGTTGAGCAGGTAGCGCCCGTCGCCATCGGCCATGGCGCGCAGCGTGGCGCGGGCGGCGTCGTCCAGCGGTAGCTTGCGCCCGGTCTCCGCCTCGGCGCGCGCCAGAAGCAGCTCGAGCGCGGCATCGTCGAGCCGCTTCAGCACCATCACCTGGCAGCGCGACAGCAGCGCGCCGTTCAGCGCAAAGGACGGATTCTCAGTGGTTGCCCCCACCAGGGTCACGGTGCCGTCCTCGACCACCGGCAGGAAGCCGTCCTGCTGGGCGCGGTTGAAGCGGTGGATCTCGTCCACGAACAGCAGCGTGCCCTGGCCGTTCGACTTCCGCGCGCGGGCCTCGTCGAAGGCGCGCTTGAGATCCGCCACGCCGGAGAACACGGCCGAGAGCGCGGTGAAGCGTAGCCCCGCGGCCTCGGCCAGCAGCCGCGCGATGGTGGTCTTGCCCACCCCCGGCGGGCCCCACAGGATCAGCGAGGCGAGCGAGCCGCGCGCGAGCATGCGCGCGATCGCGCCGTCCTCGCCGAGCAGGTGATCCTGGCCCACCACCTCCGCCAGCACGCGCGGGCGCAGGCGGTCGGCGAGCGGGCGGCCCGCACTGCCTTCGGTCGCGGATGACGGGCTCTCGCCGAACAGGTCCGGTGCATGGGCAGGAGGGCGTGCCATGCCGCGATCTTGCCCCGCAAAGCCGCGTCCATCCAATGCCGCCGCACGCATGCCAGCATCTGCACGGCTGCGCCTTCCGCAACGCCCGCAGGTGCCGCGGCCGCGGATCGGGCGCGGGCGCGTGCCGCAGCGCTCGGCGCCCTGCGCGCCGGGATCGCCGCCCGCCGTGCGGCAACCGCAACATCACTTGACGCCGCCACGCCGCCGGGCAAGGCGACGGCCATGCTCCGCCGCATCCTCCTCGCCCTTCCCCTCGCCACCCCCGCCCTTGCGCAGGACCGCCCGGCGCGCCTGGTCATCGCCTTCCCGCCCGGCGGGTCCACAGACATCCTCGGCCGGCTGATCGCCCCGCGCATGGGCGAGCTGCTCGGCGCGACCGTCACGCCGGAGAATCGATCCGGCGCCTCGGGCGCGATCGGCGCCGGATACGTCGCGCAATCGGCGCCGGATGGCGCGACCATCCTGATCGATTCCGGCGGGCAGTCGGTGAACCCATTCCTGCTGCGCGGCCTGTCCTTCGACTATGTGCGGGACCTCGCCCCCGTTACGCTGCTCGCCACGCTGCCGCTGGTCCTGGTGGTGCGCGCGGAATTCCCTGCCGCGACGCTGCCCGAGCTGCTGGCCGCGCTGCGTGCCGACCCCGCCCGGGCGCGCTACGGCAGTGTCGGCATCGGCGCGCGTGTGCACCTCGCCATGGCGCAGCTGCTGCGCCGCGCGGGCATCCAGGGCGAGCACATTCCCTATCGCGGCGGCGCCGACCAGGTCGCCGGGCTGCTGCGCGGCGACACGCCGATGGGCTTCACCTCCCCGGCGCTGGCCGCGCCGCTGATTCGCGACGGGCGGGTGCGCGCGTTGGCGGTCTCCTCCGCCGCGCGCTTCCCGGCGCTGCCGGAGGTGCCGACCGTGGCCGAGCAGGGCCTGGAAGGCTACGCGATCGGCGACTGGCTCGGCCTGTTCGTGCCGGCCGCGACACCCGCCCCGGTCATCGCGCGCATCGCGGCCGCGGCCGCCGACGCGGTGGGCCAGCCCGCGCTGCGCTCGCGGCTCGATGCGCTCGGCCTGCTGCCCGCCGCCGAGG
>NZ_JACADR010000163.1 GCF_016106005.1 Roseomonas rosulenta
CTGCGGCATGAAGCGCAGCGTCCGCGCGCGGGCGGGCTGCGCGGTGGCGGGCCGGGCCGTCGCGGCGGCGGCGGCGGTGGCGAGCAGCGTGCGGCGATGCATTCCTCGTTCCCTCCCTGGGCGGCGCGGGGAACGGGGGGGCCGGGTCGCGGCCGCGCGTCGCCCGTGGCGGGAGGACGCGCGGACGAACGGGTGGCACCGTTCCCTACACCGGTCCGAACCGGATCAGGTTCCATGGGTCGCGGGTGAAGCCCGCCTCTCAGCCCCCGGACGGGGCTCCCCAAGGTGTCCGGCACCTTCATGCGCCGCCGCTGCGCGGCGTGCAAGGGCGGGGATGCGCGGCGCGGCCGCTCGGCTAGGATGCGACCGGCAAGGGAGGAACCCCGATGGACACCACGACGCTGCCCCCCGTGATCCGGCTGCACCCCGAGGATGGCGTGGTGATCGCGCGCGCCGTGCTGATGCCCGGCACCGCCGTGGCGCCCGGCGTCACGGTGGGCGCGCGGCGAATCCCGGCCGGGCACAAGGTGGCGGTGCGCACGCATGCGAAGGGCGAGCCGATCCGCCGCTACGGCCAGATCATCGGCTTCGCGACCGATGCGATCGAGCCCGGCGCCTGGGTGCATACACATAACTGCGAGATGGGCGACTTCGCGCGCGACTACGCCTGGGGCGTGGATGCGAAGCCGACAGCCCATATCGACCCGCCCGCGACCTTCATGGGCATCCGCCGGCCGGATGGGCGGGTGGCGACGCGCAACTACATCGGCATCGTGACCAGCGTGAACTGCTCGGCCCATGTGGCGGAGCTGATCGCGCGGCAGTTCGAGCGCAACCCGATCACCGGCCATGACCCGCTGGAAGCCTGGCCGAATGTCGATGGCGTGGTGGCGCTGACGCACAAGACCGGCTGCGGCATGACGATGGACGAGCCGCTGCGGGTGCTGCGCCGCACGCTCGCGGGTTTCGCGCGGCATGCCAATTTCTCGCATGTCATCGCGATCGGCCTCGGCTGCGAGGTGAACCAGCTCGGCCCGATGCTCGAGGAACAGAAGCTGACCGGGCGGCTGCGCAGCATGGACATCCAGGACAGCGGCGGGTCGCGCGCGACCGTGCTGAAGGGGATGGAGTTCGTGCGCGAGGTGCTGGCGGAATCCAACACCGCGACGCGCGTGCCGGTGCTGGCATCGGAACTGTGTGTGGCGCTGCAATGCGGCGGGTCGGACGGGTATTCCGGCATCACCGCCAACCCGGCGCTGGGCGCGGCGAGCGACCTGGTGGTGCGCCACGGCGGCACGGTGATCCTGAGCGAGAGCCCCGAGACCTATGGCGCCGAGCACCTGCTCACGCGCCGCGCCGTCTCGCGCGAGGTCGGGCAGAAGTTGGTCGACGTGATGAAGTGGTGGGAGGACTACACCGCGCGCGAGGGGGCGGAGATGAATGCTAACCCCTCGCCTGGCAACAAGGCGGGCGGGCTCACCACCATCCTGGAGAAGTCGCTGGGTGCGATGGCCAAGGCCGGCACGACCAACCTGGTCGAGGTGTATCGCTACGCCGAGCCGGTCACCGCCAAGGGCTTCGTGTTCATGGACACGCCGGGCTACGACCCGGTGGGCGCGACGGGCCAGGTGGCGGGCGGGGCGAACCTGGTCTGCTTCACGACCGGGCGCGGCAGCGTGTTCGGGATGAAGCCGGCGCCGTCGATCAAGCTCGCGACCAATACCGCGATGTACGAGCGGCTGAGCGAGGACATGGACATCAACTGCGGCGGCATCGTCAGCGGCGGTGAGACGGTGGAGGCCTGCGGCCAGCGCATTTTCGACCTGATGCTGCGCACCGCATCGGGCGAACGGACGCGCAGCGAGGCTATGGGTTTCGGCGCGCAGGAATTCGCCCCCTGGGTTCTGGGCGCGACGATGTGAGGACCCTCGCCCTCGCCGGGGGCGTGGCGGCGGTGCTCGCCATGCTGGGCTTCGTCGCGGCCGCGATCGCCTCGGCGGTGCGCGCGGTGAGGATCGGCGGCTTCCGGCTGCTCTTCGGCGGCCTGGCCTGGATCATCCCGCCCGACGACATCCCGGCGGCCGCGCGACCGCATCTGCGCAAGGCATTGACGCGCTGGCTGAGGGCGATGGGCTGCATGATCCTGGCCGCCGGCGCCTTTGCCCTCGCGATGGCATCGGCATGACCCTGGCGGAGATCATCGCCGCGGCGCAGCGGCTCGATGCCGCGGGCATGATGCCGTCGAAGTCCGGCAACCTCTCGCTCCGCTGCGAGGGCGGCTTCATCGTGACGCCCGCGGGCCTGCCCTATGCGCAGATGACCGAGGCCGACCTCGTGCAGGTCGATGCCGCAGGCGCGGTCCTGCGTGGGGACCGCAGGCCGTCCTCGGAATGGCGACTGCATGCCGCGATCTACGCGGCACGGCCGGAGACGGGGGCGGTGGTCCACACCCACAGCCCGCGCGCCACGGCGCTGTCCTGCGCGCGGCACGGCATCCCGCCCTTCCACTACATGGTGCTGCTGGCCGGCGGCGATGTCCGCTGCGCGGCGCACGCGACCTTCGGCACGGCTGCACTTGCGCGCAACTGCGTCGCCGCGCTGGAGGGACGCCGCGCGGTGCTTCTGGCCAATCACGGGATGGTCGCGGTGGGGACGACGCTCGCCGCCGCCCTGACACTGGCCTTCGAGGTGGAGAACCTCGCCGGCCAGTATCTCGACCTGCTGGCGGCCGGGCTGGAGCCGGTACTGCTGACCGCGCAGGAACTTGCCGAGGCGGCCTCACAATTCGCCGGCTATGGACGCGCGATCTGACGTGGCCTCACGCCCTGCGCGGCGGCACCACGTCGGCGAAGATCTCGTAGGTCTTCCAGGCGGGCTCGACGCGCGGCGCGCCGCAGCGCGGCACGTGGGGGGAGGCTTCGAGCACCTGCATGCGCGGGATGTTGCGCGGGCAATTGGGGAAGATGTCGACCGGCGTGACCCGCACCAGCGCCTGGCCGCCCTCGAATTCCGCCAGCAGCGGGTCGTCGAGCACGACCTCAGCCGTGCCGTTCACGCGCAGCCGGCGCGGCTTGTCCTCCATGCCGATGAACAGCAGCCCGACATGCGGGTTGGCGCGGATGTTCCCCAGGCTCTTGAACATCCCGTTGCCGTCGTAGTCCGGGAACACCAGCAGGTCGGGTGCGACCACGCGCGCCAGGCCCGCGTCGCCGCCCTTGTAGGAACAGTCCGGGTGACCCTCGGCATCCGCGGTCGCCAGGAAGAAGAACGGGAGGGAGGCGACGAAGGCCGCGTCCTCCTCGGTGAAGGCGGCGCGGCGTATGCGCTGTTCCATGCGGTCCGCCAGCGCACGGGTGCCGAAGGCGTCCTGCAGGTCGCGGTTGCCCTGATGGTACATGGCCATGGCCTTGCCCTCCGGCACCCACGGCAGGCGGACGCTCACGGGCGCGGCGCGGAGGCTACGCCCGGCGGGCCCCGCGGCGCGAGGGAAACCCGCGTGGTGGCGGCTTTGGCGACCTTCGGTTGAAGTGCGGCCCCGGCCTTGATCGCGGCCGACGGCTCAGCCGACAGGGCCGCGGGTGATCGCGGTGAGCGGGGCGTTGTAGCTGCGATACGTCGCCGTGATGCCGGTGATGCCCGCCTTCGCGAGCCGCGCGGCGTGCTTCGCGTGATAGGCCTCGGCCGCCGCGCGCGAGCGGAACAGGTAGATGCCGCCGGCCCGCTTCTCCTCGGCCGATTCGGTCCAGATCTTCCAGAGCAGCTCGGGCTCGGCGGCGATGTCCTCGGCCAGCGCCCGGATCGCCGCTGCCTGCTCCGGCCCGCCGGGCGGGCGGGCCGGGAAGTCAAAGATCACGAGCGCCGGCGCCTCGGTCAACGGCGCTGCTGCTGTTGCTGCTGGCGCGGCGCGGGCGGAGGAGCGAGCAGCGCCTCGATCTCGACCAGGCGGCCGATGTCGAATTGCAGGTAGCAGGCGGCGCGGTCGGCCGGCGCGTTCTCGGCGCGCTCGGGGTTGCTGCCGGCGAAGTCGCAGCGGCGGTCGCGATAGGTCGCCCAGGCCGCCTGGACGTCGGCCAAGGCGGCGCGGCGTGCGGGGTCCTGCTGCGTCGCGAGCAGGCGCTCCACCGCGGTGTCGAGCCGGGGCGCGATCGTGGCCCGCTGCGCATCCATGCAGCGCGCCGCCAGCGCCGTGTCCTGCGACTGGCCCATGCAGCTGCGCATGTTGCGCTCCACCTGCTGGCCGAGGTCGTCCTGGCGCGGCGCCGGCTGGCGTTGCTGCTGCTGCGCCGCCGCCACGCCGGGCACCAGCGCCAGTGCCAGCATCACCACGCGGATCATGGCGAGGCCACCAGCTTCTGCTGCTGCTCGCCCAGCCCGGCGATGCCGAGTCGCATCACCTGCCCGGGCTTCAGGAAGACCGGTGCCGGCTTCTTGCCGAGGCCCACGCCCGGCGGGGTTCCGGTGAAGATCACGTCGCCCGGGTTCAGCGTGATGCACTGGCTGACATAGGCGATGATCTGCTTGACCCCGAAGATCATGGTGCGGGTGGAACCATCCTGCTGGCGCACGCCGTCCACGTCGCAGAACATCGCGAGGTTCTGCGGGTCGGGGATCTCGTCCTTGGTGACCAGCCAGGGACCGAGCGGGCCGAAGGTGTCGAAGCCCTTGCCCTTGTCCCAGGCGCCGCCGCGCTCGGCCTGCCATTCGCGCTCGCTCACGTCGTTGCCGACCGCATAGCCCGCGACGTGGTCGAGCGCGTTCTCCTCGCTCACGTACTTGGCGCGCGTGCCGATGATGACGGCGAGCTCGACCTCCCAGTCGGTCTTCACCGAGTTGCGCGGGATGACCACGTCGTCATTCGGCCCCGACAGCGCATTGAGCGACTTCAGGAAGACGATCGGTTCCTTGGGGATGGGTGCGCCGGTCTCTGCCGCGTGGTCTGCGTAGTTGAGGCCGATGCAGACCAGGTTGTTCATGCCCGTCACGGGCGGACCCAGGCGCGGGTTGCCCGCGACCTTGGGCAGCGTTGCAGGGTCGATCGCGGCGATCTTCGCGAGCACGGCGGGTGCCAGCGCATCGCCCGTGAGGTCGGACACGACGCCCGAGAGATCACGGATGGCGCCATCCGAATCCAGCAGCCCGGGCTTTTCCTGCCCGGAGGCTCCGTAGCGCAGCAGCTTCATCGTCGTGTTCCTGACCGTGTCGTTGGCGCCGACACCATGGCAGGGAGCGGCGACGGCCGGAAGGGCCGCCGCCGGTGGCGGTCAGACCCGCCGCGGCGCCCCGCGCACATGGCCGAACAGGGCGAAGCCCGCGGCCACGAAACCCAGCGCGACCGCCTGGTTCGGGGCCATGACCAGGGAGCCGTTCCAGATCAACAGGCCGACGAGCATACACAGGCAGCCGAGCGACATGAAGGCGGGCATGGCCGCTTCGTCGACGATGCCGGCGAGGATCACCGCACCCATCATCGCAAAAAGTGGAACGGCGAGTTCAAACCCCATGATGCAAGGCCTCCCTTCGGCTGACTTTTCTGTTTCTCACAACGTCCAGCCGCCGTCTATGACGATGGCCTGGCCGGTCACGAAGGCGCTCTCCTCGGCAGCGAGGTAGACGACCAGCGCCGCCATCTCCTCTGCCGTCGCGAGGCGGCCCATCGCCTGGCGGGCGATGAAGGCGGCGCGGGCCGCCTCGAGCGAACCGGCGGCGGCGGCGTTGGCGCCGATGCGCTCGTGCAGGGAGGGCGTGTCCACCGTGCCCGGGCACAGGCAGTTGCAGCGGATGCCCTGGCCCACATACTCGGTCGCGATCGACTTGGTCAGGCCGATCACCGCCGCCTTGGTGGTGCCGTAGAGGAAGCGGTTCGGCGCGCCCTTCACGGACGAACAGGCGCTCGACATGTTGACGATCGACCCGCGGCCGCGCTCCACCATGCCGGGGATGAAGGCGCGCGCCACCTTCCACATGGCGCGCACGTTCAGCGCGAAGCCGAAATCCCAGTCCTCGTCCGTGCAGGTGAGGATGGTGTTCTGGTGCACGAAGCCGGCGCAGTTGAACAGCACGTCGATCGGGCCGGCCTCGCGCGCGGCGCGCTCCACCGCGGCATCGTCCAGCACGTCGAGCGGCAGGTGCGTGAGGCCGCGCGCGCCGAGCTCGCCGACCTTGTGCGCGTCGCGGTCGGTGGCGATGACGGTGGCCCCTTCGGCGGCCATGGCCAGGGCGGCGGCGCGGCCGATTCCCTGGCCCGCGGCGGTGACGAAGCAGCGCTTTCCAGCCAAGCGTCCTGTCATGTCAGTGATTGTGCCGGCTTTCGCCGCGCGTCTCCAGGATGTTGAGGTAGAGCGTCGCGGGTTCGAGGCAGCCGCCGGTGCCGAGGCTGCCGACGGAGTTGCGGTAGATCTCCTCCCACGGGGTCTTGTTGAGGATCTCGGGCTGCTTCCAGGCGGCGCGGCGCGCGGCGAGCTCCTCGGCCGGGATCAGCACGTCGACCTTGCGGGTGTTGAGATCGATGCGGATCGGGTCGCCATCCTTCAGCAGTGCGAGCCCTCCGCCGACAGCGGCCTCGGGCGAGACGTTGAGGATCGAGGGCGAGCCCGAGGTGCCCGACTGCCGCCCGTCGCCCATGGTGGGCAGGGCGGTGATGCCGCGCTTCAGCAGCGCCGCGGGGGGCTGCATGTTCACCACCTCCGCGGCACCCGGATAGCCCACGGGGCCGCAGTTGCGGATCACCAGCACCGTCTTCTCGTCGATGCCCGAAGCCGGGTCCTCGATGCGCGCGTGGTAGTCCTCGGGGCCTTCGAAGACCGCGACCTTGCCCTCGAAGACATCGGGCGGGTCGGACAGGAAGCGGTCGCGGAAGGCCTTGTCGATCACGCTGATCTTCATCACCGCATTGTCGAAGAGGTTGCCGGATAGAACCACGAACCCGGCGCGCTCCTTCATGGGCTTCGCCAGCGGGCGGATCACCTCCGGGTCCGGGGCCGCGACCGCAGCGAGGTTCTCGGCCAGCGTGCGGCCGGTCACGGTCATGACGTCGCCACGCAGCAGCCCGGCGTCGAGCAGCTGCTTCATTACCGCCGGCACGCCGCCGGCGCGGTAGAAGGCCTCGCCCAGGAAGCGCCCGGCGGGCTGGCAGTCCACAAGCAGGGGAATGTCGGCGCCCACGCGCTGCCAGTCCTCGACGGTGTGGTCGACGCCCATGTGGCGCGCGATCGCGACCATGTGCACCGGGCAGTTGGAGGAGGCACCGATGGCCGACGCCACGGCCACGGCGTTCTCGAAGGCCTTCTTCGTCATGATGTCGGAGGGGCGGAGATTCTCCTCCACCATCCGCACGATGCGCCGCCCGGTCTCGTAGGCGATCTGACCGCGCTGGCGGTACGGGCCCGGGATGGCCGCGCAGCCGGTCAGCGACATGCCCACCGCCTCGGCCAGCGAGTTCATCGACAGCGCCGTGCCCATGGTCGAGCAGTGCCCGACCGACGTCGCGCTCGCCGCCACCATCTCGATGAAGGTGTCGTTGTCGATCTCCCCGGCGGCGAGCATCTTGCGCGCCTCCCACACGATGGTGCCGGAGCCGGCCAGGCGCCCCTTCCACCAGCCATCCAGCATCGGTCCGCCGGACAGGCCGATGGCGGGGATGTTCACCGTGGCCGCGCCCATGAGCTGCGCCGGCGTGGTCTTGTCGCAGCCCAGCGTCAGCACGACGCCATCCATCGGGTAGCCGTGCAGGATTTCGACCAGGCTCAGGTACTGCAGGTTGCGATCGAGCGAGGCGGTCGGGCGCTTCAGCGTCTCCTGGATCGGATGCACAGGGAATTCGAGCGGCACGCCGCCGGCATCGCGGATGCCCGCCTTCACGCGTTCGGCGAGCGCGATGTGGTGGCGGTTGCAGGGCGCGATGTCCGAGCCCGTCTGCGCGATGCCGATGATCGGGCGGCCCGACTGCAACTCGCCGCGCGTCATGCCGAAGTTCAGCATGCGCTCGACATAGAGCGACGTCATGCCCGGGTCGGTCGGGTCGTCGAACCAGCGCTGGCTGCGCAGCCGGAAGGGCCGCTTCGTCTGGTCGTCCGGCGCCATCACGCTTCCCCCGTCAATCCTTGGGGGAAGCGTGGGTCGCGCCCGGCGGCGCTGTCAACCGTCAGGGATAGTTGATGTCGGTCAGGTTGCAGGTGTTGATCTGCATCCGGTCGATGTTGCGCCCGCCTTCGACAACGATGCGGATGTCGTTGACGCACTGCCCGTCCGGCAGGCGCACGACGAAGGACTGGCCGGGCGGCAGGACATTGGCGCCGAGATGGTCGCGGCCCCAGTTGCTGTCCGCCGAGGAGGAGACGTAGATCTCCATGATCGTCTGGTTCGACCGGTTGTTCAGGCGAAAGGACGGATCGGTCGTCTGCGCCTGGGCAGCGCCAGCGAGGCCGAGGACGAGGGCGGCGACGGTCGCGGCGGTGTCGAGGCCGAACAGGGCGCGACGAGAGGTCATGTGCGTGTTCCGTGAATCGTCGCCCGATCGGCGACGTGTCCAGTCTCGCGCGCGCAGGCTTGCCTGTCGATGAACCGATTCATGCGGAGCACGGGGCGGCCCCCGGCGCTACGCGCCTGCGGCTTCCTCGAGGAAGCCTTGAACGGTGGCGAACAACGTGCCCCGGTTGCGCTCCATCAGCAGCGTGTGCGTGCCCTCGCCCAGCATCACCAGGCGCTTGCCCGGGCTGTTGTTGAGCAGCGGAAACAGCGCGGCCGCCATGGCGGGCGGCGTGTCGCGGTCCCATTCGCCCACCACCAGCAGCGCGGGCGCGGTCACCTTGGAGGGGTCCCAGGTCGGCCGGCCGGCCATCTCGAATTCCCGGAAGTCCTGGATCACGCCGTTGGGCGCGCGCAGCACGGGCGGGTTGCGGCGCAGCCCCTCGGGGTCGGTCGACCACGTCACGCCGGCCCAGTGCTCGAACCAGCCGGGCGGGATCAGGCCGGCGCGCTTGCCCTCGGGCACGCCTTCGAACCAGCGCTGGCGCGCCTGTGCCTGCGTCACTGCGCGCCAGGCGCCGAGCGGCGGCGCGGTGCCGGTCGCGGCCGGGCTTGCACCTGCCGGGATCCAGGGCGGGGCCACCAGCACCAGGCGCTCGACCGTGGTCGGGCTGTCGGCGGCGAAGCGGCCCATCAGCGTGCTGCCCCAGGACCAGCCCATGTGGATGATGCGCGGCGTGTTGCGGTGCTGGCGGATGAAGCCTGCCACGGCCGAGATGTCGGCCAGCGCGGTGTCGCCGCGCACGATCGGTGGGTTCGCCTCGGGCGGCTGCGCCATTTCGGGCGGGCGCGTGCTGCGGCCATAGCCGCGGATGTCCATGCACCACACGTCGAAGCCGCGCCCGGCGATGTAGTCCATCCATGACAGGCCACCCAGCGGCAGGTCGAAGGCGGTATGCGCCGGATAGGTCGCGCCATGCACGAACAGCAGCACGCGCTGCGGCACGAAGGCGGTCATCGTGCCGGGGCGCTTGTTGCGCACGAACAGCTCGATCCCCGGGTCGCCGGAGGGGACCATGTATTCCTCGGTCAGGATCTCGACGCTCTGGGCCTGCGCCTGCGCGGCGATGATGGGCGCGGCGAGGACAGGGGTCGCGATCAGGGCGCGTCGGTGCATGGCGGCCTCGTGAAATGGTTCCCCGATAGATAGCGCGGCCGTTGGCGATGCGCACCGTCCGGGTCTAAGGGAGGCGCATGGACGCCGGGAGCATGGCGGCGCCGGGCCTGCCCGTGCGCCCGGGATGGCGCGCGGAAGCGGCTGCGACGCTGCGACTCGCGCTCCCGATCATCCTCACCAACCTGTCCCAGATGGCGCTGGCGCTGACCGAGACGGTGCTGCTCGGCCGCCTCGGCACCGAGGCGCTGGCCGCCGGCATGCTCGCGGTCAGCCTGCATTTCGCCCTGCTGGCGCCGGGCTTCGGCCTGGCCCTGGCGGCGGCCCCGCTGCAGGCGCAGGCACGCGGGGCGGGGCGGCTGCCGGGTGTCGCGGGGCGCG
>NZ_JACADR010000164.1 GCF_016106005.1 Roseomonas rosulenta
CGGCCCGCGCGGCCACCAGCCGCACAGGGGCAGATGCGGCTCGATGCCGGCCTCGGCGCGCTGCCCGATCCCTCCTTCGGCGCCCGGGCGATGGGCGCGGTGGTGCCGCCCGGCACCGATGCCGGCCAGCGCAACGCGCCACCCGACTACCCGCCCGAGAGCCGCCGGCGTGGCGAGGAAGGCGTGGTCCGCCTGGCGCTGCGCGTGGGTAGCGACGGGTCGGTGGAGGCGGCGGAGGTCGCGGTCAGTTCCGGCCATCCGCGGCTGGACCAGGCGGCGGTGGAGGCTGCGCGGCGTTGGCGCTTCCGCCCGGCGATGCAGGGCGGCCTGCCGGTGGCCGGCACGCTGTCCACCGCGGTGCAGTTCCGCCTGACCGATGCGCGCGACCGATGATGCGCCATGGCTTGTCCTGTGGCCGATCCGCGCCATAACGGAGGCATGAGGCTGCCCGAAACCCCGCTCCGCCGGCCACGCCCCGCCAGGGGGCCTCGCACCGCGCGAGGGCGTTCCGACTGGCGCCGCGCAATCCCTTCCGCGCCGCCGCGGGCGGGCCAACGCGCCGGGATCACGGCGTCGGCCCCCCGGCCGGCGCCGGTGCTGGAGGCAGCGCCATGGTGAAGCTCGACGTGATCACGACGCGCGGCGGCGATGCGGGGGAGACCTCGCTCGGCGACGGGCGCCGCGTGCGCAAGGACGCGCTGCGCGTCGAGGCCTATGGCACGGTCGACGAGGCGAATGCCGTGCTGGGCCTGGTGCGGCTGCATACCGCGGGCGATGCGGAGATCGATGCGATGCTCGGGCGCATCCAGAACGAGCTCTTCGATGTGGGCGCCGATCTCTGCGTGCCTGGCGAGGCGGGCGCGCGGCTGCGCGTGAGCGATGCGCAGTCGGTGCGGCTCGAGGTCGAGATCGCGCGAATGAACGCGGCACTTGCACCGCTGCAATCCTTCGTGCTGCCCGGCGGCAGCGCGGCCGCGGCGCATGCGCATCTCGCGCGCACCGTGGTGCGGCGCGCCGAGCGCCTGGTGGTGGCGCTCGCCGCGGAGGAGGAGGTGAACCCGGCAGTGGTGCGCTACCTGAACCGGCTGTCGGACCACCTCTTCGTGCTCTCGCGCCACGCCAATGCCGCGGCGGGCGGCGACGTGACCTGGGTGCCCGGCGCGACGCGGTAGGGTGGCGTTGCGCGGCAGGAAGGCCAGTCGACCGGGCGCTGCCGCGTGATCCGTCCGGTTGGATCACGCGGCGCGGGCGCGCCCGGCCTGTGGATCAGAACGCCCCGCGCATCCCCACCACCGCGCTGCGGCCGGGCACAACGAAGGCATTGGCCGGCTCGTAGCGGGTATTGCCGATGTTGCGCATCTCGACGAAGGCGGTGAGCTGCGCGGTGACCGGCAGCGAGGCCGTCAGGTTGAACAGCCAGCCCTCGGGGTTCTTGCCGGCGGTGCCGATCGCCTGGCCGTTATCCTCGTAGCGCGCGAAGGCGCCCTCGGGCGAGGCGCCGACATACAGCAGCTCCGGCGCGATCACGAGGCGCGAGCGCGGCAGGTCGAACCAGCCCACCTCGGGCGCGATGCGTGCGGTCAGGCTGGCGACATTGCGCGGACGGCGCGGCAGCGGCGTGTCGGTCGCGGTGTCGCGCGCCTCCAGCACCGTCCAGGAGCCGGTGGCGGAAAGCCAGTCGAAGGGCCGCACCGTGATGCCGAACTCGCCGCCGCGGATGCGCGCCTGGTCGATGTTCTCGAGCGTGGTGAAGGTCGGGTCGAAGTTGATCAGCCCGCGGATGCGGTTGTCGAAGTACAACGCGGACAGCGTTGCGTAGCGGCCGATGTCGGTCTCCCAGCCGACCTCCCAGGAGGTCGAGCGTTCCGCCTGCAGGTTCGGATTGCCGCGGAAGAAGCTGCCGATCACGCCGTAGCGCTGGTACAGCGAGGGCGCCTTGAAGGCGGTGCCGCCGGAGCCGCGCAGCCGCGAGGAGATCTCGGGGAGCTCGAGCACGGCGCCGAGCCGCCAGCTGGTCTCGGAGCCGTAGTCGTCGGTGTCGTCGAGCCGCGCGGCCGCGGTCACGTCGAGCCGCCCGAACAAGCGCGCCTGCGCGCCGACATAGCCATACCCGCTCGACGACCGCGCATCGACGGTGGTGCGGAAGAAGGGCGAGCCGGCGGCGCTCTGCGCCTGCTCGCGGTCCCAGCCGCCGCCGAAGGTCAGTGCCGCGTCGGTGAAGATGCCCTCGGCCGAGGGCAGGCGCAGCGTGTTGTCCCAGGCGATGCCGCGGCGTTCGCCGTTGTACAGGTCGTCCGCGGTTGACCGCGTCAGGCTGTCGGGGAAGTTGGTGTAGCGGCGGCGGTCATGGCTGCCCGAGACGCGGAACCCCGTGGTCCAGGCGCCGCCCGCGAGGTCGGTCTGGCTGCGGATGAAGCCGAACCAGTTGCGGTCCTGCCCGGTGTAGTTCGGGTCGTCATTGGGCACGTTGTCGAGCCCGGCGGTGTTCTCCCGCCAGCGCAGCAGCCCGTCGATGCGCGTCTGCCCGATCGCGGCATCGGGCGTGGTCTGGCCGATCGTCACCCCCATGCGCGCGGTCATGGCTGCGGCGCGCAGCCCGTCGCGCTCGCCCTGGTTGGTGGTGATGCGCGGGGCGATGACGTTGTAGCCCTGGGTGGACAGCGCCTGGCCGGTGATGCCGTAGTCGAAGGCGCCGATCGTGCCGCCGGCGCCGACATAGCCGCGCGCGGTGCGCTGCGTGCCGCCGGCCAGTTCCCCATAGGGGGCGAAGGTGCGGTCGCGCGGCGCCTGGCGGGTGATCAGGTTGACCACGCCGCCGATCGCCGCCGTGCCATACACGGCCGAGACAGGCCCGCGCACCACCTCGACGCGTTCGACATCGCCGAGCAGTTCGTTGCCGAAGTTGAAGGCGCCATTGGGTTCGGCGGAATCGTTCAGCGGAACGCCGTCGCGCAGCACCAGCACGTGGCGCGAATTGGTACCGCGCACGAAGCCCGAGGCCTGCTGGCCGGGCCCGCCCGCCTGCACCAGGCGGAAGCCCGGCACGGCGGCGAGCGCATCGGCCAGCGTGACGTAGCCGTACGCCTCGATGTCCTGGCGGGTGATCACGGTGGTCGCCGCCGGGATTCGCTCGGCCGGCGTGGGCACGCGCGTCGCGCTGACGATCATGTCCGGGATTGCGGGTTGCGGGTCCTGCGCCCAGGCGGGGGCGAGGGGGGCGAGAACAAGTCCGACGAGGATCCGGTGTTTCATCCGGGGTTCCCTCCGTGCACGTGCCACGTTTCGCCCCCTGTCCTTGCGGGCAGGGAGCGGGCTGGCGTCGTGCTCGCATACGGAGGGGCGCCGGCGTTGCGGCGGGCGCGCCCTTGGTCCGTTGCGCCGGTGCACCCCGCCCGGCACGCGCGAGACAACTCTGCGCCGGCCGGTCTCCTGGCTCGCGACGGGGAGGGGGCGGGTGCCCCCTCCGCCGGTCCCGCCTTCTCGCGCCGCGGCGCAATGGCATGTGGGACCGGGCTCGTCGCCTACAGTTGCGGGGGCAGCCGCGGATTGGCGGTGGGTCTCACCGCGTCGCGCGTTCCCGTTTCAGCCCTTTCGGGCCACCGGTGCATGCCCGGAGCCTAGGGCGCGCGGCGCGCTCCGTCCATGGGGCGCCGGCCAGGCCCGCGGAACGGTCGCGTGGCATTGCGCGCAGCCCATGCGGGTCGCGCCTCGCACGATCCGCATGCGCACAGCGCGACCGCGCCCAGACGATCGGCCGGTCAGGCCGGACCCGTGCATGGTGCGCAAGCCAGGACCACGGAGCGTGCGCCCGGCGCCTGAGGGCAAACAAGTGGATCACGGCCTTGCCCGATGCGGAAGCGAACGGCCGCGGTCGCTGCCCGATCAGCCCGGGGAGCCGCCGCCGAACATCCCCCACAGGTAAGCCACGCCTTCCAGGCCCCACCACAACAGCGCCAGCAGCACAACTGTCGCGAAGAGGTTGCCGAGGATGGTGAGCGCCATGCCGAGCCCGACCACCTTGCTGTCGTTCTCGACGACGCCGAGCGCCATCACGATGGTGCCGAAGGCGGGCGGGCCGTTGGTGCCGGGGCCCGGCAGGATCAGCATCAGCGCCGCATAGGCGGTGAGCCACCCCACCACCTTGTCGGCCGCGGGGCTGGTGAAGGGTCCCGGCCGCGGTCGCACCCAGCGCTCGATCTTGCTGATGGCACGCGAGACGCGCGTATCGGCCCCCGCCGTCAGGCGCATCACGTCGCTGCGCTTGAGCGACTGCCGCGCGATGAAGCCCGGCAGCTTCGGCTTGCGGAAGCCGAGCCCCATCTGCACGCCCAGGATCAGCATGGGCGTACCGAAGACGCTCGCCATGCCGGGCAGCAGGCCGGGCAGGCAGAGCATAAGGATCAGCAGGCCGAAGGCGCGGTCGCCGAAGGCTTCCGCCATTTCGCCGAGCGTGATGCGCTCGCCCGGGCATTGTGCGGCGACCTCGGCCACCAGCCGCGTGATCGGCGCCGAGGCGTGGGACTCGGCGAGGGAGGCGGCGTCGTTCATGCGCCCTGCACAGCAAGCGCGCGGCACGCATGCCGCGCCGCGCAGCCGATATCGTCGATCATCGAATGTTTAGCCCCCGTCTCGTCCCAGGCCGGCCCGTGGGCGGCGGCCTTCTTGCCGGACCGACCGCCCTGCTGTGCTCTAGCATGGCCGGCCGGCCGCGCGGAACGGCCCCGTGCGTGTCAATTCGGACACCTGGGCCAGGGTCTCCCGGACCGCTTGAGAACGCGCCATCGGGCGCAGCCCCCAACTGTGGGTCAGCGACCCTGGAAGACCGGCTTGCGCTTCTCCATGAAGGCGCGCCGGCCCTCCTGGTAGTCGGCGCTGTCGAAGCAGGCGGCCATGGCGGCGTTGATGGCCGCGATGTCGCGATCCGCGCGGTCCTGCAGCACGGCCTGCACCGTGCGCTTGTTGGCGTAGAGCGACAGCGGCGCGTTGCGCGCCAGCGTGGCCGTCAGCGCCGCCACCTCGTCCGCGAGCGCATCGGCCGGCACCACCTTGTTGATGAGGCCAACGCGCTGCGCCTCGGTCGCGTCGAAGCGCTCGCCGGTCATCAGGATCATGTGGGCGTGGGCCGGGCCGACCAGGTCCACCAGGTGGCGCACCATGTCGAAGCCATAGGCGATGCCGAGCTTTGCCGCCGGGATGCCGAACTGGCTGCCCTCGGCGGCGATGCGGATGTCGCAGGACATCGCGATGCCCAGGCCGCCGCCCATGCAGAAGCCGCGGATCTCGGCGATCACGGGCTTGGGGAAGGTGGCGAGGCGCAGCCGCCCGCCGGCGGTCTGCTTGCTGTATTCGCGCTGCGCATCGGCATCCGATCGCAGCTTGTCGAACTGGCTGATATCGGCCCCCGAGACGAAGGCCTTGTCGCCCGCGCCGGTGAGCACGACGCAGCGCACCGCCGCATCCTTCTCGAAGATGTCGAGCGCATCGCCCATGCCTGCCCACATCGCCACCGACATGGCGTTGCGCTTCTCGGGCTGGTTGAAGGTGATGCGGCCGACGCCGTCACTGATCCCGGCCAGGATCTTCCCGTCGGCGAATTCCATCGCGCTCATTCCCCGTTGATGACGCCGAGGCCGCGCAGGCGCACGACGTCGTCGTCGCTGTAGCCGGCTTCGCGCAGGATATCGGCCGAGTGTTCGCCCAGGCGCGGCGGGACGCGGCGCACCTCGCTCTCATGCCCCTCGATGTTGATGGCGCTGGAGACCAGGTGCGTCGGCCCGCGCTCCGGGTGGTGCATCGGCATCGCCATGCGCAGGTGCTGCACCTGCGGGTCGGCAAAGACCTCGTCCACCTTGTTGATCGGCCCGCAGGGAATGCCGATGCGTTCGAGCAGGTCGATCCAGTACTCGGAGGGCTTCTGCTTCATCACCGCGGCGATGGCGGCGTTCACGTCCTTCCGGTTGTCCGAGCGCCCGCGCGCGGTCTTCCAGGCCTCGACATCGAGCCATTCGGGATGGCCCAGCGCCTGCGCGAACTGCGCCCACATCTTGGGTGAGGAGGCGGCGATGTTGACCGGCTTGTCGGCGGTCTCGAAGGCGCCCATCGGGATGTTCACCGGGTGGTCGTTGCCGGCCTGGCCGGGCACCTCGCCATCCATCAGGTAGCGCGCCGCCTGCAGGTCGAGCATGAAGACCATGGCCTCGAGCAGGGAGGTGTGGACCCAGCGCCCCTTGCCGGTCTTCTGCCGTTCCCAAAGCGCCATCATCACCGCGAGCGCGAGCAGGTTGCCCGCGGTGAGATCGACGAAGGGAATGCCCGCGCGCATCGGCCCGCGGCCCGGCTCGCCGGTGATGGTCATCATCCCGCCCATGCCCTGGGCGATCTGGTCGACGCCGGCGCGCTCGGAATAGGGCCCGGTCTGGCCGAAGCCGGAGATCGAGGCGTAGATCAGCCGCGGGTTCACCGCATGCACCTGCTCGGGTGCGATACCGAGGCGATGCTTCACCCGCACGCGCATGTTCTCGACCAGCACGTCGGCCTTCGCCGCCAGCTTGTAGAATGCTGCCTTGCCGTCCTCGGTCTTGAGGTCGAGCGCGATGGAGCGCTTGTTGCGGTGCAGGTTCTGGAAGTCGTAGCCCTCCCGCGCGCCGCCGAGGCCATCGTTGAACGCGGGCGGCTCGATGCGGATCACCTCCGCCCCCCAGTCGGCCAGATGGCGCACGCAGGTCGGGCCGGCGCGCGCGAGCGTCAGGTCGAGCACGACGATGCCCGCGAGCGGCAGGGTGGTCTCCGCCGCGGCGTGGCGGGTGTCGGTGGGGCTGTCCGGCATGGTGTCCTCCTGCGCCGGACACTAGGGCGGGCGGCCAGGAGTGCCTAGACCGCCTCCGGATGGCGCAGGCTACCGCAGGACCTGGAAGATCTCCTCCTCGACCTCGATCTGCGCCCGCTCCAGCGCGCGGAAATCGCTGCGCAGCACCAGGCCCCGTACCCGTCCGCCATCGACCACCGGCACGTGACGGAACCCGCCGTCATGCATCAGGTGCAGCGCCTCGATCGCGCGGTTGCGTGGGCCGAGCGCCTCGACCCGCGCGGTCATGACCTCGCCCAGTGTGGTGGTGCTGGCGTCGCGCCCGGCCGCGAGGATGCGGCAGATCGCGTCCCGGCCGGTGAAGATGCCGAGCAGCCGTCCCTCGGCATCGGTCACGAGCACGGCGGTGGCCTCGGCCCCGCGCATCCCGAGGCAGGCAGACCGGACCGTCGCCTCGGGCGGCAGGCAGACGACGCGGCGATGCGGTGCGACCTCGATGAGGGGACGGTCCTTCATGGCGTTCTCCTCCCGCTGCGCGCAGAAGAGCCATCATAGCGCCGCGCGGGGCGGCGTTGGGTCACATCCTCGGTGTCCGGTCCGGGGCCGCGACGATGCCGCCAGTCAGCGCAGGGCTTCCATGAACCCCGTCTCATCGTCCAGGCGCGCATGCTCCTGGGCGCGGAAATCGTAGCGGGAGACGATGCCGACGACGCGCCCATCGGCGACGATCGGCAGGTGGCGGAAGCCGCAGTCGTTGAGCACCAGCAGCGCGTCCATCGCGCTGGCCTTAGGGCCGAGCGTCGTCGGGTTGCGCGTCATCACCGCATCGACCCGCGTGGCCTTGGCATCGAGCCCTTCCGCCAGCAGGCGCACCGCATCGCGGCCGGTGAAGATGCCGAGCAGCCGGCGCTGGTCGTCGACCACGAGCACCGCGCCGACGCGGCGTGCGTGCATGGCGGCGCAGGCCTGCGCGACCGTGGCCCCGGGGCCGAGGGCCAAGGGCTTCTGGTCGCGGACGATCTCGCCCATGGTGCGCTGGGTCATCGCGCCGGTCCTCCTCCGTCGAAGCCACATCTTCCGCCCGCGGGCGGCGCGGTTCCTTGACGCAGCGCAAGTCAGCCCGGGCCGGTCTCCATCGGCAGGGCGGGGTCGCGCCCCCATTCGTCGAGGCTGCCGTCATAGACCGCGAGGTCGCTCCAGCCCGCCCGCATCAGGTTGAAGGCGAGGTTGGAGGCCGCGATGCCGCCGCCGCAATAGGCGACCACCCGCTGGCCGGGCGCGATGCCGGCCTCAGCCGCCAGGGCGGCGATCGCCTCCGGCGCCAGGGTGGCATCGCCGAGCCGCGCGGCGGGCAGGTTCGCGCTGCCGGCGATCCGCCCGGGCCGGTGGTAGGTCAGCCCACCCGTCCCCGCGTGCTGCTCGGGCGAGAGCGCATTCACCACCGCTACCGCAGGGTCGCCGATCGCGGCCAGCACTGCGTCCCGGTCGGCGATGGCTCGCGCGCGCGGCCGCGGGACGAAGGGGCGTGGCGCGGGCAGGGGCGGCGGCGCGGGGCCGCTGTCGACCGGCAGCCCGGCCGCCTTCCACGCCGCGAAACCGCCCTCGAGCAGGCGCACCGCGTCGAAGCCGATCCAGTGCAGCGTCCAGAAGGTGCGCGTCGCCCAGTTGCCGCCCACGCGGTCGTAGATGACCACGCGGCTGTCCTCCCCGACCCCATGGGCGGCGAAGGCGGCGGTGGTGGCCTCCGGCGAGGGCAGCGCGAAGCGGAAGGGGCGCGCGCGGTCCCACAGCCAGTCCAGCGCATCGAGATGTACCGAGCCCGGGATGCGGTGCTTCTCGAAGGACGCCCGCGCGCTCTCCTGCAGCATGGTGGTGAGGTCGGGCGAGGGGCGCTGGAAGACGCTGCCGTCCAGCACCACCAGGCCCGGCGCGCCGAGTTCCGCCGCCAGCGCGGCAGGCGTGACGGTCAGGCTCATTCGGGCTGGAAGTTCGCGAGTCGCAGCAGCTCGGCGTTGCGCGCGACGTCGGCTGCGATGAAGCGCTCGGCCTCGGGCACGCTCTCGGCCACTGCCTCGAAGCCGAGGCCGGTCAGGCGTTCGACCACGGCGGGTTCGCGCATGCCCTCGACCAGCGCGGCGTTGTAGCGCGCGACGATCTCGGCGGGCACGCCGCGCGGCGCCCAGACCCCGTACCAGGAGTAGAACTCGAAGCCCGGCAGGCCGGCCTCCGCCATGGTCGGCAGGTCGGGCGCGAGGGGCGTGCGCGCCGCCGTGGCGATGCCGAGGCCGCGCAGCTGGCCGCCGCGCACCATCGGCAGCGTGGCCAGCACCGGGTCGAACATGAGCTGCGCATTGCCCGCCGCCACGTCGGTCAGCGCCGGGGCGGTGCCGCGATAGCCCACGATCTCGATGTTCGCGCCGGTCACGCGGTTGAACTCGATGGTGCCGAGATGCCCCGCCGAGCCCAGCGAGGAGGTCGCGAAGGACCAGCGCGCCGGTTCGGCCTTCGCCGCCGCGACGATCTCGGGAATGGTCCGCTGCGGACGCTGCGGGCTCATCACCAGCACGAGCGGGCCGCGGGCGGTGCGCGCCAACGGCACGAAGTCGGCCACCGGGTCATAGGGCACGTTGCGCATGACGGAGCGCGCCATGACGTGGATCGAGGCCGAGCCGAGGATGGTGTAGCCATCGGCGCCGGCCTGCAGCACCGCCTGGGAGCCCACCTGGCCATTGGCGCCGGAGCGGTTCTCCACCACCACCGTGACGCCCAGCTTCTCCTGGATCTTCTGCGCGGCCAGGCGGGACATCGCGTCGGTGGCCCCGCCGGGCGGGTAGGGCACGATCATGCGGATGTTGCGCGCGGGGAAGCCGCCCTGGGCCAGGGCGGGGGTGGCGAGCAGCGTGCCCGCCGCGCCGCCGAGAAGGTGCCTGCGTCGCATCGCGAAGTCTCCCGGGTCGTTCCGCGGCAGATTGCACGCCGCGGACGGTGCATCCAAGCGCCGCACATGCGAGGTTCGGGGATGGAGAAGGTCGATCTCGCGCTCTGTCTCGCCGTGGATGCGTCTTCCTCGGTGGACTACGACGAGTTCGCCCTCATGCTCGGCGGCTATGCCGCGGCCTTCCGCGACGACTCGGTGGTCGCCGCGCTGACGGGCGGGCCGCGCGGCGCGAGCGCGGCGGCGATGCTGCTGTGGTCGGGGCGCGGCGCCC
>NZ_JACADR010000165.1 GCF_016106005.1 Roseomonas rosulenta
TGGGCGGCGGCGGCCGCGTCCTGCTGCCGGGCCAGCGCGCCGCGCGCCTCCGCGAGGCGTCGGCGCGCGGCCTCGACCTCGATCGCGCGCAGCCGGGCCAGGGTGGTGAGGGGGTCGCGCGCCATCGGGCCACGATCTTCGCGACACGGCCTTGCCGGGAGGTGAATCCCGCCGCGCGCCTCAGCGCCCGCCCTGCAGCCACACCGCATCGGCGCCGAGCTCCGGCCAGCCGATCGGGCGCGCCACGCCCGGCGCGGCGGGGTCGCCGGTCCAGCGCGCGGCGATGATGCGCTGGCCGGTGAAGCCGGCGGCTTCCTCCGACAGCAGCCAGGCGAGCGGCGGGCCCATGATGGCGGGCTTCAGCATCGCCTCCCGCGACCAGCCGCTGTCGGCGCCGATGAAGGGGGTGTCGGTCGGCCCGCCCGGGATCAGCACGTTCACCGTGATGCCGCTGCCGGCGAGTTCGGCCGCCCAGACCGCCGAGGCCGCCTCCAGCGCCGATTTCGTCGCGCCATAGGGCAGCACGCGCAGCATGGTGCGGAAGGAGGTGGTGTTGTTCACCACGCGCCCCCAGCCGGCGGCGCGCATCATCGGCAGCGCCGCGCGCAGCAGCAGCATCGGCGCGCGCACGTTGATCGCGAAGAAGCGGTCCCAGGTTGCGGCGTCGAGTTCCTCGATGCCCGGCAGGCGCGTCTCGGCATCCGGCCGCAGGGACGACACGCCGATGCCGGCATTGTTCACCACCGCATCGACGCGCCCGAAGCGCGCGAGCGCGGCGGCCATGCCCTCGGCGCAGCCCTGCTCGGTCGCGAGGTCGGCGAGGACCGGGTGCAGCAGCCCATGCGCGGGCAGCGCCGCAAGCGCGGCCGCATCGCGGTCGAGCGCCGCGACCGCATGGCCGGCGGCCAGCGCGGCATCGACCATGGCGCGGCCGATTCCGCCGGCAGCGCCGGTGATGAGGATGGTGCGGGGCATGGGCGTCTCCTGGCTGGCCACGGCGCGCGGGGACCCCTCGCCGGGGCGAGGGCCGCACCTTATCCTGGGGCGAGGGAAACGGTAGGGGGCGCCGCATGCGCGTCATCATCGCGGGCGGGGGGATCGGCGGGCTGGTCGCGGCCCTCTCGCTGCACGCCGCCGGCATCGACTGCGAGGTCTTCGAGCAGAGCCCAGAGATCCGCCCGCTCGGCGTCGGCATCAACGTCCTGCCGCATGCGATGCGCGAACTGACCGAGCTCGGGCTGCAGGAGCGCGTCTGCGCGGCCGGGATCGTCACGCAGGAACTCGCCTATGCCAACCGCTTCGGCCAGATCATCTGGTCGGAGCCGCGCGGCCGGCTCGCCGGCTACACCTGGCCGCAGGTCTCGATCCATCGCGGGCGGCTGCACCTGCTGCTGCTCGAGGTCGCGCGCGAGAGGCTCGGCGATGCGCGCATCCATCTCGGCGCGCGCCTCGCGGGCACCACCGAGGACGCGGCGGGCGTGACCGTGCGGTTCGAGGACGGCCGCAGCGCGCGCGGCGAGGTGCTGGTGGCGGCGGACGGCATCCACTCCACCGCCCGCACGCGCTTCTACCCTGAGGAAGGCCCGCCGAAATGGAACGGCGCGATCCTGTGGCGCGCCACCTCCATCGCCGCGCCCGTCCTGACCGGCGCGACCATGGCGGTGATCGGCAATCGCGACGAGAAATTCGTCGTCTACCCCATCGCCGACCTGCCCGATGGTCGCAAGCTGACCAACTGGATCGCCGAGCGCCGCGTCGACCCGAACCAGGAATGGAAGCGCGAGGACTGGAACCGCCCCGGCCGCATCGAGGACTTCTTCGACTGGTTCAAGGACTGGCGCTACGATTGGCTCGACGTGCCGGCGCTCATCCGCTCCGCGCAGTCGGTCTTCGAATTCCCGATGGTGGACCGCGACCCGCTGCCGCGCTGGACGCATGGACGCGTCACGCTGCTGGGCGATGCGGCGCATCCGCTCTATCCGATCGGGTCGAACGGGTCGTCGCAGGCCATCCTCGATGCGCGCACGCTGGCGCTGCACCTCGCCACGCAGGATGATCCGGTCGCCGCACTTCACGCCTACGAGGCCATCCGCCGCCCGGCCACCGCAGCACTTCTGGAGGCGACGCGCGGCGACGGGCCGGATGTGGTGCTCGACATCGCGGAATCCCGCGCGCCGGACGGGTTCGCGGACATAGAGGCGGTGATGCCGATGAACGAGCGCGTCGAGATCGCCACCCACTACAAGCGCCTGGCCGGCTTCGAGCCCGCCACGCTCAATGCGCGGCCGAGCCTGTCGCCGCCACGGAGGGCCGCATGAGCCAGCACTACCTACCGGTCCGCGAGGACTGGCTCGCCACCCGCGTCGAGGAGATCCTCGACCCCGGCCAGCGCATCATCGACCCGCATCACCACCTGTGGGACCGCCCTGGCTGGCGCTACCTGCTGGACGAGATCCTGGCCGACATCCGCACCGGCCACGACGTGCGCGCCACCGTGCTGGTGCAGGCGCGCGCCTTCCACCGCGCCGATGGCCCGGAGGAGCTGCGCCCGGTCGGCGAGACGCAGTTCGCCGCCGGCATCGCCGCCATGTGCGAGAGCGGCACCTACGGCGATGTGCGCGTCTGCGCCGGCATCGTGGGCCATGCCGATCTCACGCGCGGGGAGGCGGCGGGCGCGGTGCTCGATGCGCACATCGCCGCGGGCAATGGCCGCTTCCGCGGCATCCGCCATTCCGCCACCTGGGACCCCGACCCGGAGATGCTGAACCCGGCCTATACCCCGGCCGAGGACATGCTCGACACGCCGGGCTTCCGCGCCGGCTTCGCGGAACTGGGCAAGCGCGGCCTGTCCTTCGAGGCCTGGCTGTATTTCCACCAGATCCCGCGCCTGGTGCGGCTCGCTGAGGCGCATCCCGAGGTGCCGATCGTGCTGAACCATTGCGGCGGTGTGCTCGGCATCCGCGGCTATGCAAACCGGCGCGACGAGGTCTTCGCCGCGTGGTCGGCGAACATGCGCGCGCTGTCCGCCTGCGCGAACGTGGTGGTGAAATGCGGCGGCCTGGGCATGCGCCTGCCGGGCTTCGGACTGGAGCAGGGGGCGATCGCGCCGTCCTCGCAGATGCTGGCCGAGGCCTGGCGCCCCTGGATGGAGCCGATCATCGAGATGTTCGGCACCCGCCGCTGCATGTTCGAGAGCAACTTCCCCGTGGACAAGGGCGGCTACGGCTACGCCGCCGGATGGAACGCCTTCAAGCGGCTCGCCGCCGGCGCATCGGCCTCCGAGAAGGACGACCTGTTCCGCGGCACCGCCGCCCGCATCTACAGGATCGACGCATGACCACGCACCGCTTCTGCACGGTGGCCGACGAGGGCCGCCTGCGCATCGTCACGCTGAACCGGCCCGAGGTGATGAACGCACTGCACAGCGAGGCGCATGCCGAGCTCGCGCAGGTCTGGGACGAATTCGCCGCGCGCGACGACCTCTGGGTGGGCATCGTCACCGGCGCGGGCGACCGCGCGTTTTCCGCCGGCAACGACCTGAAGGTGCAGGCCGCGGGGAAGCGCGGGCCGACCCCACCCTCGGGCTTCGCGGGGCTGACGACGCGCTTCGACCTCGACAAGCCGCTGATCGCCGCGGTGAACGGCATCGCGATGGGTGGTGGGTTCGAGATCGCGCTCGCCTGCGACCTGATCATCGCCGCCGAGAACGCTGTCTTCGCGCTGCCGGAGCCGCGCGTGGGGCTGGTGGCCGGGGCAGGGGGCGTCCACCGCCTGCCGCGCATGATCGGGCAGAAGCAGGCGCTCGGCATGATCCTGACCGGCCGGCGCGTGAGCGCGGCGGAGGGCAGGACGCTCGGCTTCGTCAACGAGGTGGTGCCCGCCGGCGAGGCACTGGCGGCCGCCAAGCGCTGGGCGGCGCTGATCCTGGAATGCTCGCCGCTGGCGGTGCGCGCGTCCAAGCAATGCGTCTATGCCGGCATGGACGCGCCGACGCTGCGCGAGGCGATCGGCACCATGTACCCCGCGCAGCAGCGCAACCGCGACAGCGAGGACTACGTCGAAGGCCCGCGTGCCTTTGCGGAGAAGCGCAAGCCGGCGTGGCGGAACCGGTAGCCGATGCCGCGCGCCAGCGGACGGCACGGGGAATCGCGGCGGCGACCCGCCGCGGTCAGGCCGCCAGGTCGGGCTCGAAGCCGAGGCCCGGCGCATCCGGCACCGCGATCGCGCCATCGCGCGGGATCAGCGCCGGATAGGGGGCGCGCGCGAGGTCGGCGAAGTAGATCTCGATCGGCTCCGCTTCCTCGCTCGCGGCGAGGAAGTGCAGCGTCGCGAGCAGACCAGGCCCGAAATACGGGCAGTGGGGGACCAGGCGCACGCCGGCCTCGCGCGTCAGTTCCGCGATCTCGAGCATGGCCGACACGCCGCCGATCTTGGTGATGGACGGCTGCGCCACGTCCACCGCGCGCAATTCGAACATGCGGCAGAAATCCTCGACCGTGCCGTTGCATTCCCCCGCCGCGATCGGCACAGGCGATGCGGCGCGGATGCGCGCGATGGCGGGGATGTCCTCCGGCGGCCAGATCGGCTCCTCCACCCAGGCAGCGTTGAGGCCCGCCACGTCCTCGCAGAACTGCGCCGCCTCCTCCTCGGTGTTCCAGACGCAGTTGATGTCGAGCAGCAGCGGCGTGTCGGGTGCGGCGCGATGCGCGGCACGGATGCAGGCCAGGTCGAATTCGTGCAGCTTGATGTGGCGGTAGCCGCGCGCGAGCGCCTCGGTCACGTTGCGCGCGACATCGTCGGGCTTGCCGTAGCGCAGCAGCGAGGCATAGGCCGGCACGGAACCGCGCCTCGCATCGCCCAGCAGCGCATGCAGCGGCACCCCCGCCGCCTTCGCCCGGATGTCCCACAGCGCGATGTCGATGGCCGACAGCCCGAAGCTCACCGCCCCGTTGCGCCCGAAATTGTGGAAGCGGCGCGCCAGCATGCGCATCAGCGCGGCGATGTCCGTCGCATCCTGGCCGATGCAGGCCGGGCCGATCAGCCGGTCGATCGCATCCTTCGTGGTCTCCACCAGCGTGAAGCCGAATCCCTCGCCCCAGCCATGCAGGCCGGTGTCGGTCTCGACGCGCACCAGCAGCGTGTCCATCGCGCGCAGGTGCAGGTTGCCGCCGACGCCGCCCGCGCTCGCGCCGTAGGTGAAGTCCGTGCGGTGGTGATGCGTGGTGACGCGGGTGATCCTCATGGCGTTCCCTTTCGTGCGCGGCGTGTTGCGGCGATACTGCGACGGACCGCCGGCGCGCAGAAGCCGGCCACTGGAGGATGCCCATGAACCGCCGCGCGCTGCTCGCCGCCGCAGCCCTGCCGATCGCGGCACCCGCCCGCGCGCAGGCCTGGCCCGACCGCCCGATCCGCATCGTCGTGCCCTTCGCCGCCGGCGGCCCGTCCGACATCGTGGTGCGGCTGCTTGCCCCGCGGCTCTCCGCCACGCTCGGCCAGCCCATCGTGGTGGACAACCGCGCCGGCGCGGGCGGCGTGACGGGCGTGGACGCGGTCGCGAAGGCCGCACCCGACGGATACACCATCGGCATCGGCAGCGCAGGCGGGCTCGCCATCTCGCCGCGGCTCGACCGCGGCACGCCATATGATCCGCTGCGGGATCTCGCGCCGCTCACGCTCGGCGTGCTGGTGCCCGAACCCCTCGTGGTGCCCGCCGCGCTGCCCTTCCGCACGGTGGCCGACCTCGTCGCGGCGGCGAAGGCGCAGCCCGGGCGGCTGAACTACGGCTCGGCCGGGTCGGGCAGCATGCCGCATCTGGCGGGCGAGCTGTTCCGCATGGCGGCGGGCATCGAGATCACCCACGTCTCCTATCGCGGCGGCGCGCCGCTCGCGCTGGCCATCCTACAGAACGAGGTGCAGCTCGGCTTCGCCGACCTCCCCATCCTGCTGCCGCATATCCGCGCGGGCGGGCTGCGCGCGCTGGCGGTCGGTACGCAGCAGCGCCTGGAATGGATCCCCGATGTTCCGACCATGGCGGAGGTCGGGCTGCCCACGGTCGACGCCAACAACTGGCACGGCTTCGTGGCCCCGGCACGGGTGCCGCAGCCCATCCTGGACCGCCTGCACGCCGCACTCGCCGGCGCGCTGAACGACCCCGACATCCGCCGCGCACTGCATGACCAGGGGGCGATCCCGGGCGGCAATTCGGCGGCGGACTTCGGCGCCTTCCTGCGCGCCGAGCTCGACAAATGGGGCGGGGTGATCCAGCGCGCCGGGGTGCGCGCCGATTAGCCGTCGATGGTCTGCAGCACCTCGAACCCCTCTAACTGCGGCGGGCCGAGGGTCGTGCCCTTCATGCCCCCCGCGCCGGCATGGGCGCGGCGGAATTGCTCGGAGCGCGTCCAGCCCTCGAATGCGTCCTTCGAGGCCCAGATGGTCAGGGAAGAATAGAGGATGTGGTCCTCGGCCGCCGGCCCCTTCAGCAGGTGGAAGGTCATGAAGCCCGGGACCTCGTGCAGGTGGCTCTCGCGCGTCAGCCAGGCCTGCTCGAAGGCGGTCGCGTGGTCGGGGATGACGCGGAAGCGGTTGGCGGCGACGAACATGGCGTTTCTCCTGCGGGGCGCATTGCGCGGCAGTGCGGCGAGACGCGCAAGGGGGCGCGCGTGACCGACCGCGCGGCGTGGGATGCGGTGGCCGACTGGTACCACGCCTGGTTCACCGGCATCGTGCTCGCGGTCGTGGCGCGGCGTGGGCCCGCCGATGCCGCAGCACTGGTCTTCGCCGTGTTCCGCCGCCAGCAGGCCGAGACCTTCCTGCCCGGCCTGCGCAAGCTCGGCCTCGATCGCTTGCCGCCGGCGGTTGCCGCGGCCCGCTACCACTACCTGTCGAACGTCATCGGTGGTGTGGGCGTGGAATATGTCGAGGAAAGCCCGCGCAAGGCCTGGATCCGCTACCCGCCGCCACGCTGGATCTGGCCCGGTGCCACCATCTGCGGCATTCCGTCCGAAGTGAATGCCGCCATGCTGCACGGCTGGCACGCGAACAACGGCGCGATGCTGGGCTGTCCGGGCCTCGGCTTCGTGTGCACCGGGCAGACGGTGGACGGCGATCCGGGGCTCGAGGGCTACTACATCGAACATGACCGCGCGCTGGCTGAACAGGATCGCCTGCGCTTTGCGAAGCACGAGGCGATGCCGCGCTTCGACCCCGCCGCCGCGCCGCGCCTGCCCGCCGCCGACTGGCCGCCCGAGCGTGTTGCGAAGGCGAAGCGCGGCTATGCCATGACCTATTGCCGCACGGCGCTGGCGGCGGCGATCGACGTGTTCGGCGCGGAGCAGGCCGGCGCGCTGCTCGCGCATGCGGCGCGCCTTGTGGGCATGCAGCATGTCCATGCGACGGCCGTGGCCCTCGGCGCAACGGACTTCGCGGCCTTCATGGTGGCGTTGGCGGCGGCCGAGGGCGATTCCGCGCGGGCCGAACCGCAGCCCGATGGCAGCGTGGTGGTTACGCGCGAGGGCATCGCCCTGCTGCGCGGCCTGGACGCGCCGGCGATGCTGGCGGCCTGGGAGGCGCTGCTGCACGGCGCGCTGGCGGGGTGGGACCGCTTCGCGCGGCTGGAGCCTGCCGGGCCGCACGCCTGGCGCATGAGCCCAGCCTGAACCGCAGCTTCGGTCCCGCCAACCGGATCGGCTCCGGCACCTCATGCGACGCCATCACGCGCAGGACACGCAGCGCCACCGCGCCCGATGCGTCCACCCGCGCATGCGCCCTGGCCCGGCCCTGATCGGCCGCGCCGGCTCAGCCCGGCGAGGCTCGGCGCCGCCGCGCCATCATGCGCCGTCGCCCGCCGCCGCGATGATCCGCAGCAGGCTCTCGTCGCGCCCGAGCGCCCACAGCACCGCGTTGATCGGCGGGCTGGTCAGGCTGCCGCACAGCGCCGCGCGCAGCGGCTGGGCGATGTCCTTCAGCTTCACTGCCTTCACCTCGGCATAGTCGCGCAGCCATTGCTCGAGGTCGGCCTTCTCCCACGGCGCATCCGCGAGGAACTCGGCGACGTCGCGCAGCCGCGCACGCGCCTCCGGCGTCAGCGCGGCCAGCGCCTTGTCGTCGATCGCCGGCAGGCTCTCATGCGCGGCGAAGGCGGCAGCACCCGCCAGTTCCTCCAGCGTGCGCGCGCGCTCCTTCAGGTCCGGCATCAGCATCGCCACGCGCTGCGCGCCATCCGTCCCGAACAGCGCGCCGCGCTTCGTGAGCGTCTCGAGCACCGCGCGCGTCAGCCGCGCATCATCGGCCTGGCGCAGATACACGCCGTTGAGGTGCGTGAGCTTCGCATAATCCATGCGCGACGCCGCGCGGCCGACATCCTTGATGTCGAACAGCTCGACTGCGCGGTCATGGGGCACGATCTCCTCGTCGCCATGCCCCCAGCCCAGGCGCAGCAGGTAGTTGTTCACGGCCTCGGGCAGGTAGCCTTGCTCGCGGAAATCGAGCACGGAAACGGCGCCGTGCCTCTTCGACAGCTTGGCGCCATCCGCGCCGTGGATCAGCGGGATATGCGCGAAATGCGGCCGCCGCCAGCCCATCGCGTCATAGACCATGCACTGGCGGAAGGTGTTGGTGAGGTGGTCGTCGCCGCGGATGACGTGCGTGATCTCCATGTCGTGGTCGTCCACCACCACCGCATGGAGGTAGGTGGGCGTGCCGTCGCTGCGCAGGATGATCATGTCGTCCAGCTCGGTGTTCTGGACGCGCACCTCGCCCTGCACCAGGTCTGCCACCACCGTCTCGCCCTCGATCGGCGCCTTGATGCGGATGGCGTAGGGCTTTCCTGCCTGCTCCGGGCCGGGCTCGCGGTCGCGCCAGCGGCGGTCGTAGCGCGGCGGGCGGCCCTCGGCGGCGGCCTGCTCGCGCATCTGCGCCAGCTCCTCGGGCGTCGCCCAGCAGCGATAGGCCTTGCCCATCGCGAGCAGGGCGTGCGCGATCTCGGCATGGCGCGCCTCGCGGCTCGCCTGGAAGACCGGGGGTTCGTCAGGCGAGAGGCCGAGCCAGGCGAGGCTCTCGAGGATCTGGTCCACCGCGGCCTGGGTCGATCGCTCGCGGTCAGTGTCCTCGATCCGCAGCAGGTAGGCGCCCTTGTGGTGGCGGGCGAACAGGTAGTTGAACAGCGCGGTGCGCGCGCCGCCGATATGCAGGTAGCCGGTGGGGGAGGGGGCGAAGCGGGTACGGACGGTCATGTCACCTGGGCTCGATCAAGCAGGCGCCCGTTAGACCAGATCGCAGCACCAGGGCGCAAACCCCTCCCGCGCCCGGGCCGCGCCGTGCCAGAATAAACGCAGGAGTTGTGGAACACCAACCTGTCCAGCACCAATGCGCGAGAAGCCGCAGGCCGCATCGGCGCCATCCTGGCCGCCGCGGCGCAGCGCGTCGAGGTGCTGCTGGCCGGTGAGCGCGGGCGCCTCGCGCCCTGGCTCGCGGTGGCGATGGGCGCGGGCATCCTCGGCTATTTCGCGCTGCGCGAGGAACCGGCGCTCTGGGCCGCGGCACCTGGGCCGCTGCTGGTGGTGCTGGCCTGGCTGGTCGCGACGCGCGCGCCTCATGCGGGCTGGCTCATCGGCCTGTGTGCCGCCGCCGGGTTGGGGTTCGGCGCCGCGCTGCTGCACGCCGCCGCCGCCCCGCCCGCTACGGCACCGCCGCTGCGTGCCGTCGTGCTGAGCGGCATCGTGCAGGATGTCGACTTGTTGCCCGAGGGCCTGCGCGTGACGCTGGCCGAGGCGCGCTTCGGACCCGACGAAGCGCCGCAGCCGCGGACCATCCGCGTGCGCCTGCGCGGCAACGACCCGGCGCGGCCGGCACCCGGCGACCGGATCAGCCTGCGCGCCCTGGTCCGCGCGCCCTCGGCGCCCGCCTATCCCGGCGCCTGGGACTTCCAGCGCGCCGCCTTCTTCGCCGGGCAGGGGGGCGCGGGCTTCGCCATCGGCCCGGCCGAGGTCACGCCCGGCGCGGGCGCCGCGCC